>NZ_JBFBMQ010000002.1:0-330634 GCF_040687115.1 Microbacterium sp. NPDC076895
CGAGATCGTAGCGAAGACCCCACCCGGCGACACGGCGCAAGCCATCCTCGACGCCGTCGCCGCGAGCGTCACGCACTAACTTGGCGCGAGTCAGGCCTGACGGCTCACTGATCGCCGCCGGGCCATTCGGAGGGCATCGGCCTCGTCGAGGATTGCGGCGATGCGGCGCTGCTCGGGGAGAGGCGGGAGGGGGATCTCGATTCCGAGCAGGGTGTCGATGGGGAAATTGTCTGCTGTCGTAGCGCGCACGGATCTGAGCACGCGCGACTCTTGCGCCTTTACCAAGCGGACCAGGTATTCAGGAGTAACGAACTCACGCTTTGGCGACAGAGCCTTCATGTCCTGATTCAGAGCCACCGGACGCGCGGCAATCGCAACCGGGAGTGTGTGCTTAAGCACACCCGACCGCACGACCACGAGTGTCGATCCAGCGTCCACAATCTTGGCGGGCGAGTTCGCGACCCCTGTCGGACTAAGGCGGATCGCAGATCGATCGATTGTGTGCTGCTTCATGTCTTTCGGCGTTACCCAGGGGATATCGCCATCGAAGAACGACGGCTCGGACATCCGCGGCGTGCCGCCGCCCGTTACCGTCACGATGTCGCCGATGGGTACCCACCTCACGCGAGCATCTCCCGCAGGCGCTTGAGGCCGTCCTGAATCTCGACTTCGAGGGCATCCAGCTCGTCGAGAATCTCCACCGGGGAGCGGTGCTCGACCTCCTCGATCTCGATCTCTTTGTAGCGGTTGAGGCTCAGGTCGTAGCCGTTGTCGACGATCTCTTGCTTCGGGACGAAGAAGCTCTGGTCGGTGCGCGCCCGTGCAGTTTCGGCATCCAGGTTCTGCCACCGGGCAAGCACGTCGGGAAGGTCGTTCGCCTCGATGGGGGTGCGCTTGTCGTCCAGGGTCATGCCGTCGGCGCGCACATCATAGAACCACACGCGGTCGGTGCCGCCCGATGAGGTCTTCGTGAAGAGCAGGATGGCGGTCGAGACCCCCGTGTAGGGCTTGAAGGTTCCCGATGGGAGCTTGATGACGGCATCCAGTTTGTGGTCATCGATCAGCAGCTTGCGCACCGCCTTGTGCGCGTTGCTCGACCCGAACAGCACGCCCTCGGGCACGATGACCGCGGCACGTCCGCCGTTGCGCAGCATCCGGATCATGAGCACGAGGAAGAGCAGCTCGGTCTTGCGGGTCTTGACGAGCTTCTGCAGATCCTTCGAGACGGTCTCTTGATCGAGCGACCCGGCAAACGGCGGATTGGCGAGCACGAGCGTGTAGCGGTCATCGCCCGGATGCCCCTCAGAGAGCGCGTCGGCACGCTCGATCGTCGGGTTCTCGACGCCGTGCAGCAGCATGTTCATGCTGGCGATGCGGGCCATAGCGGCATCGGAGTCGTAGCCGGTGAACATCGGCCCGTTGAAGTGGGCGCGACTGGCGGCATCCGCCCACAGCTCGGGGTGGTGCTCGCGCAGGTACTCCTCGGCGGCGACGAGGAACCCGGCGGTGCCGACGGCCGGGTCAATGATGAGGTCGTCGGGGCGCGGACGCTGCAGGTCGACCATGAGCTTGATGATGTGCCGGGCCGTGCGGAACTGCCCGTTCGTGCCGCTGGTTGCGAGCTTCGAGAGCATGTACTCGTAGATGTCGCCCTTGGTGTCTCGATCTTCCATCGGAATCTCGTGCAGGAGGTCGACGACCTTCGTCAGCAGCGCGGGGGTCGGGATCGTGAACCGGGCATCGCGCATGTTCCGCGCGTAGCTCGACCCCTCGGCACCCAGTCGGCGCAGCCACGGGAACACATGCTCGGAGACGACCTCGAACATCTCGGCTGGCGCGTAGTTCGTGAACACGCTCCATCGCAGATCGCGGTACGGCCGACGGCTCGGGAGATCACTGTCGTACCCCTCGGGAAAGACTGGGTTCTCGACCTCCTCGCCGAAGCGGGCTGCCTTCTTCTCAGCGAGCAACTGCAGGTCGTCGAGCCGCCGGATGAACAGCAGATACGTGATCTGCTCGATCACCTCGACGGGATTGGCGATGCCGCCCGACCAGAAGGCATCCCAGACCTTGTCGACCTGGCGTCTGAGCTCACCCGTGACCACGCTGTGTCCCCTCGATCCGTGCAACCCCTCCACGCTAATGGAGGGCGGCGACAACAGACGGCTTCGTCGAGCACCCGTGGGATCCCGCGACAACTTGCCGTATCCGGATTTCGTAATGACCTATCCTCATACGGATTTCGTAATAGACTTGGCCTATCCGGATTTCGTAGTAGGGACGGCCATGGCATCGTACGAAGCAAAGCTGCGCTCCCCAGCCGACATCGGGCTTGCGATCCAACAGGCGAGGCTCGCAAGAGGCCTGACACAGATGGAGCTAGCCGACCAGCTCGGCATCTCGCAGCGGTCTGTCAGTGAGCTCGAATCCGGAAAGCCCACGATCTGGGCTCGTCGAATGTTCGACCTCATGCGGGCGACCGGGGTCGAGCTATCGGCGATGTGGGATGGTGAAGCCCGGCCATGAGGCTCGCTGTCGAGCTCTATGGCACGATCGTCGGACACATCCACGGCCCCGATGCACGCTCGTTCGACATCGAGATCACCGATGAGGCACGGGAGACATTCGGGGTAAACAGCCGGGTGATGTCGGTTGTGATTCCATTACTGGCTTCGATGCCAAGGCAACATGCGGGGCGTCGCCGAAATTGGTTCGCGGAGCTCCTGCCCGAAGGCGACCAACTCGACTACATGCTCACGCAGGGTGGTGTGCGGCGCGGCGACATACCCGCGTTTCTGGCGCGGTACGGCCGTGACGTCGCGGGTGCGTTGCAGATCTGGGATGTCGACGACCCGTCGGAACCACGAACTCCCGAGGTGATCCCGATCGACGCTGAGGGGATCCGACGCCTCCTGGAGGATCCGATCGGCGCTCCGCTCGGGAACGCGACGGACTCTGGGCGGACCTCACTCGGCGGCGTCCAGCCGAAGATCGTCTTGGCGCGAACCGGAGCCAGGTGGAACCAAGCACTCGGCGGCTTCCCGTCGACGCACATCCTGAAGCCTCAACTGCCCACACGACCAACTGTCATCTTCGATGAGGAGTACGGCGCGCGCCTCGCACGTCGCCTCGGACTCGCGGCTTTCGATACCCGAGTCGAGGAGTTCGACGGACTGCCGACGCTCGTGATCGAACGTTTTGATCGAGCCGGTGGCGCGCGCATCCACCAGGAGGATTTCAACCAGGTGCTGGGCGCGAGCGGCAATCAGAAGTACCAGGAGCTCGGAGGCGTGGTCTCGCTCGCCCGCATCGCCGGTGCACTGTTGCAGTATGCCGGGTCCGAAGATGTGCTCCGCCTCGCGCGGATGACCGTTCTCGCCGTCGGTATCGGCAATCTCGACATGCACACGAAGAACCTCGGGTTGGTGCATCCCGCCAACGACGTGCCGACACTCGCTCCGGCATATGACCAGGTGCCCCTCGCCCACCCTTCCGGAGGAGATGGTCGACTGGCGCTCGCCATGAACCGGAAGTACCGGCATGCCGAGATCACGCGCGACGACCTCGTCAGCGAGTTCGAGTCGTGGCGGCTCCGTCGCGCAGCAGCGGCGGTCTCGGATGTGCTCGATGAGTTGTCCGCTGCTGTAGCCGAAGAGGTTCCGCTTGACTCGGCTCATCCCGAATTGCACGATTCGATTAGCAGCTTCGTCCGCAACCTGCGAGAGGGGCAGGCCGTCGGAGACGGTCGAGCACCCTCCGCAGGCTAGCGAAGCGCCTGCGACTGCATCCACTCCCCCAGCACGCGGTAGGCCTCTTCCCGCACGGCTGCGCGGGAGAGGAACACGTCGTGGAGCGCGCCCTCGATCCGCGCGATGGTCACGAGGCGGCCTAGGCGCGTCGCAGCCTTGGCGATGTCGTCGACGACCAGAACGGAGTCTGTCTCGAGCATGTCGGGGCGCCACATCAGCGGCGAACTCGACCGCTGCGACAGCATGACGAGCGCAGGGCATCCCACCTCGATGCCGTCCGCAACCGTCTCGTGGCCGTCGAGCACCGCCTTGAGCCAGCCCGGAGTGGTCGGAAACCCACGCTCAGGTCGCCATCCGTCCGGCGCCTCCGGCAGAGTTCCGACCTCGCGCTGCGCGCGGGTATAGAAGCCGAGATCGACAACCGGATGCATGCCCAACGGATCCCACCGAGCACGGGCCGCCACCAACGGCGAGAGCGCCTCCCTGCCCCGGGCCCCTGTCTGAAACTCCAGCCACGGACTGTTGAGCACGAGGGCTGACGCGAGCCCCGGATGCCGCGCCGCCCACAGCGACAGCGTGAGCCCTCCCGTGGAGTGGCCGAGCAGCACGAGACGCCGCCCCGGCCTCTCGTCCCGTCCCATCGCGGACAGCGCCGCAGCAATGTCTGCGTCGTACGCGGACAGCGAGGAGACGTAACCCGGAGTCTGATCCGGGCGCAGGCTCCGTCCGTACTTGCGCAGATCGAGCGCATAGAACCGGGCGCCCCGGTCAGCCCACCACTGCGCGAGGCTTGTCTGGAAGAAGTAGTCCGACCACCCGTGCACGTAGAGAACATCGACGTCGCGAAGACGTCCTGTCCACGTGGCAGGCCACGACGGCGGCAGTCGCACGAGCGTGGCGACGATCTCGCCCTCGGCGTCGCTGCCCAGACTCAGCGTGCGCTGCCGGAAGCGACCGCCGAGCAGGTCAGGAAGCCACACCTCTTCCATGTGCCGAGACTATCGGCACCCGCTCTCGCTCAGTTGCCCCAGATCTGCAGATTCAGATCGCTCAGCAGCATCTCGGCATCCACGTTCGTCACTGACGAGTAGATCCAGATGTCCTCGCGGCTCGTGATCGTCTCGACAGTGTCGACGGGGTACTGGGAGTTCGGCGTGACCATCTGGCACACCGGGTTTCCGGCATCCCCCGTGACGCAGGTGTAACCCTGATCGGGAAGAGTCGCGACGTAAGCCTCGGCAGCCGCGGGGTCAACCTCGCTGATCAGCAACAGCACCCCTGACGTGTCGCCGGCGAACCAGTCGCACCCGAGCAGCAGCGTGGCGCCCTCGGGAGCCGGACGGACGAAGCCGACGCCGTCGCCCTGCAGATTCAGCTGGTCGACCGAGTCGGCGCGGCTCTCAGCCGTACCGACGGCGGCACAGTCCGCGGGGACGTTGCCGACGAACGACTGTGGTTCTTGCGTCGGCTCAGAGCTGGGCGTGTCGTTCTGCGTTACCTCAGAGCTCGGCGTGGTCGAGGGCTCGGGCGTCGGCGCACAGCCCACGAGTACCAGAATGCCGACGACGGCAACGGCAGGAAGAAAACGGAACCGGAACATAGGTACTCCTTCGTACAGTGCGCGGGCGACCACCTCACCTGCACACACTCTGGACTTCCCCAATGTAAAACACGAGGAGAGCGCGCGCCCGTCTGCTCAGCGGCGACCGCGACGGGTTGTTCGCAGGGCCAGGATGCCGAGCAGCAGCGAGAGCGCCATCATCGCCGCAATGACCACGGCCATCGGCACCGCCGTGTCCTCTCCCGCCAACCCCACGAGCGGTGATGCGACAGCGCCGACCACGAACTGCGATGTCCCCAGGATTGCTGAGCCTGCACCGCGGGCTCGATCGGCGCGGGCAAGGCCCAGCGCACTGGCATTGGACATCGTGAACCCGAGCCCGAGGGTGAGCAGAAACGCGCCGGCGATGAAGCCCGGGATCGTGAGCGTGCCGGTCAGTGTCAGCACGAGCAGAAGCGCTGCGGCGCAGGCCGTGGCGCCGAGGCCGACACCCAGCATCCGTCTCGGTCCGAACCGCACGGCGACCCGGGCGTTCACGATGTTCGAGAGGATGACGCCGCTGGCTGCAACAGCGAACGAGACCGAGTACACCGTCGGCGACATCCCGAGCACCACCTGACCGACAAACGGCGATGCCGACACGTACGCCATGATCGCCCCGAACGTGAGCGCGTAGGCACCCGCGTAGAGCGGGAAGGCCCGGTCGGCGAGCAGCGCGCGGAAGGCGCCGACCGTCTGCGACATCCCCGCGGTATGACGGTGCTCGACGGGAAGGGATTCCGGAACAAGAACCAGCGACACGACCAGCATTACCACCGCAACGATCGCAAGCGCTGCCATCACTCCGCGCCAGCCAACGAACTCGCTGAGCAGACCGCCGATCGGCGGTGCGACCAGCGGCGCAACCCCGACGACCACCACAATGAGGCTCAGTGCGCGCACCGCCGTGTCCTTGGGGCTGAGATCGACAGCCACGGTGCGCCCGAGGACCATGCCTGCAGATCCCGAAAACCCCTGCACGAATCGCAGGATGACGAACACCGCGATCGTCGGGGCGAACACCAGCGCGATGCTCGAGAGGGCAAAGACGACACCCCCGACGACAAGCACGGGGCGTCGTCCGACGCGATCCGACCAGGGCCCGAGCACGAGCTGCCCGACTGCTACACCCACGAGGAAGGAGGTCAGGGTGAGCTGGACTGCCGCGGCGTCAACGCCGAGGTCGCCCGCGATGTCGGTGAAGGACGCGAGATACATGTCGGTCGCGAACGGACCGACAGCGGAGACGAAGCCGAGAGCTGCGATCAGCCCCGGCGACAGCCTCCGCGGGGAACTCACTCGCCTCGAGAGATGGTGACCATCTCGTCGCGAGGCACCACCTTGATGCGGGCGCGACCCTCAGGTTCACCCAGGCCGATTTCATGCTGATCGAGGCGGTGCCAGCCCTCGAGATCCGTCCACTGCACGCCTCGCTCGGCAAGGAGCGCGGGGATCGCAGCCTCCGACGGGTCTTCGGGCTGCCACCACGAACCCTGGTCGTTGATCAGGTGGCGGACGGTCTCCATCGCGTCGGACTTGGTATGACCGATGAGCCCGACCGGGCCGCGCTTGATCCATCCGGTCGCGTACAGTCCCGGCGCCCGCTCATTGGAGTCGGCGCGCAGAACCTGCCCCTCGTGGTTGGGGATGACACCGT
The DNA here is from genome assembly GCF_040687115.1 of Microbacterium sp. NPDC076895. Lineage (NCBI taxonomy): Bacteria > Bacillati > Actinomycetota > Actinomycetes > Micrococcales > Microbacteriaceae > Microbacterium > Microbacterium sp. NPDC076895. Next base: position 7,007 of record NZ_JBFBMQ010000002.1, read on the forward strand.
GCCGCTCATCGAACGGCACCTCGGGAAGCGGCGAACCGAAGTAGCCGACGGCGCGATAGATGGCTTGGATGGGAACCTGGCGGAACTCGCCGGTTCCGGCAACACCACCCTGCCCATCGGGACGCGTGCGCTCGTAGACGAAGCCGGACACGTGACCTGTCTCATCCACCTTCACCTCGACGGGACGCGCCCAGAAGTGCAGGTGCAGGCGACGGGATGCCGTTCCGCCCGCGTTGTTCACGCCGGGTCGGGTCCGCCATTCCTGCAGCACGCGGTCGATGACCTTGACCTGCTTGTTGCTCTCGATCGCGGTGCGGGACGCCTCGTCGTAGTCGAAGTCCTCGTCGTAGACGACCATGTCGACATCCCGCAGCTCGCCGAGCTCGCGCAACTCGAGAGGGGTGAACTTGACCTGCGCGGGGCCGCGACGGCCGAAGACGTGGACGTCGGTCACCGGCGAGGCCTTGAGTCCCTCGTAGACGTTGGCCGGAATCTCGGTGGGAAGCAGATCATCGGCGTGCTTGGCGAGGATCCGGGTGATGTCGAGGGCGACGTTGCCGTTGCCGACGACTGCTACCGACTGCGCCGTCAATGGCCACGTGCGCGGCACATCGGGGTGCCCGTCGAACCAGCTCACGAAGTCGGCAGCACCATACGACCCTTCGGCGTCGATTCCCGGGATGTCGAGGGTCGCGTCGCGGACGGCGCCGGTGGCGAAGATGACGGCGTTGTAGTGGCGCTTGAGGTCGTCGAGGGTGATGTCGCGACCGAACTCGACGTTGCCGAAGATGCGGATGTCGCCCCTGTCGAGCACTTCGCGCAGGGCCGTGATGACGCCCTTGATGCGAGGGTGGTCGGGAGCTACGCCGTATCGGACGAGGCCGTACGGCGCAGGCAGCTGCTCGAACAGGTCGATCGACACGTCGAACGCGCGCTCCGCCTTCAGCAGGATGTCAGCAGCGTAGATGCCCGCCGGGCCTGCGCCGACGATGGCCAACCTCAGAGTGGTCATGTGTTCCTTTCGGGACGCGAGAGCACGGTGATTCGGCGCAAGAGCGCCGGGACGGCCTCAGCTCGAGCGGTCGGCGACGGCCTCCGCAAACCTCGTGAGGGCTTCGCGGACCGGGCCGTCAGGGATGGGATCGAGTGCCGCGATCGCATCACGCGACCAAGCGTTGGCGAGTTCCACAGTCTCGCGCGTTGACCTGTCAGACCGAAGCATCGCAAGAGGCTCGTCCAGCAGCGCGGGGTCCTCGCCGTCAGCGATCCGGGCGACGCCCTCGTCGATCCGGTCGCGAAGAGCGCGAGCCTCGGGGTCGTCACGGCGCGCGAGAAGCAGATAGGGCATCGTCGGGACGCCAGCGCGGAGGTCCGTCCCCGGCACCTTGCCGGTCTCATCGGGATCTGCCGAGAGATCGATGACGTCATCCAGCAGCTGGAAGGCAACGCCGGCTGCCTCACCGAAGGTGCGCACCGGCTCTTCGTACTCGGTGGGAGCGTTGCTGAAGATGATGCCCGACTGCGCTGCCGCGGCAATCAGCGATCCAGTCTTGTCTGCCAAGACCTGCAGGTAGAACCCGACGCGATCGTCGGCATCCGTCGGGCCGACAGTCTCGTGCATCTGACCGAGGACGAGACGCTCGAACGTGTTCGCCTGCAGCCGGATGGCTCCCTCGCCGAGGCGCGCCATGATCTGGCTTGCCCGGGCGAAGAGGAGGTCGCCCGTCAGGATGGCGATGTTATTGCCCCACACCGAGTGAGCGCTCGGCACCCCGCGACGCTTGTCGGCGTCATCCATCACGTCGTCGTGATAGAGCGAACCGAGGTGGGTGAGCTCGAGCGCCGTGGCAGCCTCGACGACGTCCTCTGTCACGCCATCTCCGAGGTGCGCGGTCAGCAGAGCGAGCATCGGACGCACGCGCTTGCCGCCGGCATCGAACAGGTACCGGCTTGTCGCGTCGGCGAGCGCATCCGAAACGTGAAGCTCTCGCTCGAGGTTCGCATCGACCCGATCGAGCCCCGCCTCGACGCTCTCAATGAGACGACGCGCACGGGGGCCCGCGAAGATCCGTTCCGCGAGACCCAGCTGGCTCGCGATTCGGGAACTTGACGCAGAGGGGGTCACAGCACAAGCCTACCGGGGCTCGGAGGCACCATCCCCGACGGGCTTGCGCGCGCGGTGCAGCGCAACCACACCGAACGTCAGGTTGCGCCAGGCCACATCTGACCACCCAGCGGCCCGGATGCGGCCGGCCAGCGCCGGTTGGTCTGACCACGCCCGGATGGATTCGTTCAGGTAGTCGTAGGCGTCGCCGTTGGAACTCACGAGTCGTGCGATCGGGGGAAGGATGCGGTCGTTGTAGAACCGATACAGAGCGGAGATCGCGGGAGAGGTCGGATGTGAGAACTCGCAGATCACGAGGCGCCCGCCCGGCTTGGTGACCCGCAGCATCTCACGCAGGCCCGCGTCGGCATCCTGCACGTTTCGGAGGCCGAACGAGATCGTCACAGCGTCGAACTCTTCGTCCTCGAACGGAAGGTTGGTCGCATCCGCCTCGACAAAGCTCACGCCAGGCACCCCCGCATGGCGACGGCGACCCTCGGCGATCATGCCGGGCGAGAAATCAGCGGCGACGACCTCGGCGCCCGTCCGCGCGATCGCAACGCTCGAGGTGCCGGTCCCTGCCGCGAGGTCGAGGATGCGCTGACCCGGACGCGGCGACAGCGCGCGCGTCGTCGCGATGCGCCACAGACGGTCGTTGCCGACGCTCAGGATCGTGTTCGTGCGGTCGTAGCCTGCCGCGACCTCATCGAACATCCCGCTGACGCGGGCAGGGTCTTTCTGAAGATCTGCGCGATGGGACTGGGTCACGCGTCGAGTCTAGAGCGCAGCCTGCAGGGGGAAGCCCGACGCGTTTCGACTCGCTGCGCCCGCTCAACGACCGACATCTTGAGGAGGAAGACCCAGGGCGGCGAGGCGCTCGAGCCAGGCATCCGCCGTCGCATCGTCGAAGGGGGCTTCCGCTGCGCGCACCCGCTGCTCGAGGTCGACCGCGAGCGCCTCGAGCCGCTCGACCACGTGAAGCGGGTAGCCGTAGTGGACCCGGTGCTCGTCCCACTCGTCGCGATCGTCGATCCAGATCCCGCGCTCGTCGAGGGCGCGCACGACGTCCAGATCCATGTCGATGCCCTCCGGGGCGCCGGGGACTGTCTGCGACCAGCCGATGTCCCAGCCGAGGTCGATATAGATGCGGGTGCGCGAGGGAGCCGCGTTGACCGTCATCGCGTACTCGCCGCTCGGGGGCATGAGGGTCACGTTCGGCCCGGCTGTCACGACATCCCGGCCGGGACGGATGCTGCGCCACCCCGCCGGCTGCCCGAACCACTCTCCCCAGCTGTCGTGGCCGAGATAGACGCAGTCGTGCACCCAATGGACGCCGCCGTCCCACTTGCGCCACCGAAACTGGGTCACCGTGCCAGGCGCCGGGCGCCCGCGTCGATCCGCATCCACGCCGGAAGTCTAGGCTGGTGAGGTGACCCGCAATCCCCCTCTCCCACCGCTGGTGGTCGAGACAAGGGAGATCGAGCCGGTCGCCGATCTGCTGTCACTGACCGACCCGCTTAATCCGCTGGCGTGGCTGCGTCGAGGAGAAGGCATCGTCGGCTCCGGCTCGGCGGTCGTCACGATCGGCGGGCCGGGTGCGCCGCCGCTGTCACGCCCGATCGCCGAGGTCTGGCGCGAGCTGGTGAGCCACGCCCGCATCAGCGATCCCCTGCAGTTGCCCGGCACCGGTCTGGTCGGCTTCGGCGCGCTCGGGTTCGACCCCGACTCAGCCGAACCCCCGTTTCTTGTCGTTCCGCAGGCGATCACCGGCGTGCACGGCGTTCGGGCGTGGGTGACGACGATCCGTCACGAGGGCGAGCCCGAACTTGAGCAGCCGACATCCGTTCCCTATGGCCCCCACTGGTCGGCGACGCTCGGCCCCGGTCTTCTCGATCCCGACGGCTACCGGCAGGCGGTGCGCTCCGGGATCGAGGCGATCACGGCGGGAGAGGTGGAGAAGGTTGTCCTCTCTCGCGACCTCGTCGGCACGATCCCGGCTGGCGCTGATCTGCGGCGACTCGTGCGCGCCCTGGCCACGAGCTACCCCGACACCTGGACCTTCGCCGTCGACGGTCTCATCGGCGCCAGCCCTGAAACGCTGATCACGGTCGACCGGGGCGCCGTGACGGCGCGCGTACTCGCTGGTACCACGGCGCGCGGCGCGGATGCCGCAGAGGATGCCGCTGCCGCCCACGCTCTCGAGGCGAGCCGCAAAGACCTCGACGAGCACCGGTTTGCGGTCATGAGCGTCGTCGATGCGCTCACGCCCCTCACCCGCGATCTCGTCGCTCCGGACCAGCCGCACCTGCTCGAGCTACCGAACCTCTGGCACCTGGCCACCGACATCGCGGGTCGACTGTCGAACGGCGCGTCAGCGCTCGACCTCGTCCGCGTGCTGCATCCGACCGCTGCCGTCGCGGGCACGCCGACGGATGCCGCCCTCGACGTCATCCGTCGCCTCGAACCGTTCGACCGCGGACGGTATGCCGGCCCGGTGGGGTGGATCGATGCCCGCGGCGACGGCGAGTGGGCGATCGCCCTGCGGTGCGCACAGATCGGCGGCGGGCCGCAGCATGACGCCGCCGACAGTGACACGATCCCGGTTGTCGCCCACGCCGGCGCGGGCATCGTGTCAGCAAGCGACCCCGAAACCGAACTCCTCGAGACGCGCGTGAAGTTCCGGCCCATCGTCGACGCCCTCACCTGAGCTCTGCTGACGGACTCAGCCCAGCTGCAGGATCCAGGTCGCGACGAGGAAGTAGATGATGAGGCTCGTCGCGTCGCAGAACGTCGAGATGAACGGCGTGCTGAACACCGCGGGGTCCGCGCGCACCGCCATCGCGAGGATCGGCATGAGCCCGCCCACTGTCGCTGCCAGCGTGCAGATGAACAGCAGCGTGAGGCCGATCACCGCGCCCAGCGCCGGGTCGAACACGAGACTTGCAAGTGCGAAGCCGAGGATGCCGAGAAGACCCCCGAGGAATGCTCCGACGCGCACCTCGCGCCACATCACGGTAAGCGCATCGCGTTTTCGCACCTCTCCCATGGCGAGGGCACGGGTGACTGTCGTCGCCGCCTGAGAGCCGGTGTTTCCGGCCGTGCCCGTCAGCAGCGGGATGAACAGGGCGAGGGTGACGACCTGCTCGAGCGTCGCCTCGAAGATTCCGAGCACCTGCACCGTGAGCAGGGCCGACACTGCGAGCACCAGCAGCCACACCACACGCGCACGCACGATCCGCAGCACCGGGGTCGTGAGGTAGGGGCGGCCGAGCGGCTCGGACGCTCCTTGGCGCGCGGCATCCGTGTCTTCAGCCTCCTCGAGAATGCGGGCTGCGTCATCAACGGTCAGGATGCCGAGCAGGCGGTCTTCGCTGTCGACGATCGGCATCGCGAGAAGACCGGAGTCGACGAGGGACCGCGCGGCGGCTTCTGCGGCATCCGTGGCGCGGGCCGTTCTCGCCTCGCCCATCATCTCTTCGACGAGCAGGTCAGATCGTCCCATGACGAGTTCCCGCAAGCCCACGACGCCGATGACCCGCCGGTGGGGCGAGGTCACGGGGAGCATGTACACGGTCTCGGCATCCATCCCGCGATGACGCACGTGGCTTAGCGCATCGCCGACCGTCAGCTGCGGGGCAAGGCGCACGTACTCGGTGCTCATGAACCGGCCGACGCTGTTCTTCGGATAGCCGAGCATCGGTGCGGTGAGCTCGCGCTCAGCGGGCGACAGGCCCCGCATGAGCTGGCGAGCGACACCGGCGGGCAACTCATCGATCAGCTGCGCACGATCGTCGGGGTCGAGTTCCTCGAAGACCTTCGCCACGTCCTCTTCACGGAGCCCACCAATGAGCTCAGCCCGCATCCCCGGATCGAGCAGTTCGAAGGCCTCCAGCGCCTGGTCGCGCCGCAGCAGCCGGTAGAGCACGGCCCGGTCGCGGGCATCCTCGCGCTCCAGCAGCCCTGCGATGGCTGCGGCATCCTGCCCTGCGAGCAACGTACGCAGCTCGTCGAGCTTGCGGTCCCGCAGCAGCGGCGTCACCGTCTCAAGGAATCCCTCGAACTCGTCATCCATGGAGCGCATCCTTGCAGGCGGTCGGGGCGCGTCGGTGAACGCTCAGGTGGCGGCGAGGCGCTCGCGTTCGAGTGCGACGTCGTAGCTGGCGCTCGGCCACTGCGGGTCGATGTTCTCGAGCGCCTCCAGCAGCAGATGCTGAATGGCAAGCCGGGCGTACCACTTGCGATTCGCCGGCACCACGTACCACGGCGCGTGCTCGGTAGAGGTGCGCTCGAAGACCGTCTGATAGGCGGCCATATAGTGCGGCCAGCGGGTGCGTTCTTCTACATCGCTGGGCGTGAATTTCCAGTGCTTCTCGGGGCGGTCCAGGCGCTCCATGAGCCGCGCTTTCTGCTCGGCGTACGAGATGTGCAGCATGACCTTGATGATGCGCGTTCCGGATGCCGCGACCTGCCGCTCGAACGCGTTGATCGCCTCATATCGGCGCTCGATCTCATCGGGGTCTGCGAGCTCCCGGACCCGCCCGATGAGAACATCCTCGTAGTGCGAGCGGTCGAACACGCCGATCCTGCCAGCGGGCGGGAGCTTGCGCTGGATGCGCCACAGGAAGTCGTGAGCCCGTTCCTCCTCGGTCGGCGCGCCGAAGGATGCAAGCGACACGCCCTGCGGGTCGACTGAGCCGACGACGTGGCGGACAATCCCTCCCTTGCCCGAGGAATCCATCCCCTGCAGGACGAGCAGCACCGACGCATCCGTGGCACCGACCCGGCTCTGGGCGAACAGTTTCTCTTGCAGGAGGTCGAGTTCCGCGACCCCCGCCGCAAGGTCCGCTGCTGCCTGCTGCTTGTTGCTTCCGTAGCCGGGGGTCGAGTCGGGGTCCACGCCCGAGAGGACGAAGCCCTCACTCACTCGCAGGAGTTCGGCAACGTCACCGGTCCAGTAGGTCTGACTTCTCGCGGTCACCCGACCATCATGGACCCGGAGCAGGCCTCAGCGCGGGAGCGGCACTTCGATCAGTTGTGGACCCGTGACCGGTGCTGTCAGCGCCTGATCCAGCGCGGCTCGGGTATCGATGCGCGCGTAGGTCCAGCCGTAGGCAGCGGCGAGCGCCTGGAGGTCGGCATCCTGGGGCGTGTAGAGCACGCGGTCGCGCTGAGCCTTCGAACCGAGGGCCGCCACTTCAAGGCCGTCGAAGATCGTGCCGCCGGCATCGTTGCCGACGATGACCTGGATGCGCGGCGCGGTCTCGCCGGGCGCAAGCAGCAGGGATCCGACGTCGTGCAGCAGCGCCAGGTCGCCGAGCACGACCCGGGTCACGCCCGCCGCTCCGTCGGCCTGACTCGCGATCGCGACGCCGATGCCGGTCGCCACGGTCCCGTCGATCCCCGCAAGGCCCCGGTTGGCGTGCACCGTCACCTTCTTGCCCGGCAGCACGGTATCGGCCACCCGGACGAGGCGCGAGGAGCCGAACACGAGTCGGTCGTGCGGCCACGTCGCCCGCCACACCGCATCGACGAGCGACACCCGGTCGAGGCGTTCTCGCAGCACCGCCAGTTCGGTCGAAATTGCCCCGAGACGGGTCTGCGGGTCGGACGAGGCGAGCGCTGCGCCGTCGGGCGCCGGCACTGACAGGTCGACGGATGCCGCACGCGATGCCCGCATCCAGGCTCCGAGCCAGGCACGGTCGGCCTCGAGCGCCGCTGTCGTCGACTCCGAGGCAGGTGCCACGGCAAGTTCCGCAACGGCGAGTGTCGCGCCGTTGAGGTTTACCGTTTCGCCGGGACCCCGCAGCGCAATCACTTCGACGTCGTCGCGGGTCAGGAGCGCGGTGGTCTCGCGCGCGAGGGTGGGATGCCCGAGGACGATGACGCGCTCGATCGGCTCGCTGAGCTCGGGTCGGTGCAACAGCTCACGGTAGGCGTGCACGAGGTGACGCCCGAAGCGCGCACCGCTGACGATCTCGGCTACAAGCGGCCATCCGCCGTCCCACGCAAGGGCCTCCGCACGAGAGCCGGCACCCTCTCCGGCGACCACGAGCGTGCGAACACCGCGCACCAGGACATGCGCCGATTCGTCGACCGATACCGCGTCCACTGCGTCGCCGACGCCGCCACCACCCTGGTACAGGGCTCCCGATTGGTCGTCGTCGATCGGCGCATCCGGCAGTTCCGCGCCGATGCCGGCATCCGCTGTCCACCACGGCGGAAAGGAACCGGCGAGCGGCTCCCGAAACGGCAGGTTGAGGTGCACGGGCCCGGCTGGGCGGCCGCTGTCGCCGATGGCAGCCGCGACAGCCTGGTCGGCGATATCGCGCAGCATCGCTGATTGATCGCCCGTGCCGGTGTCATCGGTCTCGGTCGGGGCCGGTACATCGAGCTCGAACCGCGTATTGGGCGTGAAGATGCCCGGCTGCCGGGTCGTCTGGTTCGCTCCCACTCCTCGCAGTTCGGGGGGCCGATCAGCTGTGAGCAGCAGCAGGGGAACCGCGGAGTGATGAGCTTCGAGGACCGCGGGCGCGAGGTTCGCGACAGCGGTGCCTGACGTGCACACGACGGCTGCCGGCATCCGGGTCTCTCGTCCGATGCCGAGCGCCGTGAAGCCCGCGACCCGCTCATCGATCCGCACGTGCAGGCGCACCCGACCGCGCTCCTCCGCGTCGGCTGCGATGAGTGCGAGGGCCTGCGAGCGCGATCCGGGGCTGAGCACCACATCGCGGACACCGAGCGAGATCAGTTGATCGAGCAGCGCCGCAGCAGCATCCGTCGCGGGCGAACGGGTGCCCCCGCCGGTCAGGTCGCTCACCGCAGACCCGTCACGCGGCGCCGCGGGATCCGCGGGGTTCGTCGTCGTCATCTCGCGGAGTGGATGCCGCCTCGGGGTCGGCAGCAGTGTCGGCAGCCGAAGGGCCGTCGAACGCCTCCTCGGCGTCCAGCATGGCCAGTTCTTCCTCGAGTCGACGGATGCGCTCATCCTGGTCGGAGATGGTGCCGATCCGCCCGAGGAACTCCGGGTCATCATCCGGCGCGCGAGTGGCGTGGACTGCCGACCGCCGCGCGCGACCGACCACCAACCACAGCAGCCCACCGATGACGGGAAGCACGAGGACGATGACGATCCACAGCGGCTTGCTCACCCCACGGTGCCGCGTCGGCGGCTGCACAGCGCAATCGACGATGGTGTAGACCCAGAAAGCGGTCGCCACCAACGCCAGAATCAACAGCACGCGGGGCACATCCCCATCCTAGGTGGGTTCGACATGCCAGGGCTGGGCGGGCGCTGACCGGTCCCGCGCGGCGACACGGCGCCCGACGCCTACGATGGAGGGGTGAACGCGCGCTCTTTCTGGGTCTACACCGTGCTGCGCATCCTGTTCTTCCTGGTTCCGTTCGGCATCCTCATGCTGCTGCCGATCGGCCGCGAGTTCTACTGGCTGTCAGCGATCTTCGCGGCGCTCATCGGGCTGAGTCTCTCGGTGATCTTCCTGCGCCGCCCTCTCGATGAAGTGTCGGCATCGCTCGCCGAGCGCCGGGCGCGCCGCACCGACCCCACCGACGAGCAGATCGAAGATGCCGCGCTCGCAGACGCGCCGGGTGCCGATGAGGCACCCGCGCCGTCAGCCGGCGAAAGCCCAGAAGAGGAAAGCGCCGAAGGCGAGCGACGTCCCTGACGTCAGCGCGAGAGCGATGACGAGCTCGCGCGGCTGACGATAGGTCCACACGATGAGGATCGCCGGCAGCGCCAGCAACAAGGCCATGGCGGTCAACCACGCGATCGGGTAGAAGACCGCGAGGTACCCGGCGATGCCGAACGGGACCAGCACGAAAACCGTGAACAGCACCTGCGTCGCGCGGCGTCCGATCAGCACCGTCAGCGTGCGCTTGCCGGCGACGCGGTCCTGATCGATGTCGCGCAGGTTGTTCGCCAGGAGCACCGCGCACGCCAGCAGCCCCGCCCCGACCGCCCCGAACCAGGCCTCCTGCGGCAGCGCGAACACCTGCACCCAGGTCGTCCCGAGCGTTGCGACCAGGCCGAAGAAGACGAACACGAACAATTCGCCGAGACCCGCATAACCGTACGGACGCTTGCCGCCGGTGTAGAACCACGCGGCAAGGATGCAGGCAGCACCGACGGCGAGGAACCACCACTGTTCGGTGCGAATCGTGATCGCCAGGCCCGCGAGACCGGCGATCACAAAGAACACGAGTGCGACGATCAGCACCGTCCGGGGCTTCGCTTTGCCTGCTCCGGTCAGTCGAGCCGGCCCCACCCGGTAGGCGTCGGTACCACGGACGCCGTCGCTGTAGTCGTTCGCGTAGTTGACGCCGATCTGCAGGCTCACCGAGACCACGAGGCACGCCAGCGCGATGACCCAGTGCAACGGGCGCTCGATCAGAACCGCTGCTCCTGTGCCGATGAGGATCGGTGTGACAGCCAGCGGGAGGGTGCGCAGCCGCGCGGCGCCGATCCAGTCACGCAGGGTCGCGGGACGGGGGGCCGTCACCGGCGAACGGTGGTCGCGGCGCGCGTGGTTCGCGGAGCCGGGGTGCGGCTTCGTGCGAGACCGCGAACGCTTCTTCTTGGAGGGTGCTGCCACGGGGAGCAATCCTAGAGCGTCGGGATCTGCGCGCGGAGCCTCACGCGGTCAGGCTTACCCGACGGCAGGAGCGGCATCCGCGCGAGAGTGAGGATCTCGCGCGGGCGCGCTGGGGCACCGATCTCGCGCTCGACGCGTCGACGGGCCTCGACGAGCGCGTCATCCCTCGTTGCGGCCGCGAGGTTCCCTTCGACGACGATCACTGATGCCTCACCCCAATGGGCATCCGCCACGGGCACCACCACCGCGGCTTCGAGTCCCGGGACTGTGCGGACGACCCGCTCGACGCGATCGAGCGACACGTTGACGCCACCGCTGACGATGACGTTGTCGCGGCGCCCCGTCACCCGAAGCGCGCCGTCGAACTCACCGACGTCGCCGGTGCGATACCAGCGGTTACCGTCGGCATCCGTGACGAATGCCTGCGCTGTGCGCTGGTCATCGTCGAGGTACCCGGACGCGAGAACCGGGCCCGAGATCTGCACCTCGCCCTCCTCGACACGGACACTCACTCCGGCCAGCGGCACGCCGTCGTACACGCATCCGCCGCTGGTCTCGCTCGACCCGTAGGTGCGCACGATCCGGACGCCGAGAGCCGCTGCACGATCGGCCTCGGCCCCGGGCAACGCTTGCCCGCCGACGAGGATCGCCGCGAACCCCCGCAGGCAGTCGGCGACATCAGGGTCGCCGACTGCGGCATCCAGAAGCCGGGTGAGCTGAGCCGGCACGAGAGAGGTGTACCGGGGAGCATCCGTCGTGCCGGCAGCGTCGACGAATTGGTCGGGGGTGAACGAAGCGGGAATGACGGTGGGCGTCGCCCCGGCCAGGATGCTGCGAACGAGCACCTGGAGCCCCGCAACGTAGGTCGGCTCGAGCGCGAGCACCCACGACCCGGAGCCGATCCGTTTTGCGGTCGCTTCGGCGCTGGCGCGCAGCGCGCTGATCGGAAGCACGACCGACTTCGGGTAGCCGGACGAGCCCGACGTCTCGACGATCACTGCGGGCTCGGGTCCAGCCTCCGGGTTCTCGGCGAGCGCGTCTCGCAGCGTGACCACCAGCTTGGCTGCGTCCCGATTGCAGGAGGAACTCAGCCGAATGGGCCGCCACGACCTTGGCTGCGGCGTGTCATCCTGCACTCGGTTCGTCACAATCGGCGTCCGCGCGCGGGTTCAGTAGTGCCAGGGATACGGTGACCAGTCGGGGTCGCGCTTCTGCAGGAACGCGTCCTTGCCCTCGACGGCCTCGTCAGTGCCGTACGCGAGCCGCGTGGCCTCCCCCGCGAAAACCTGCTGGCCCACGAGGCCGTCATCGACCGCGTTGAAGGCGAACTTCAGCATCCGGATCGCCGTCGGCGACTTCGTGAGGATCGTGCGCGCCATCGCGATCGCCTCCCGCTCGAGGTCGGCATGGTCAACGACACGGTTGACCGCACCCATCTCATACGCGCGCTGCGCCGAATACTCCTCGGCGAGGAAGAAGACCTCGCGCGCGAACTTCTGGCCGATCTGCCGCGCGAAATACGCCGAGCCGTAGCCCGCGTCGAACGAGCCGACGTCCGCATCCGTCTGCTTGAATCTGCCATGCTCGCGACTGGCGATCGACAGGTCGCACACGACGTGCAACGAGTGCCCGCCGCCGGCAGCCCAGCCCGGGATCACCGCGATCACGACTTTCGGCATGAACCGGATGAGCCGCTGCACCTCGAGGATGTGCAGGCGCCCCGCGCGGCCCGGGTCGGGCGCGGTGGCGTCGTCGGCGGCGTAGGTGTAGCCGTCGCGACCACGAATGCGCTGGTCGCCACCCGAGCAGAAGGCCCAGCCGCCGTCCTTCGGGCTCGGACCGTTGCCCGTCAGCAGCACGACGCCGATCCGCGAATCCTGCCGAGCGATATCGAGCGCACGGTAGAGCTCGTCGACCGTGTGGGGGCGAAACGCATTGCGCACCTCGGGCCGGGCGAACGCGATTCGGGCGATCCTGCCGTCCGGTGAGACGTGGGAGGTGATGTCGGTATACCCCTCGGCACCGGGGGCGAGAACCCAGGCATCCGGGTCGAACAGCTCGGAAACGCTCACGCGACCAGCCTACGCGGGCGGCCACGGATGCCGTCAGCCGCCGTTTGCTCGCCGGTCACTCCCCGTCCCGTCGACCCGCCGATTCCCCGGGTAGCCTGGAAGGGCGACCGCGAGGAGAGATACGGATGCAGATCAGGACATCGTCCGACTGGCGGGATGCCCTCCCGTTCGAGACCCCGGTCCTGGCCTCCGAGGCGATGCCCGGTGAGGCGAGCCGCTGCGCGCGATGCCCCGCTGACGAACCGCCGAAGGAGCGCACCGAGCTGTGGGCGGTCAAACACAGGCATCCCAACAACCACGCCGGGTTCGTGCGGCTCTACTGCCTCCAGCATCGCCCCGCCGTCGCGCCACCGCCGGCCGTCTCGGCTCCGCCGGCCGCACGCGCCCGAAAGAGCACGACGCCGCGAGCACCCCGCTCCACCCGAGCGACACCGTCGGTGCCCGAGAGGGTTGCAGCCGTGTGCACGAACTGTTTCGTTGAGGTGCCACCGAGCGGCATCTGCGGCGTCTGCGGAGAGCCGGTCGGCTGACGGATCCGCCGATCACGCCGCGTTCTTGGCGTCCCGCCACGCGACCCACTGCTTGACGGCGTCGAAGTTCCAGTCGGGGCCGTCGAGTCCCAGCGTGAACAGTCGCACCCCGGCGTCATAGAGCGCGTCAACCTCGGCTACGCCGCGCGCGCCGATCTCGTTCGAGACCGTGAGGTTCGATAGGTCGCGCTCTTCCTGCTGTGCCCACTTCTCGAGAATCCCGAGCTTGCTGGTGACGGCATCCGGCTTCACGAAGCTGTGCCAGATGTCGGCGTGGCGGGCAACCAGACGAAGGGTCTTCTGTTCGCCGGCACCGCCGATCATGACCGGGATCTTGCGGGTCGGCGCCGGGTTGAGCACCTGCCACCGCGCCTCGACCCGGCGGAGCCCCTCGGCGAGATCGTCGAGGCGCGAACCCGCGGTCCCAAACTCGTAGCCGTACTCCAGGTAGTCCCTCTCGAACCACCCCGAGCCGGTGCCGAAGATGAACCGACCGGTAGCGCCGCCCTTGGCGCTGATGTGATCGACCGTCCGCGCCATATCGGCCTGCAGGTCGGCGTTGCGGTAGCTGTTGCAGTTGACAAGCGCGCCGAACTCGATGCGCTCGGTCTGTTCAGCCCACGCGCCGAGCATCGTCCAGGACTCGAAGTGCGCGCCATCAGGGTCACCGCTGAGGGGGTAGAAGTGATCCCAGTTGAAGGCGATGTCGACGCCGAAGTCCTCGAGCCAGAGCACGGCGTCGCGGATTTGGGGGTAGGTGACGTGCTGGGGGCGCACCTGAACGCCGAGCCGGACCGGAGTGTCGAGAAGAACCATGCCTTCAGCCTACGGACGCGTCGGCGCTCGGGGCCCGCGCGGCGGGATGCCGTGGGGCCCTGTTGCGGGCAGGATGAGAGCATGGTCGCCGCTTCGCACCTGCCATCGATTCCGCCGCTGGACGAACTGCTCGAGAGCGCACGCGTGGTCTCCCTCCCGCTGACGACACGGTTCCGCGGCATCGAGCACCGCGAGGCGATGCTGCTACGTGGTCCGGCCGGCTGGACCGAGTTCTCCCCGTTCGTGGAGTACGACGATGCCGAAGCCAGCACCTGGCTTGCCGCAGCCATCGATTTCGGCTGGCACAGCACCCCGGTGCCGCGACGTAGCGAGATCCGCGTGAACGCGACGGTTCCCGCCGTTGCACCGGATGCCATACCCGCGGTGCTCGCGCGTTTCGACGGATGCCGCACCGTGAAGGTCAAGGTTGCCGAGCCCGGCGGAACGCTCGCCGATGATGTGGCCCGGGTGAGGACGGTGCGCGAGACGATGGGGGCGCTTGGCCGCATCCGCGTCGACGCGAACGGAGCGTGGAATCTCGACGAGGCAGAGCACGCCGTCCACGCGCTCGCCGAGTTCGACCTCGAGTATGTCGAGCAGCCCTGCGCGAGCATCGATGAGCTGCGGGAGCTTCGGCGCCGCATCCGGTACATGGGGGTGCCCGTCGCCGCCGACGAGAGTGTGCGCAAGGCAGATGACCCGCTCGCAGTAGCGCGGGCGGGCGCCGCGGACTTGCTCGTGATCAAGGCGCAGCCGCTGGGCGGGGTGCACCGCGCACTCTCGATCGTCGCCGAGGCGGGGCTCCCGGTCGTCGTCTCGAGCGCTCTTGACACCTCGGTGGGGCTGGCGATGGGGGCAGCGCTGGCCGCGGCCCTTCCCGACCTCGACTACGACTGCGGCCTGGGCACCGCTTCCTTGCTCGCTGCCGACGTCACGAGGCAGCCGCTACGCGCGGAACACGGGACCATTCCCGTCCGCCGACCCGAGGTCGACGAGTCAGCGGTGACGGAGCACGCCGCGCCCGCCGACCGCGGACAGTGGTGGGCGGATCGGCTCACCCGATGCCACGCACTGCTGGCGGCATCCGGGGCCTGAACAGATCGCCCTCTGTCCTCAGCGGCAGATCAGGATGCCGTGTCGACGAGCGCGAGCGCCAGCTGTTGCGTGCGCGACTCCGCTCGGCGGCGCATCCCGTCATCGTCGATCCGCTCGATCGCTGCGCTGATGAGCGCATCCTCCCAGACCGTCAGGACGAGGCGAGCGACATCGCGGGCAGGCAGGCGAAGACGCAGATCGTAGGACGTCGCGAGCGACTCGATCATCCCCTCTACGCGGTCGACGAGACTCGACGCCCACGCAAGATACGCGCGCGCCGCCTCGTCATCGCGCATCGCACGCAATCGGATCTCGCTCATGAGCACAACGTCCAAGAGCCCTTCGACGGTGCCATCGAGCACGCTCTGAACGAGCTCATTGGGGGTGAGCGCGGCGTCTTCAGCACGCAACCCACGCACGCGGTCGGAGACCGCTTCGAGCTTGCGATCGGTTACCGCACGCACCAGTTCGAAGAACAGCTCCTCCTTCGTGGAGAAGTTGGAGTAGAAAGCGCCGCGCGTGAACCCTGCGCGTTCGCAGATCGCCTCGACGGATGCTCCATCCAGCCCGGCTTCGGCGAACACCTCGTATGCCGCGCGCATGAGGCGGGCTTTGGTGCGTTCGCGACCGCGCGCGCCCTCGGGGGCGATCCCGTCGATTGCCTGCCAGATGTGCCGAGACGCGGCGTCGTGGTCTGCGGACATTGCGCTCTCCTCTCGACGGCGTTCACACCGAGCCTTCAGCCTATGGACCTCGGCAATCGTCTACGATACACATGCGTATCGGATACACCGGTGTATCGAGAATCCCTTTGACGAATCCCCGGAGGAAAACCCGTGTCCACCGCTCTGTATGCCCTCGGGAGATGGGCGTATCGGCATCCGTGGCGGGTGCTGACGTCCTGGCTTCTCGTGCTGATCCTCGCCGGCGGCGGAGCCGCGCTCTTTCAGCAAGGAACCGACAACACGTTTTCGATTCCCGGTACCGAGTCCGAAGCAGGCCTTGAAGAGCTTCAGCGCACCTTTCCCGAGGTCTCGGGAACGAGCGCGCAGTTCATCGTCGTCGCTCCCGAGGGGACGACGGTCGAGGACGCGCCCTTCACCGACGACATCGCGCAAACGATTGACCAGATCGAGGGCATCGACGGGGTCCTGGCCGTCAGCGACCCTTACGACGAGTCGATCTCAGGCCTGATCTCCGATGACGGATCAGCGGCACTCGTCCGCTTCCAGTTCGAAGGTCAAGCCTCCTCGGTCTCGGACGAGACGAAAGACCAGCTGTTTGAGATCACGGATGCCCTCCAGTCGGAGCTTCCCGCGGGCACGACGGTAGCCCTCGGCGGCGATCTGTTCTCCCAGTCCCTGCCCACCCTGTCGATCGTCGAACTGTTCGGTGTTCTCCTCGCGCTGGTCGTGCTCATCGTCACGTTCCGGTCGTTCGTCGTGGCGGGGCTCCCCCTGATCACGGCGATCCTGGGCGTCGGCCTGTCGATGGCCCTGATCTTCGTCTCGACAGCGTTCGCGACTATCTCGTCGACGACCCCGATGCTCGCGCTCATGCTGGGCCTTGCAGTCGGTATCGACTACGCCCTGTTCATCATCTCCCGCCAGCAGGATGCCGTCCGTGAAGGGGTGGACCCCGAAGAGGCTGCAGCGCGGGCGACGGGAACTGCGGGTTCCGCAGTCGTGTTCGCCGGTGCCACAGTGCTCATCGCCCTCATCGGCCTCTCGTTCGCGAACATTCCGTTCCTGACCACGATGGGCATCGCGGCATCCGTCGCTGTGGCGATAGCCGTTGCCATCGCCGTGACCCTCACGCCCGCCTTCCTCGGGTTCGTGAAGGGCCGTGTTGCCGGGTGGCCCCGACGCGCACCGCGAGCCTCGCGACGCCGACGCGGCACATCAGCCCGCGAGGATGCCGCGGCAGCATCCGCACCGGAGGCAGAACCCGCACCCACCATCACGCACGGAAAAAAGACGAATCCGTGGGTGAAGCTCGTGACCCGGCATCCGATCGTCACGACCGTCTCGGTGGTCGCGCTCCTCGGAGCGCTCGCGATACCGGCCGGCAGCCTCGCGCTCGCCCTTCCCAACGCCGGGATGCTGCCCGAAGACAACGAGGCGCGCCAGAGCTACGACCTCGTGGCCGAGCACTTCGGCGCCGGCGCCAACGGGCCGCTCATCATGACCGGCACGATCGTCACCTCGACCGACCCGTTGACCCTCATGCAGGACCTCGGCGACGACATCGCGACGATCCCCGGCGTGAAGGAGGTCGCGCTCGCGACCCCGAACCGCACCGCCGACACCGGGATCGTGCAGATCGTTCCCGAGACCGCGCCCGATGACCCCGCCACGGCAGAACTCGTGCGAGAGCTGCGCGCACAGCACGATCGCCTCCTTGACGAATACGGCGTGGACCTGAAGGTCACGGGCTTCACCGCGATCGCCATCGACATCTCCGACCGGCTCGGCGGCGCGCTCCTGCCCTTCGGTATCTTCGTCGTGGGTCTCTCGCTCGTGCTGCTCACGATCGTCTTCCGATCGATCTGGGTTCCCCTCAAGGCAGCCGCGGGGTACCTCCTCTCGGTAGCTGCCGCGTTCGGGATCGTCGCCCTGGTCTTCGAATGGGGAGTCTTCGCCGACGCCCTCCACGTGTCCAAGACCGGCCCCGTGATCAGCTTCATGCCGATCATCCTCATGGGGGTCCTTTTCGGTCTCGCCATGGATTACGAGGTGTTCCTGGTGTCGCGGATGCGGGAGGACTACGTCCATCTGCGGCGCGCCCGCGGCGGGAGGGCCGACCGCGCGACGGCGATCAGCGCCGTCCGGTCGGGATTCACGGCATCCGCCCGCGTGGTCACAGCCGCCGCGATCATCATGTTCGCGGTGTTCGCCGCGTTCGTCCCCGAAGGCGACATCAACATCAAACCCATCGCGCTGGGCCTTGCCGCGGGTATCGCGATCGACGCGTTCCTCGTGCGTATGACGCTTGTTCCGGCGGTCATGACGCTACTCGGACAGCACGCCTGGTGGATGCCGCGGTGGATGCATCGCGTGCTTCCGCACTTCGATATCGAAGGCGAAGCCGTGGAGCGGGAACTCTCGCTTACGAACTGGCCTGAGCCGAACACGACAGCGGCTGTCGTTGCCGAGGACCTGGCGCTGCGCGCCTACGGATCGAGACACGGAAGCGACATCGATGTCTTCGCCGGGGTCACGACCCGTGTCGAGTTCGGCGACACCGTCATCGTCACCGGCGACCCCCGCGCTTCGCGGGCTGTGCTGCTGACGGTGGCGGGCCGCCTCGCTCCCACCGGCGGGCGGCTCCGCGTCGCCGGCCACCTGCTTCCCGAACGTGCTGCCTGGGTGCGCTCGCACGTGGCAGTCGCGCTCCTCGCGGACGCGGACGATCCTCTCACCGAGCTCGCGCACGCACTTCGCGGATCGGCGCGGATCGTCGTGATCGACGGCGTCGACCGACTAGAGGGTGGTGCCATCCGGGACCAGGGGGCAGCGCTCCTGCGCGATGCTGCGCTTGTTCGCCGCGAACGCGCCGGCGATGCGTCCTCCCCCTTCACGATCCTGGCCTCAGCCCAGCACGAGGGTGCAGCCCTGGGTCTGATGGCTGAAGCCCATCGCCGCGATCTGCGCTCGATCACCGTGT
Organism: Microbacterium sp. NPDC076895; assembly: GCF_040687115.1. Lineage (NCBI taxonomy): Bacteria > Bacillati > Actinomycetota > Actinomycetes > Micrococcales > Microbacteriaceae > Microbacterium > Microbacterium sp. NPDC076895. The sequence goes on from NZ_JBFBMQ010000002.1 coordinate 25,899, forward strand.
CAGCAAGGACCGATTCGACAGTTCCCGCATCTGCGGAGGAGCACTCATGAGCATTCCCCTTGAACGAGCCCGCAGCCGGCGGCCGATCACCTGGCTGACGATTCTCGGCGTCATCCTGCTACCCGCGCTCATCGGCGGCATCCTCGTGATCGCCCTGTACAACCCCACGTCGCGACTCGATGCGATGAACGCCGCGATCGTGAACGATGACCAACCTGTCACGATCGAGGGACAGTACGTTCCGCTGGGTCGTCAGCTCTCGGCCGGGCTGGTCGAGGGCTCGGGTGACGCCGACAGCAACCTGACCTGGACCATCTCCAACGACGAGGATGCCGCGGCAGGCCTTGCCGACGGCACGTACGCTGCGATCGTCACGATTCCCGAGAACTTCTCCGCCGCGGCGACCTCGACGCGACCCGGCGAGATCCCTGAGCAGGCGACCATCGAGGTGACGACGCCACCCGACAGCCTCATCGTCGATGACGCCATCACCGCCCAGATCACCTCGACCGCGGCATCCTTGACCGGGCAGGCGATCTCGACCCAGTACCTCGAGAACGTCTTCCTGGGGTTCACAACCCTCGGCGACCAACTCGGCGAGGCAGCCGACGGTGCCGACCAGCTCGCCGACGGCGCTCAGCAGTCGGCTGACGGGTCCGCGGAGCTCGCGAGCGGGCTGCAGCAACTCTCCTCGGGCGCCGGTCAACTCTCGTCGGCTGCGCATGGCATCGCCGACGGCGCGAACCAGCTCGCCGGCGGCCAGGCCGCCTGGGCAGCAGGGGCCAACGAGGCCTCCGCGGGGCTGAACCAACTCTCCGGCGGAGCTAACGCCCTGGTCGCGCCCAGCCAGCAGATCGCGGGGGGCTTGCGGCAGTTCGCCGACCAGGTGCAGGGCATCAGCGTGCCACAGTCCGTGATCGATGCCGCGCAGGAGGTCGCCGACAACAGCACTCAGCTGAAGGATGATGCCGCTGCCCGGGCCGCGCAGCTTCAGCAGATCGCGTCGGATTGCTATGCGCAGAGCCTGCCCGCAAACGTGTGCGATACCCTCCAGCAGGTCGCCGACGACGCTACGGCGGCGCTGCCGACCATCGACAACATCCTCGACAACTCGCAGCAGATCGCGACGGGACTCGCGCAGATCAACGAGCTCCCTGCTCAGGTCACGGCCCTTGCCGACGGAGCGACGCAGCTATCGGCGGGTATCGCTGGGGTAGCCAGTGGTGTCGAGCAGTCCGCAGCGGGTGTCGGCAGCCTGGCAGGCAGCGCGTCGACGATCTCTTCGCAGACGTCCACTCTCGCAGCGGGAGTGTCGCAGTGGGCGGACGGGACTGACGCATGGGCGAGCGGCGCCGCCCGCTCGGCCACCGGCGCAACGACTCTGAGCGACGGGTTGACACAGCTCGCCGATGGCACGAGATCCCTCGCGGATGGCCTGCACACCGCGGTCGAGCAGCTCCCGTCGTATACGGATGCTCAGGCCGCGAGCCTGGCGGAAATTGTGGCTGACCCCGTCGCGGCAGAAGGCGTCGGATCCGACCTGTTCGGCGCTTCGGCGATTCCGCTCTTGACCGCGCTCGCCCTGTGGTTCGGCGCACTCGGATCGTTCGTCGTGCTGCGTGCGTTCCCCGCTCGCACGCTCGCCTCCCGGTCACCGTCGGTCCTGCTCGCTCTGCGTTCCCTGGCCCCGGCTGCGGCGATCGGCGCCGTGCAGGGTCTGCTCGTGGCGGGGATCGTGCAGATCTCTGCGGGCTATGACTGGGGCGACTGGTCGATTTTCGCCGGGGTCAGCATCCTGGTCGGTGTCGCCTTCGCGGCCGTGAACCAGGCCCTCGTTGCGGTCTTCGCCGGGGCGGGACGCTGGATCGCGGCACTTGTCGGCGTCCTCGCGGTTGCGACGGGGATCGTGTCCACAGTTCCTGGGGTGCTGACGGCCGTAGACGCGGTCATGCCGGTATCGCCCGCCTACAACGCGATGCTCGGCGCACTGACCGGTTCGGGCGGCGTGAGCGCGGGGATCGCGGGTCTCGTGATCTGGGGCGGCCTCGCCTTCGCGGCCACCATCCTGGCGGTCGCCACAAAACGCACCACAACAGCCCGCGCCATCCTCGCCACCCCCGCCACAAGCTAGCCGCCCCGGCTGCACATCCCTTTCGGTCGCGTCCTCGCGCGGGTCTCACCCCCCAGCCCCCACGTCAAGGCGCGACCGAAGGATGACGCGCCGTTTGCGCGCCGCAGCATCCGTCGCGCCCGTCGCACCCGTACCGAGCAGTTCAGTCGCGCCTTGGCGTGGGTATGGGTGCCTGAAGCCCACAGGAAGGCGCGACCGAAAGGCGGGGCCAGACGCAGAACCGGCCCGGATGCTGCGAGCCGGCCAAAGCCTCAGCTGAGGCCGCTGTAGGCGTGGAGACCCTTGAAGAACATGTTCACGATCGTGAAGTTGAAGATCACGGCGGTGAACCCGACGATCGACAGCCACGCCGAGCGTGAGCCGCGCCAGCCGCGCGTCGCGCGGGCGTGGATGTAGCCGGCGTAGAGGACCCAGATCACGAAGGTCCAGACTTCCTTCGTGTCAAAGCCCCAGTAGCGGCCCCAGGCGTCGTTGGCCCAGATCGATCCCGCGATAAGGGTGAAGGTCCAGAAGACGAAGCCCATGATCGCAAAGCGGTAGGCCAGCGATTCGAGTGCTTCCGAGCCGGGAAGGGTCCGTAGGAAGCCGGGGCCCCTGCGCACCGTCGCGCCGGTGCCGACGGCGGCGATCGCTCGCTGCTCGCGGCGCGCCTGCATGAGCTGCAGCACCGACAGGCCGAACGCGATCGCGAACAGTGCGGTTGCCAGCGACGCGACGAACACGTGGATGACGAGCCACACGCTCTTGAGCGGATCGGCCAGCGGCACGACCTCGACATAGAACGTGAACGGCAGCGATGCGCCGCCGAGCATGAGCACGACCATGCCCGTGATGAGCGATCCGAGGAAACGGAGGTCGTAGCGGAAGAGCACCCCGAGGTAGACGGCGACGATCAGCATCGTTCCCGTGAGCGCGAACTCATACATGTTCGACCACGGCACGTGGCCGGCGACGATGCCGCGGGTGATGACGCCGCCGAGGTGGAACAGGAAGGCGAGCCACGTCAGGCTCGTTCCGATGCGCGCCCACAGCAGGCGCGTGCGGCGCCCGGGCGCGGCGTTGAGGTTCTCCTCGGCCGCCCGCCCTTCGGCGCGAAGCTCCTCGACAGCGGATGCCGCATCCGCTGCGCCGTCCACGGATGCCGCGCCGGCACCCACCGAGACGAGCTCGCGCTGGCCGGAGCGCTCGACGGCTACCGCCGAACGGCGGGACAGGTCAACGACGTACGCGATGAACGCGAGCGCATAGATCGAGATGGCGGTCCACACGAGGAGGAATGAGACCGACTCGAGAGACAGCGCTGAATCGACGGGCATGGTGCCAGTTTACGTGCGCTCGTCCGGGCTACGCCCCGCGAGCGCTGCACCGTGGTCCCGGGCGAATCGCTCGACCGTGGCATCCAACGTCGGGTCCTCGCCGCGCGCGAGCCCCGCGTACTCGAGGCGCACGTTAGAACCCTGCACAGTCGCCTTCACCCACACGCGGCGGCGGGGCACGAACAGGGCGGCGAGCAGCCCGGCGACGGCAATCGAGGCGAACAGAAGAACCCAGGTCGCGGCAGCATCGCGGTGGATCGAGAGCGAAACGAACCGCTTGACCGGCTCGCCGGCGGGAGTCACGGCCGAATCATCCTCGAAGGTGACCGTTCCCCGGCCGCCGGGAATCTCGGCGGTCTCCCCGGGCAGAAGCCGGATCGAGTCGACCCCGGTGGTTCCGCCGGTGAGCTGGGTCATGTCGGTGGTGTCGAGGGCGTACACCGAGCGCGGGATGCCCCCGTCGATCCCGAGGTCGCCCTCGAAAACGTTGAACGTGAGTTCCGGGTAGACCAGTGCCGGCCACCCCGACGTGAGGGCGCCGCTCTCGAGCTCCGCGACTGTCGGGTAGAAGAAGCCGACGAGTCCGAGCTGCTCGGGCAGCCCGTCGGGAATCTTGACGACACCGAGCGAGGTGAGGTTGCGGTCCTGTGGCAGGAACGGAACGGATGCCGAGTACACGACCTCGCCGTCGGGACCTCGAACCGTGATGGTCGGCGCGTATCCGTTGCCCATGAGGAAGATCCGATCGCCGGCGACATCCAACGGATGATTCACCCGCACCTCACCGGCAGTCGGCTCCTCGCCCGCGCGTTGGGTGGTGAGGCGCGCGACGAAGTCTCCGGCCTGACCCGCCCCGCTCTCATCGGGCGCGACGTAACTGACGCTGAACTCGTCGAGCGTCATCGCGTAGGGGACGAGAGAGTTCTCGTCGACGAAGCGCCCCGGATTGAACGAGGAGTAGTCCACGAGAGCGTTCGTGAAAGTGTCGCCCTGGATGATGACGGTCTGGCCGGTGTAGGTGAAGCCTCCGCCGACTCCGACCGCGATGAGAACGCCCACGAGCGCGCCGTGGAAGATGAGGTTCCCGGTCTCTTTCAGGTAGCCGCGCTCTGCCGAGACACTGAAGCTCGGGGCGCCCCGACGATCGGTGTCGTACCGCTCGGTGCGGTAACCACCGCGGCGCAGCTGCTGCTCGGCGAGAGCCACAGCGTCGGCCGCATAGGCTGCGGGGTCGGCATCCGCCCCTTCGATCAACGTCTCGCGATACGTCGAGAGCCGCTCGAGACGTGCAGGAGTGCGCGGGGGCCGGGCCCGCAGCGCCTTCCAGTGGTGCTGCGTGCGCGGGATGACACATCCGATGAGCGAGATGAACAACAGGATGTAGATCGCCGAGAACCAGGCCGACGTGTAGACGTCGAACAGTTGGAGCCCGTCGAGGATCGGCGCGAGGTCGGGGTTGTCGGTGAAGTACTGCGTCACGCCGTTGGGATCGGCACTGCGCTGGGGTACGAGCGACCCCGGGATCGCCGCGATTGCGAGCAGCAGAAGCAGGAGCAGCGCCGTGCGCATGCTGGTGAGCTGGCGCCATCCCCACCGCGCCCATCCCACAACGCCCAGCGCGGGCGAGGTGACGGTGTCGTCGGAGGACGAACCACCGGCATCCGCACCACCAGCATCGGCGTAATCCGACGGTCGGAGCGGATCGACGGTCACGTCATCAGAGCGGGAGGGGGACATTGGCGAGCACCCCCTGGAGCGAGATCATGAGGGTCGTCCAGACGCCGGTGAGCATGAGCACCCCGAGCAGCACCAGCAGGATGCCGCCGGCGATGTTGATCGCGCGGATGTGGCGCCGCAGGAACGTGACGGCGGTGGTCGCCCAGCCGAGGCCGAGCGCGAGCAGCACGAACGGGATGCCGAGTCCGAGCGAGTACGTCAGGCCGAGGAGTGCTGCGCGCCCGGGGTCGCCGAAGTTCCAGGACAGCGCGGTGATCGCGGCCAGGGTCGGGCCGATGCACGGAGCCCAGCCGAGGCCGAGCGCGAGTCCCAGCAGCGGAGCCCCGATGAGTCCGATGTTGCCCTGCACCTGCGGCTTGATCGTACGCTGCGCAAAGCCGAACAGGCCGATGAAAACGAGGCCGAGGAAGATGATCACGCCGCCGAGGATCCGGGTGATGAGGTCGCCGTATCGGATGAAGAACTGACCGAGCGCACCGCCAAGGATCGTGATCGCCATGAACACGACGGTGAAGCCGGCGATGAAGAGAGCAACGCCCCCGAGCAGCCGAGCCCGGCTCGGGACCGGGATCCCCTGGTCGTTGCGGGTCGAGGTGACTGAGCCACCGATAAACCCGAGGTAGCCGGGCACCAGAGGCAGCACGCACGGCGAGAGGAACGACAGGATGCCGGCCGCCAACGCAATCGGGACGGCAACCCAGAGGGCTCCGCCTCCGATCAGCTCGCTGACGTTCATCCGTTCTCCGCGAGTGTTTCCTTCACGAGGGTCGTGAGGATCGACGAGCTCGAGATTGCCCCGATGACCCGAGCCGCGACGCGGCCTTCGCGGTCGATGACGAGTGTCACTGGAGTCGCGTTCAGGGGCGTCGCGTCTGCGAACGCGAGCTTCAGTTCACGGTCACCGACCGAGATGAGGCTCGGATAGCTGATGCCGTTGTCTTCGGCGAACGAGCGCGCGGTCGGCGCCTCGTCGGAGGTGTTGAGGCCGAGGAACGCGACATCCGCTCCACCGACCTCGTTGTATGCAGCCTCGAGTTCGGGCGCCTCGACGATGCATGGCGCGCACGCGGCGTACCAGAAGTTCACGACGAGCACCTTGCCGCGGTAGTCATCGTTCGTCACCGTTTCGCCGGTATCGGTGACACCCGAAAAGTTCAGTGGCGCAGAGCGTTGATCCACGGGAATCGTGACAGCTTCCATTCCGTTCTGCGCGATGAAACCCTTGTTGTCGCCGGCTCGGTACTGCTCGGCGAGCGGATCGGCCGTGCACCCGGCGAGCGCTCCGCCCAGCGCGAGAGCGCCGGCCAGGACAAGCGCCACGGATGCCGTCTTGCGGTGACGACGGATCGTCATCTCAGACCGCCCCGACGTCGATGGCATCGGATGTCGCCGCCGGCTCGACATAGTCGACCTCGACCCATCCGTCCCCGGAACGCTCGAAGCTCGTCACACTCGACAGGGCGCACCGCCGGTGGCGCGGGTCGTGCTGGGTCGGAAGCCCGGCAACCGCGAGGTGGGTCACCCAGATGGGGAGCTGATGGGAGACCACGACAACGTCGCCGTCGTCGGCCTCGCCCCAGGCATCCGTCATGGCGGCATCCATCCGGGCGACGACCTGGGCGTACGGCTCGCCCCAGCTGGGCACCGCGGGACGAGCGAGGTAGCGCCAGTTCAAAGGGTTCATGAGGGCACGCTTCATGCGCTTTCCCTCGAAGACGTTGGTCGGCTCGATGACACGCTCGTCCGTCGTCGCCCGCAGGCCGAACCGCTCAATGAAGGGCTGCGCCGATTCCTGGGCCCGCTGGAGAGGCGAAACTATCAGCGCAGACAGCGGCCGCTGGAGTCCACCGATCCACGCGGCTGCCTGCTCGGCCATCTCGCGTCCGTCGTCGCTCAGCCCGTAGCCGGGGAGTCGTCCGTACAGGACCCGATTCGGGTTGAAGACCTCCCCGTGACGCACGAGATGGACACGGTCAGCGGGCACATCCCCAGTCTACGTGGGGGTTCTCTTTGCGAGGGCTGAGAGAGAGGGCGGCTCAGTCGGCGGACGGCTCCGGATCGCCCGCGCGCCGATCGGCCAGGAGCGCGCGGATACGAACGACAAGGAACCAGGCGATTCCCCCGACCACCGCGGCGATCACGACGTACTGCAGGATGTCGGCGTACCGCTCGATCACGGGCCATGCCTCGCCGAGCAGGAAGCCGGCGAGAACAAAGATCGTGTTCCACAGGGCGCTGCCTGCAAACGTCAACAGACCGAACTTCCACAGCGGCATCCGTGTCACCCCTGCGGGGATCGAGATCAGGCTGCGGAAGATCGGCACCGTGCGTCCGAAGAACACCGCCTTGCCGCCGTGACGATGGAACCACGCGACGGTGCGGTCGATGTCATCCGGACGCAGCAGCGGAACCTTCGCCGCAATGGCGCGCAATCGGTCCACACCGAGCCAGGCTCCGAGGCCGTAGAGCAGGAAGGCACCCACGACCGAACCGAGCGTCGTCCAGATCAGAGCCTCCGCGAGTGAGAATGAGCCGCGGCTTGCCGAGAGGCCGGCCATCGGCAAAATGACCTCGCTCGGCAGCGGAGGGAAGATGTTCTCGAGCGCGATCGCCAGACCCGCACCCGCCGGTCCGATGATCTCCATCAGCGAGACCGACCAGTCGACGAGGTGCGTCAGCCAGGAGCCGTCTGCTGTCGCGGTATGCACCCCGCCACGGTACGGGCGCCAGGTTACAGCCGGCTGGACACCGCCTGTGTGTGGCAGATCAGGTCAGGTTCCCGCCCAGACCAGAACGGCTCCGATCAGCCACAGCGCGATCATGAGAACGAATGCGGTGATCGGGATCCAGAACGAGATTCGACGCAGCACGATCATGACGATCGAGCCGGCGAGCGCGACAAGGTAAACGACCCATGGCGAGAGCACCGCAACCCAGATGCCGATGGTCATCACGTTGAAGTTGCACCCTGTCGGTGAGCACGAGTCCGATGCAAAGGTCAGGAACGCCCCGAAAACGGATGCCGTCACTGCTGCTGCCGCCAAGAGCAGAAGCAGCACGATCGAGACGATGAGATCGGCCCACCGTAGGGGTCGGCGGGGCTTGCGGGGGCGAGGGGCGACCGGCGTCGCGGATTCGGCGGAATCGCCCGCGGCGCCCTCGTCTGCGGCATCCGTCTCGCTCGGCACGTCGGCGTGCTCGGCCCGCTCGGGCTCCTGCACGCGGAACGAGCTCGGATCCATGCGGAAGACGGGGTCTTTCGGGTCGCTCACGGGCCCATCCTAGGGCGCAGGCGGTTCGCGGCGCACCGGCCCGTAGACTGGGCGCTCGTGAGTGAACGCGTCCTGGTCAACCAGCTCAAGCAACTGCCCGCGGGCACCGTCTCCGTTTCCGGATGGGTCGAGACAGTGCGCGATCAGAAGAAGGTGCAGTTCGTCGTCCTGCGCGATGAGACCGGCGCCGTTCAGCTGGTGAACCCCGCTACTCGGGAGCTGTCGGAGGATGCCGACGACGCGGCTCGCGCAGCCCTTGCCCTCACCGAGACCATCTCGGCGCTGTCGACGGGCACCTTCCTGACCGTGACGGGGGAGCTCAAGCACGACGAGCGCGTCAAGCTCGGGGGCGTCGAGATCAAGATCCACACTCTCGAGATCGCCGCGGCATCCGACCCCGAGACCCCGATCGCCGCAGACAGCGGGCTCGACAAGCGCATGGACTGGCGCTTCATCGACCTGCGTCAGGCCCGCAACAACCTGATCTTCCGCGTGCAGACCACGCTTGAGCACGCGATGCGCAGCTACTGGATCGAGCGCGACTACATCGAGATCCACTCCCCCAAGCTCATGTCGAGCCCCGCCGAGTCGCGGGCTGAGCTGTTCCAGCTCGAATACTTCGGCGACCAGACCGCGTATCTGGCGCAGAGCCCCCAGCACTTCAAGCAGATGGCGCAGGCCGCGGGCTTTGGCAAGGTGTTCGAGATCGCTGATGCCTTCCGTGCCGACCCGAGCTTCACGAGCCGTCACGCCACCGAGTTCACCTCCATCGACGCCGAGATCAGCTGGGTCGACTCGCACGAAGACGTCGCGCGGATGCAGGAAGAGTTGCTGCAGACGGCTATCGCGGCTGTGAAGGAAAAGCACGGGGCTGAAATCGAAGAGCTGTTCGGGCTCGAGGTCACGGTTCCGACGCTGCCGTTCCCCCGCATTCCCCTTGCCGAGGCCCGGTCGATCGTCGCCTCCCGCGGGTACGAGATCCCCCGCGCTGACGGCGACCTCGACCCCGAAGGCGAACGTCAGCTGTCGGCATACGTGAAAGAGACGTACGACCACGACTTCGTGTTCGTCACCGACTACCACCCCGAGATCCGGCCGTTCTACCACATGCGTGACCCCGAGACCGGGATGACCAAGAGCTACGACCTGCTCTACCGCGGCACCGAGATCACGACGGGCGCGCAGCGCGAGCACCGCGTCGAGGTTCTTGAGGCGCAGGCCACCGAGAAGGGTCTGGATGTCGCAGGCCTCGAGCACTACCTCGACTTCTTCCGCTACGGCGTCCCGCCGCACGGCGGTTTCGGGATGGGCCTCGCGCGCCTTCTGATGCTGCTACTCGGCGAATCCTCCATCCGCGAGGTGACGTTCCTCTTCCGCGGCCCCACGCGCCTCGCGCCCTGAGCCGGGTGCCGGTCACGCCTACGCTGGGAGGATGACCGCAGCTCCGGCATCCGATCTCTCACCCGTGCGCCCCGAGGGGACACACAACTTTCGCGACATCGGCGGCTTGCCCCTGGGGTCGGGTGATCGCACGCGGGCCGGGGTCTTGTACCGGTCGGACGCCCTCAGCGGCCTGACACCTCGGGGTCTGGAGCAACTCGCCGCGAGCGACATCGAGGTCGTCATCGACTTCCGGACCGACATGGAGCGTCAGATGGGGCCCGACATCCTGCCTGCGACGCGGCCCCCGCGCGTCGTTCAGCTCGGCGTGCTTGAGGGAGCGATGGCCGGGCTGGCTCAGGAGGTGCTGCGCTCCGCATCGCAGCAGAGTGATCCCGAGGCCGTATCCCGCGCGATCGAGGCAGCCCTGGCCCAGATCCCCTCACTGCCCGATCTGTATGTCTCGATGCTGCAGCACGGCGCGAGCGCCTTCGCCGAGACGGCGCGCACGGTAGCCGAATCCGACGGCGCCGTGCTCGTGCACTGCACGGCCGGCAAGGATCGCACAGGCGTCGCGATTGCGCTCATCCTTGACGCCGTCGGCGTGGAACGAGCCGCGATCGTCGATGACTACGCCTCCTCGGAGCGAAACCTCGCTGGCCCCTGGACCGAGCGCATGTTCGGCATGCTGCAGGCCATGGGACTCCCCCGCACACCCGCGCTGGATGATCTCGTCGCCGCGACGCCGCCGGTCGCGATCCTCACCGCGTTGGAGTGGGTGGATGCAAACTACGACGGCGCTGCCGGCTACCTGCGCTCAGGTGGACTGACAGATGCCGAACTCGACGCCCTGCGGCGACGCCTCGTCTAGGACCGTGAGCGCCGCGACGAGATGACGAAGTCGACGGCGTGACGGGATGCCACGACGCTGCGGATGTAGGCGGCGACGTCTTCGTGGGCTGGATGCACCTGGTAGGCCTCGAGGGCATCGAGATCGTCGACATCCATGATGAGGACGACATCCGCATTGACGTCCGGATACTCGCTGTTGGCACCGGCCGACAACGCGCGGATCTCGGGAACAACGCCGACCAGGGCGTTCAGCCGCCGCGCGACCTCGGCCGCGTGCTCCGCGCGCGTGGCGGCATCGCTTGCAGCCATCGTCCACATCACGACATGACGCAGCGTCATCGCGACACCTCCTGGGCCCGGGGCGTGGCATCCGCTTTCTCCAACGCCGCACGCAACCGCGCAGCGTCGAGGCGCCAGTGCGCGTGGAAGTCGCCGTCGATGAGCACGACCGGGATCTTCTCCCACCACAGCTCCGACAACGCCGGGTCATCATCGATGGAAAGCTCCGTGACCGTCACCGCATCGGCCTGCTCGTCGGGGAGATCGGCGAGGACGTGGTCGATCACGCCACGCGCGACATCGCACAGGTGGCATCCGTCGCGGCCGATGAGAGTCACTGTCGTCACGGTGCCATCGTACGGGGGCGGCGATCCTCCGAGCCTCCTGTGTTCCTGGCGCACGGTTTGCGGGTGCCCCCGGTGCGCCCCGTAGCGTGGACGAAGGCCCCGGAGGGAGAAACGGATGCTCAACCTGCGCCCGCACGACTGGCAGAGCGCGACAGACGTCGTCGATGCGACGACAGCGACCCTCGGACCCTGGCTGACCTTTGCGATTGCCGTTGTCGTCGCCGTCGTGTCCGCGCTGGTGCTGACCGTGATCGTCTCGGGGATCGTGAAGCTCGCGCTCCGGCGACGGTCATGGGGCCAGAGCTTTGTGCGCTACGTACGGCGGCCGTTTCGCACGATCATCCTGATCATTGCCCTGTGGATCGCCGTCGACCGCTTCTTCCCGCTGGGGCTAGCGGGCGGCAACGCCGCCGAGAATGCGGCGTGGGATGCCGTCATCGACCGCGCTGCGACTATCGGCTCCATCGCGGCGGCGGCGTGGCTGCTGATCGAGCTGGTGCGCTTTGCCACCGAAATGGCACTCGGCCACTACCGGATCGATGTGCCCGACAATCGCGTCGCTCGACGCATCCGCACCCAGGTGCTGATTCTCCGCCGCGTCGCCGTGGTCATCATCGTCATCCTCGCCATCGGTGCGGCGCTGCTCACGTTCCCGTCGATCCAGGCATTCGGCGCCAGCGTTCTGGCATCGGCCGGTATCGCCTCGATTGTCGCGGGACTTGCGGCACAGTCCGTGCTCGCCAACATGTTCGCCGGCATCCAGCTGGTCTTCAGCGAGGCCCTACGCGTCGATGATGTCGTCGTCGCGGACGGCCAGTGGGGTCGCGTCGGCGAGATCACCCTCAGCTATGTCGTCCTCGACCTCTGGGATGACCGCCGCCTCGTGTTGCCGTGCACGTACTTCACCACGACGCCGTTCGAGAACTGGACGCGCAAGGGGAGCGAACTGCTGGGAGCCGTGGAGCTCGACGTGGATTGGCGCATCTCCACCGCCCGCATGCGCGAGCACCTGCAGCGCGTGGTCGGCGAGACCGAGTTGTGGGACGGGCGCACGGCAGTGCTCCAGGTGACCGAAGCCACCGGCGGAATGGTGCGGGTACGTATCCTGGTCACCGCCGCGAACGCGGGGACGCTCTTCGACCTACGGTGCCTGGTGCGCGAAGAGATGGTCGCCTGGGTGCGCAGCACCAATCCGGACGCACTTCCGGTGCAGCGGATCATGGTCACGCAGCCCGCCGAAGCCACCGAGGCCGAAAGCACGAACACCGGCGCCGTGGAGGGGCTGTTCTCGGGGAGCGCGCAGGGAGAGGCGCGCGCCGCCCAATACACCAACGCAATCCCGATTCAGGATGACGCGTCAGATGACGCCGATGGCGACACGGAAGACGCCCGGCGCGAATCGCCGACGTAGGACCTATCAGCAAGGTAGGACGGATTCTGCCCAGGCCCGCCTACCTCGGCGAGATTGCCGACCTCCGTGCGGCGGGCGCGCGGCAGACAGGATGCCGTCAGCGCCGTGTCCACAAACACGAAGCGCCCGTCCCTCGGACAGGCGCTTGGTGTGGTGGCCGCAACTTACTTCTTGTTGCGGCGCTGGTGGCGAGTCTTGCGAAGCAGCTTGCGGTGCTTCTTCTTCGCCATGCGCTTGCGGCGCTTCTTGATGACAGAACCCACGGAAAACCTCACAATGTCGGGGTCTGGGCGTCGAACGCGGCGTGCGTTCTCGCCCGGGAACGGGCATGAATGGAAAAATGCCTCGGATCAGTCTAGCCGACGTCGGCGATGGGCCGCTGAAGGGCTGCTGTCACCGCAGACTCCGGTACACGATAGCTTCGTCCGAAGCGCACTGCCGGCAGCTCGCCGCTGTGCACCAGACGGTAGACGGTCATCTTCGACACCCGCATCAGGTCAGCGACCTCAGCGACCGTCAGGAAGCGCACATCCGGCAGCTCTGCCATGGCCTCCCCTTTCCACGCCCAGCGCGCCGGAACGACGCACCGGCGGTAGCGAACACTCTAGAGCCTGCGCGAGACGCGTGTAAACCGGTGTGACTCGTGTGACGTGAGTGGTTACCGGCCGGGGAGCTTGCGCCAGGCGTTGGTGACGGCATACTTGGCGGATGCTGCGGCGCGGCCCACCGCTTCGGCCGCGTGCGCCGCAGAGTCAGACAGTGCGGCAGGCAGCTCGAACTCGAGGTCGTCCTCGGTGGTCAGGAACGGCACCAGCCAATCGTCGACCTCGTCGAGGGGTTCTGGCGAAAGGCTGTAGTAGCGATGCTGCCCTTCCTCCCGAACGGAGACGAGATGGGCATCGCGCAGCACCTTCAGGTGTTTGGAGACCGTGGGTTGGCTGACACCAAGCTCACTCACGATCTGGGACACACTCGTACCCGAGTCGGACGCGGACTCGCGGTCGAGCAAGAGCCGCAGGATGTCGCGCCGGGTGCCGTCTGCGATCACGTCGAAGATGTCCGCCATGTGTTCAGGGTAGTCGCGTGCGCGCCCGGCAGTAGCATGAGTGAGCGATCCGGCCGACAGCGCTACCGCGTGAGCCACCGAGCGAGACACCAGGGAGGGTGGGGATGTCTGAAGGCGTGCGTGCGACGCCGCATCCTCTGCGCACCCTCGGGCACCGCCTCTTCGAGCTGTTCCGCACCGTCGCTCAGAACTCACCGTCGCGGTTCGCGATCTTCGTGTTCGTCGGTCTGATCCTCATCTTCACGGGGCTCTTTTCCCTTCCGATAGCCTCGTCGAACGGGCAGGTGACGGCGTTCGCCGACGCGCTGTTCACGGCAGTCTCGACGATCTGTGTGACGGGCTTGGCAACCGTGAACATGGCCACCCACTGGTCACCGTTCGGGCACGTGCTGATCTTCATCGGCGTGCAGATCGGCGCGATGGGCGTCCTCACGCTCGCCTCCATCCTCGGGCTTGTGATCTCGCGGCGACTGGGCCTGCGGGCAAAACTCATCGCCGCGAGCGACACCAATCCCCTGCGCAGCCACGGCGGCCCGGTCAATGAGAGCCAGACCGTGCGGCTGGGCGATATCGGCGCGCTGCTGCGGGTGGTGGCCCTCTCGACCCTCGTGATCGAGTTCGTCGTCGCCGTCCTGCTGTATCCCGGGATGCTGGCTTCGGGCATCGAATGGAACGTCGCGCTCTGGGAGGCACCGTTCTACGCCGCGATGGCGTTCACGAACACCGGCTTCACGCCCAACGTCGAGGGGGTCGGCGCGTTCGCCGACAACTACTGGGTCCTCCTCGTCCTGATGGGCGGGGTCTTCCTCGGGTCGATCGGGTTTCCCGTCATCTTCGCGCTGCGCCGGGAGCTCTGGCACATCCGTCGGTGGCCCCTCCACACCAAGCTCACCCTGATCACGACGACCACCCTGTTCGTCGTGGGCGGGCTCGTCTTCCTGGGCTTGGAGTTCAACAACCCGGCGACGCTCGGCAGTCTTGATGCCGCCGATACGACGATGCAGTCGTTTTTTCTGTCGGCGATGACCCGATCGGGCGGATTCGCCGTCCTCAACATGTCGGAGCTGAACGGATCGAGCCAGATCGTCGCGATGATGCTCATGTTCGTCGGCGGCGGTTCGGCCTCCACGGCCGGCGGCATCAAGGTGACCACACTGGCTGTCATCGCCCTCGCTGTCTGGTCAGAGGCAAAGGGACGCAACTCGACGCAGGTTTTCCGCCGCCGCATCCCGAGCGATGTCCTGCGGGTGGCGCTCTCGGTGCTCGCCTGGGGATCGACGATCGTCGCCGTCTCGACGGTCATCATTCTGCAGATCACGAAGGCGGATGTCGCCTCGGTGCTGTTCGATGTCATCTCGGGCTTTGCCACGGTTGGCCTGTCGACCGGGTTGACCGAGACCCTGCCGGACTCGGCGAAATACGTCCTCGCCGTGACGATCGTCATGGGACGCGTTGGTACAGTGACACTCGCCGCGGCCGTGGCCGCGACATCCCGTTCGCAGCTGTATTCGCTGCCCGTGGAAAGGCCCATCGTTGGTTGAGCGCATCCGAAGCGACTCCCCCGTCCTCGTCATCGGACTCGGACGATTCGGCGCCGCCTGCGCCGGTGAACTCGACCGTCTCGAGCGCGAGGTCCTCGCAATCGACGAGAGCCTGGAGCTCGTGCAGAAGTGGTCGGAGCGTGTCACGCACACGGTGCAGGCAGACGCCCGCAACATCGATGCCCTCAAGCAGATCGGCGCCCAGGACTTCCAGGTAGCCGTCGTTGCCGTCGGGTCCTCGATCGAGGCGTCAGTGCTCATCACCGCCAACCTCGTGGACCTGAAGGTGCCGCAGATCTGGGCGAAGGCGGTATCGCAGTCGCACGGAAAGATCCTCGCCCGCGTCGGCGCCAACCACGTGATCTACCCTGAGCGCGAAGCCGGCGAGCGCGTCGCGCACCTCGTGAGCGGGCGGATGCTGGACTTCATCCGTTTCGACGACGACTTCGTGCTCGCCAAGATGTACCCGCCGAAGTTCATCCGCGGCGTGGGACTCAACGAGTCGGGCGTTCGCTCGAAGTACAACGTCACGGTCGTGGGGGTGAAGAGTCCCGGCAAGCCGTTCCGCTACGCGGAAGCGAACACGGTGGTGACTAACCACGACCTCATCATCGTGTCGGGCACCAACAGCGACATCGAGCGCTTCGCCGCCCTCGACCGCTAGAGTTGCGCATTCGCGTCCGCTCTCATACGCGAGTCAGCGAAGCTGGGCGAAGGCCTCGACGCGATCCGTGGGGCCGACGATCAGGATGCTGTCGCCGTGAGCGAGGACGGTCTCGTTGTCGGCGTTCATCCACGTCTCTTCGGCGTGCTTGAAGGCGGTCACCGTGACGCCGTGCTTGCGGCGAAGCGTGGTTTGACCCAGGGGCGTCCCGACGATCAGATCGGGAGTCGTGATCTTGGCCAGCGAGTACCCCGGCTCGATCTCGAGATAGTCCTTGGCCGCGCCTCGAACGAGGTGGGCGACCCGCCTACCCATGTCCTTTTCGGGGTAGATCACGCGATGCACGCCGAGTTGCTCGAGGATTCGACCGTGCTGGTCGTCGACAGCCTTGGCCCAGATCACCGGCACTTTCAACTGAATGAGCAGGGATGCCGTGAGGATGGATGCCTTGAGGTCCTGGCCGATCGCGATGACGACACGGTCGAACTCATCGACGGCGAGCTGACGCAGCACCTCTTCTTTCGTGGCGTCGGCGCGCACGACCTGCGTGAGTTCACCGTTGTGCGACTGGACGAGGTCTTCGTCGGTGTCAATGCCCAGGACCTCCGTGCCCGCTGCCATCAGCTCCAGAGCCAGGGCACTGCCGAAGCGCCCGAGCCCGATCACGGCAACGGAATCTGCCTCGGCGATACGCCGGGAGGAGTCGGCGAAGAGGGCGAACCTAACCAATGGCGGGCCTTTCCTTGGGAAGTTCATACAGGATGCGGCGCTCGCGCAGTGCGAGCGCCGACCCGAGGGTGAGGGGACCGAGGCGGCCGAGGAACATGAGGACAACGAGGACGATATCGCCGCCCGCTGGCAGGTCGGCAGTGATACCGGTACTCAAGCCGACGGTAGCGAACGCGGAGATCACCTCGAAGAGAATCTCGTCGAGACCGCGCCCGGTCATGATCATGAGCGTGATGGTGGCGACCATCACGGCGCCGAGCGCGACGAGAACGACGGTGATCGCCTGCCGGTGCACCGCGCGAGAAAGTCGCTTGCCGAAGACGTTGACCGCTGCCTCGCCACGCAGTTCCGTCCACATGATGAAGAACAGCACCGCGAAGGTCGTGACCTTGATTCCACCCGCCGTGCCGGCGGGTCCTCCCCCGATGAACATCAGGACGTCCATGCCGAGCCAGGTCTCGTCGTGCATCTGACCGATATCGACGGAGTTGAAACCGGCGGTGCGGGTCTGAACCGAGTGAAAGAAACCCATCAACACCCGATCGGCTGGCGGGTAAGTGCCGAATGTGCCCTCGTTGGACCATTCGAGAACCGTGATGTACACCGTTCCGGCGACCAGCAGCACGGCAGTGCCCCACAGCATGATCCGGGTGTTCATGCTCCAGTGCAGCGGCTTGCGAAACTCCTTGCGCAGTTGGAGCAGGACGGGGAATCCGATCCCGCCGAGGATGACCGCGCCGCAGATCGGCAGCACGATGAACGGGTCAGCGGCAAAAGGAATGAGGTTGTCGGTGTAGAGCGCGAACCCCGCGTTGTTGAACGACGACACCGAGTGGAACAGGGCGTGCCACGCTGCCTCGCCGACGCCGTAGCCATAGTGAAAGAAGAACCGCGGAAAAAGGAAGACGAAGACGACAGCCTCGATCACCAGCGACATGAGCACGATGCCACGGACGAGACCCTTCACATCGCGGGTTGACAGTGCTCCCGCCTCGGCGGCTGCCGTCATGCGGGCCCGTACGCTGAACCGTCGGGCGATCAGCAGACCGACGAGCGACGCGAAGATCATGATCCCGAGGCCACCCAGCTGAATCAGCAGCATGATGACGACGAGCCCGAAACCGCTCCAGTGCGTCGCCGTGTCCAGAACCGTGAGGCCCGTGACGCACACCGCCGAGGTCGCCGTGAACAGCGCATCTACGACGCTGGTGCTGCGGTCGTCGGCCGCTGAGATCGGGAGAAGAAGCAGTACAGTACCGGCGAGAACAGCGCCGGCGAAGCCGAACACGATCACCTGGGCCGGGTGGGGTCGCCACCAGCCTCGTCGCGTCGACGACGTCAACGCCGCGCGGGAAGTCACGAACGAGAAGCATACGCCGGTGCCCCGTGGCGTGTCGCGGCCCCTCGCGCGGAAGGTTCGGTCAGGAGCCTGCGGCGAGCTCGCGCGAGCGGGCGAGCGCGGCATCCGTCGCCCGTCCGAAGAGGGCGCCCAGATCGGCATCCTGAAGCACCGCGATCGCCCGCTCGGTCGTGCCCTTCGGGCTGGTCACCTGCCGGCGCAACTCTCTCGGGTCCTCTCCGGATGCCTCTAGCAGCGCGCCCGCGCCGATGAAGGTCTGCTCGACGAGCAGCCTTGCCTGCTCGGGTGTGAAGCCCTTGCCCTCGGCTGCCCGGGCCAACTCCTCGATGAGGAGGTAGACGTAGGCAGGTCCCGACCCCGAGATCGTGCCCAGGGCATCGATCTGCTCCTCGTCGACCTCGACGACGACCCCGACTGTCTCGAACAGGCCGCGCACTCTCGCGCGGTCAGCCTCGCTCGCGCGTGAGCCTGCCGCAAGTCCCGTGACGGCCCGGCTGACCAGGGCTGGTGTGTTCGGCATGGATCGCAGCACGGCGACGCTCTCGGGAAGCAACGCTTCATATGTCGCCGTCGTCACGCCGGCGGCCAGACTCACCACGATTGCCCCGGGCCGCAGCGACGGAGCGATCTCGCGCAGCAGGTCCGGGACCATCGCGGGCTTGACACCGACGAGAATCACGTCGGCTTCCGCGGCAGACAGGCGGTTACGCTCCGGGGACACCTCGAGTGCATAGCTGCGGATACCCGGGAGGTCGGCGAGGACGGCGGCCTTTTGCCTCGAGCGGTTGGTCGCAATGACATCGGCTGAGCCGGATGCGGCGACCCCGCGCGCGATCGCACCCCCCATCGAACCTGCTCCGAGGACGGCGACGACGAAGGACGGTGCAGAGGATGCCATGGCGTCATCCTAGGCGCGCACGTTCTGTCAATTTTCACGCTCGGCGTCTCCCTTCTCACAGCACGGGCGGGCTATCGTCGGAGGAGTCGGCGCAACGCACGCGTCCCCGGCCTGGGCCACTCCAGAACACTCGAGAACCAAGGATCCGCTATGACCCTTTTCGATGGCATTGTCTCTCGCACGATCGAGACTCCTCGGCTCGCCGTGAACATCCTGGAGCGCACCGAGGATGACCCGACGACACCCGCTGACCGAACTGTCGTGTTCGTGCACGGGAATGTGTCGTCTGCGCTGTTCTGGCAGGAGATCATGCAGGATCTGCCGTCCGATCTCCGCGTCATCGCGATCGATCTGCGCGGCTTCGGAGGAACCGAGAACCTGCCGGTGGACGCCACCCGCGGAGTCCGCGACTTCAGTGACGACGTGTTCGCAACGATGGAGGCTCTCGGCATCCCCACCGCACACTTCGTGGGCTGGTCGATGGGCGGCGGCGTCGTCATGCAGTACGCGATCGATCACCCCGTCCTCAGCCTGACGCTGCAGGCCCCGGTCTCGCCGTACGGCTTCGGCGGCACGCGCCGTGACGGCAGCCGCCTGACCGACGACGATGCAGGCACCGGCGGCGGCGGCGGCAACCCCGACTTCGTCGAGCGGCTGAACGCCGGCGACACGAGCGATGAGGCACAGACCTCGCCCCGCAGCGTCTTCCGCTCCGGCTACGTGGCTCCCGGCTACAGCAGCGAGAACGAGGACATCTGGGTGGCCTCGATGCTGACGACATCCACGGCATCCGGAAACTACCCCGGTGACGGTGTGCCCAGCGACAACTGGCCAGGCTTTGCCGCGGGGAGCGTCGGGGTGCTCAACACCATGGCGCCGAAGTACTTCAACACCTCATCGATCGTCGAGATCGAACCCAAGCCGCCGATCCTCTGGGTGCACGGGACGGCTGACGCGATCGTGTCGGATGCCTCGTTCTACGACCTCAACCACCTCGGCGCTCTCGGCATCATCCCAGGCTGGCCCGGGGAGGATGTCGCTCCCGCCCAGCAGATGGTGTCGCAGACCCGTGACGTGCTCGAGGCTTACGCGGCGGCTGGCGGGCACGTCGAAGAGTTGAGCCTGGAGGGTGTTGGCCACTCACCGCACCTCGAGCGCCCCGTCGAGTTCCGCCACGCGCTGCTGCAGGTCATCGGCTACATCGGGCAGCCGCCGACCTCACTCCCCGCGACCGAGACGATCATCCTGCGCTCCGCCGACTGAGCGGCACGAAACCGGCACTCGACGGGCCTAGACTCCCGCTCATGAGTGCATCGGGCGGTAATCGCGCCATCATTGCGGCGTTCCTCGCAAACATGGGCATCGCGCTGGCGAAGTTCGTCGCGTGGTTCGTTTCCGGATCGGCGTCGATGCTCGCCGAGGCCATCCACTCGGTGGCCGATTCCGGGAACCAGCTGCTGCTCCTGCTGGGCGGTCGTCAATCGCGGCGTGCAGCCGACGCGGAGCATCCGTTCGGCTACGGCCGCGAGCGCTACGTGTACGCATTCGTCGTCTCGATCATCCTGTTCTCGGTCGGTGGGCTCTTCTCGATCTATGAGGGCATCGACAAGCTCACGCATCCTCACGAGCTCGAGAACGTGTGGGTGCCGGTCATCGTGCTGTTCATCGCGATCGGCCTTGAGTCGTTCTCACTGCGCACGGCGATTCGCGAGAGCAACCTCGTGCGCACCAAGAACCAATCGTGGGTATCGTTCGTCCGCCACGCGAAGGCTCCGGAGCTGCCGGTCGTGCTGCTCGAGGATGTCGCGGCGCTGACCGGCTTGGTCTTCGCCCTCTTCGGCGTCGGGATGACGTGGCTGACGGGCAACCCGGTCTACGACGCGATCGGAACCCTCCTCATCGGCACGCTGCTGATCCTGGTTGCCGTCACGCTCGGCATCGAGACCAAGAGCTTGCTCGTCGGCGAGGGCGCAACGCGCGCCGATCGAGACCGCATCGTCAGCGCGATCGAGAGCG
This sequence comes from Microbacterium sp. NPDC076895, assembly GCF_040687115.1. Taxonomy (NCBI): domain Bacteria; kingdom Bacillati; phylum Actinomycetota; class Actinomycetes; order Micrococcales; family Microbacteriaceae; genus Microbacterium; species Microbacterium sp. NPDC076895. Next base: position 46,898 of record NZ_JBFBMQ010000002.1, read on the forward strand.
GAGACGAGATCGAGCGCGTCATCCATCTGAAGACGTTGTACCTGGGCCCCGACGAACTCATGGTCGCCGGCAAGCTCGGGTTCACCTCCGACAAGACCCTCGGAGAGGTAGCCGCCGACATCGACGCCATCGAGGCACGGATCCGCGAGGTCGTCCCGATCGCGCGGGTGATCTATCTCGAGCCCGACATATACCACTCCCCAACTGAACCGATTGCCGACACCAGTGTGGCCGGGGCTTCGGCTCCCGACGGTACCCAGACCCACCCCTAGAAAGGCAGTCATGGAGTATTGCGTCTTCACCGAGCCACAGCAGGGGTTCTCGTACGCGCAGCAGCTGGTGAGCGCCCAGGCAACGGAGCGCCTCGGGTTCGATGGCTGGTTCCGCTCGGACCACTACCTCGCCATGGGCACCGGTGACCCGCTCTCCGGCCCGACGGATGCGTGGACGACCCTTGCCGGGCTCGCCCGGGAAACCGAGCGGGTTCGCCTGGGCACACTCGTCTCGCCGGTGACCTTCCGTCACCCCGGCGTCCTCGCCATTCAGGTGGCGCAGGTCGACGAGATGTCAGGCGGCCGCGCTGAGCTTGGCCTCGGAGCGGGGTGGTTCGAGCAGGAGCACGAGGCCTACGGCATCCCCTTCCCCGCGAGGCGATTCGACCTGTTCCAAGAGCAGCTCGAGGTGATCACCGGCCTCTGGGAAACGCCCGAAGGCCAGACGTTCGACCACGATGGCGCTGCCTACCGACTGACTCAGTCACCAGCGCTGCCCAAGCCCGTGCAACCGCAGGTTCCCGTCGTCATCGGCGGCGGGGGGCTCAAGCGCACCCCCGCGCTGGCGGCACGATTCGCCACAGAGTTCAACATCGGCTTCCAACCCGAGGACAAGGTTGCCGACGCGTTCGAACGCGTGCTGCAGGCATGCGTCGACGCCGGGCGGGCCCCCGGTTCACTCAAGCTCTCGGTCGCGCTCCCCACCGTGGTCGGGCAGGACGATGCCACTCTCGACCGGAGACTGGCCGCGATCGGCCGGGATCGGGGCGGCGCCGAGGGCGAGGCGATGTTCGTCGGCGGCGCCGACGAGATCATCCCGAAGGTCGAGCGTCTGGCTGCGCTCGGCGCGACCCGGATCTACTTCCAGCAGGTCGATCTGACTGATCTCGACCAGCTCGAGGAGCTCGGGTCCGACATCCTCCCCCGCCTGCCCCGCTAGCGGCTTCCGCGATCAGGCGTCGCGGCGGGCGGCGAAGAAGTCGCGCAGCACGGATGCCGCGGCATCCGCCTCCACTCCCGCGACCACTTCGGCGCGAACCGGCAGCCGGCGATCCCGGACGACGTCGTAGAGCGACCCGGCGGCTCCCGCCTTGTCGTCCCACGCACCGAAGACCAGCCGGGAGACATGTGCCTGGAGCAGGGCGCCGGCACACATGAGACATGGCTCGAGCGTCACGACCAGGGTGCATCCCTCGAGGTTCCAGGAAACCCGTGTCTGGGCTGCCTCACGCATCGCGACGACTTCGGCATGCGCTGTCGGATCGGTCGTCGCCTCGCGTGTGTTTCGACCCTCTCCGATGATCACCCCTGTCTCATCGAGAACGACGGCGCCGACCGGAACCTCGCCGGCTCCTCCGGCATCGCGCGCGAGCTCGAGCGCGCGGCCCATCGCCGTGCGGTCGGTGTCGGCGTGGGTCACGCCACGAGCCTAGGACTACTCTGAGGCGTATGCGCTTGCACGTCGCCGATCACCCGCTCATCACGCACAAGCTCACCGTCCTCCGGGACGAGCGCACGCCGTCGCCGGTCTTCCGGCAATTGACCGAGGAACTCGTGACCCTTCTTGCCTACGAGGCGACGCGCAACGTCCGGGTGTCCGAGATCACCATCCGCACGCCCGTGACCGAAACGACCGGCGTGAAGATCAGCGAACCTCGTCCGATCGTGGTTCCGATCCTGCGCGCGGGCCTCGGGATGCTCGACGGGATGGTGAAGCTCCTCCCCACCGCCGAGGTCGGGTTCCTCGGCATGGTGCGCAACGAAGAGACCCTCGAGCCCACGACCTACGCCGAGCGACTGCCGGCCGACCTGAGCGACCGGCAGTGCTTCGTGCTCGATCCGATGCTTGCAACCGGCGGCTCGCTCGGAATGGCAATCGACTTCCTCTTCGACCGCGGCGCCCAGGACGTGACAGCGATCTGCCTGCTCGGCGCCCCGGAGGGAGTGGCCGCGATCGAGAAGCAGGTCGACGGTCGCGATGTGACGCTGGTGCTCGGCGCCATCGACGAGCGCCTCAACGAGCGCGGCTACATCGTGCCGGGCCTCGGCGACGCCGGCGATCGCCTGTACGGCACGGTCTGACGGCTCGCGCACTGACGGTGCCCGGCTGCGCGCCGGGTCGCCGCTAGAGCCACTTGCGCGAGCGGAAGATCGCGTACAGCCCGCCTGCGAACGCCAGCATCATTCCGATCGCCATGGGGTAGCCCCACGGCCAATGAAGCTCGGGCATGTAATCGAAGTTCATCCCGTAGACCCCGGCGATAAGGCTCGGCGCGAAGATGATCGCCGCCCATCCCGAGATCTTCTTGACCTGCTCGTCTTGACGCATCGACACTTCGGTGTGGTGACGAGCGACAAGGGCCGAGTGAACGGTCAGCGCCTTGTCGAGCAGAGCTTGCGATGACTGGACCCGCTCGCTTACTCGGGTGACGTTGTCGAGGACGTCCCGCATATGGCGGCGCAGTTCCAGATCGACGTCGAACTTCTCGTATCCCCGCCTCAGGCGCTCGATCATGCCGATCAGCGGGTGGACCGCCCGGCCGAACGCAGCGGCCTCACCATACAACTCGTAGATCCGCCGCGAGAGGAACTCGTCGTTGGCGTCTCCGAAGAGTTGGTCTTCGATCTCATCGATGTCGTTCTCGATGCCACCGATGACCGGCTCATAGTCATCGACGACCCGGTCGAGAACGGCGTAGAGAACCGCCTCCGAGCCGAGCCGTAGCAGCTCGGGTGTGCTCTCGAGGCGCCGGCGCACTGCGGCAAGATCGGGAGACTCGGCGAGCCGGATGCTGATCACGAAGCCGTGTCCCACGAAGAGGTGTACCTCACCGAACTCCACGCGCTCTCGAGCGTCGTCGTAGCGGGCCGGGCGCAACACGACGAACAGCGTGCGGTCGTACCGCTCCACCTTCGCGCGTTGGTGACCCGTCGAACCATCCTCGACCGCGAGCGGATGGAGGTCGAACTCCCGCGAGACCGAGTCCCATTCCTCTGCCGTGGGACGGTACAGCCCGATCCACGCGAACCCATGGAGCTCTTGTCGAAGCCGGTACGCCTCCTCGAGCGACGTCGGGCTCTCGACCCGCACCCCGTCGACATAGATGGCACTATCGATGACCGGCATGATGTACTCCCGAGATCCGAGGCGCGAGCGAGCCTCGGCCGGATCCTAGCCGACGGGGGTATCGCCTCCGGGAACCACCGCACTCATCGCTGGAACCGCCGAAGCAGCATCCATCGCCCTGCCCGTCTCGGTGGGTACGGCGCCGACCAACCGCGCAAATCCGCTGAGGCGAGCCACTCCCTCGGGCGTGCGTGGAAGATCGTCCAGCAGCCCCGGCGAGTAGACGATGTAGGCGGTGTGCATCGCCCGCGAGATGGCGACGTTCAGGCGGTTGCGCAGCAGCAGGAATTCGAGTCCTCGGGGTGCGTCTCGACCCGAGGATGCCGCGAGCGACACGATCGCGACGGCAGCCTCCTGCCCCTGAAAGCGGTCGACCGTCCCGACCGGCACGTCCGGAAACCCGGCGGCCGAGAGCGCTGACTCCACGAGCACCTGCTGCGCGTTGTACGGCGTCACGACGATGATGTCGGAAGCCCGCAGAGGCCGGGATGGCGCGCTGGTCGCCGAGCTGTCACCGTCGTCCACGACGACATCCGTCCACGAGCGCCCGACGAGATCGCGCACGATCTCGACGACCGTCCCGGCCTCCTCCGGCGACTGGGTAGCCCGGCCGCGATGACGAACCGGCACCGGAACGACGCCGGCCCTCACACCCTCGACTCGCCGCAGCGCTGTGCTGGGGTGAGCGCGCAGCGCACCGCGGTACGACAGGTCGGAGACCGGGGCGGTGACGGCGGGATGCATCCGCCGCGAGGCAGCGAGGAAGCGCCCGAAACTCGGCGGGATGACGTCCTCGCCGTCCATGATCCACCCGAGCGCCGACGTATCGACCGGCTCCGGATGGGTCCCCTGGCTCACCTGCGGAAGCTGCTGAGGATCTCCGATGAGCAGCAGCCGCGGGGCTGCGAGCGAGACGGCGATCGTGGATGCGAGGGAGAACTGACCGGCCTCGTCGATCACGAGCAGGTCGAGGCTTCCGCGCGGCACACGACCTTCGTGGCTGAAATCCCATGCCGTCCCACCGACGACGAAGCCGGTTGCCGCGTTCTCGGCCGCGAACGCCGGCACGCCGTTCTTCGGGATCACGGTGAAGGGCACATCGGCGTCAGCATCCTTTGGCGCCTTGCCGACTCGAGAAGCGGGCACCCCCGCCGCGATGACACGGCCGAGCATGTGTTCGACCACCGCGTGCGATTGGGCGACGACACCCACCCGGAAGCCGTGCTCGGCGACGAGCCGCTGAATCACGTGCGAACCGACGTACGTCTTGCCGGTGCCGGGAGGTCCCTGCACCGACAGGGCACTGTGGTCGAGGCGGAGTACTGCTTCGACGAGCGCGTCGACGTCATCCGCGTCCGCAGCGACCGTCGCCGGCTCAGCCGCGAGCAATCGTGCCGGCAGTCGCCGCAGGATGTCGGATGCCGGGTCTTTCGGGAATCTCGGGTGGGCGTCGATGACGGCAGCCGCCCACGCGTCGATGGCGGTCTGCTGACTTGCCGCGCGAGGTGGGGCAGCGGGCGTCAGCGCGATCGGCAGGTCCTGCCAGGTGAAACCCTCGACGGCGCGCTCTTCGATGACCACACCGTCCTCGAGCTCCTCGATGACGCTGACCCGATGGTCGGCGTGAATCCACCGCGCTGAGGCGTCGAACGGGAAGGGCGCGGGCAGCTCGTAGATCGCGAAGGGGTCGGCTCCGGGGCGGAGACGTGTGCCAGGCGCGAGCTCGCCGCGCACCTCGATCACGCGCCGGTCTGCTCGTGAGCCCTCGGGCCTGTGCCAGTCCTCACGGATGCGGGAACGCGCCGGGTCCACGGCAACGACGTCTCGCGTGTCTTCCCACAGCGACATCGGTTCGCGAAGCCGCAGGTAGTGGGTGGCCCAGAACGACTTCGCCTCACGCGGGTAGTAGTCGATCGCTGCGGCGGCGAGGCGCAGTGCCTGCGCGTCGGCTTCATCGGAGGTCTCACCCGCCAGGCGCAGCAGCGTCGTCGCCTGCGGTGAGGGTTCGTAGCCGGTCTCGCTCGGTTCCGGATTCGCTGCCGGGCGCCGACCCGTCTCCCGAGCGCGGTCGACGAGCCAATCGCGCAGGCGCCGGGTCGAGACACAGTCGTAGCGGTTGTAGTCGGCGATGTCGTCGAGGATGAGCTGCGCGGCATCCGCGTCACCGTCTTCGGCGAGCGACCGTGCCTCGACGTATCTCACGATCGAGTCATCGCCGCGCTGCACATCGCTCGTGCGGACCTCGTCGCCCATGTACAGGGGCTCGAGTTTCTTGATCGAGTACGAACGCGACCCCACGCGCAGCGCGCGTCTGACCACGGGATAGAGGTCGACGAAGACCCCATCGCGCAGGAGGCGATCGACTTCTGCCTCCCGAACCCCGTATCGGGCAGCCATCTGCAGGAGGTGCGTGGGCTCGTAGGGCGCGTAGTGGTAGATGTGCATGGCGGGGTGTGCCGCACGGCGTACCGCGACCATGTCGAGAAAGGTCTCGAGGGCAGCCCGCTCGTCGGCGAAGGAGTGGGCCCACAGCGCGCTGTACTGCTCGCGCTCATCGACCCAGCCGAACAGATAGTCCAGACCCCACGAGATCGGATGCTCGGCTGCGCGCGCATCACCATCGACCGCCTCGGTATAGAGCGGGTCACCCTCGAAGTCGAAGAACAGGTCGCCGTGGTCGGGCCTTGGCAACGCGGCCAGGGCAGCCGGTGCGACGACCTCGAATGGCGGCGGGGCTGGCGCGGCAGGGGCACCGGGTGCGGCATCCACGGCGGCTGACGAGTCGAAGGCACCCACCCCGGCGGCCGTTCGCAGCTGGAGCCTCGCCTGGGTCTGCAGCATCGCGAAGGTGTCGGGGTTCATCCCCGCCGGCGTCGTGCTCGCGCCGACCAGATCATCGATCGTGCGGATGCCCGCTGCCTGCATCCGTTCGCGCTGAACGGGACGGATGCCTGCCACCAGCAGCAGATCCCGGCTCGCGACGACCTCGAGCTCGCACGTCGGGCACCTGCCGCACGCGACGATCCCCAAGTCGCCGCGCGGGTCATCCCACGCGACCGGGGCGGATGCCGAGAGCCGGTCTGCCAGGAGCGCACGGAGACGCTGGCGGCGCAGGGCATAGACCGGAAGGAGGTCGTCGACGCGGTGGGTGCTGGTCGATCCGTCGCCGAGCAACAACTGGACCTCGCTGGACCGGGGCACCCCCAGCTGGTCGAGTCGGTCGACGTATGCCGCGAGCTGCATGAGCGCGGTGACGCGCGCATGGCGGGCCAGCTTGGTGTCCTGTACGATCCAGCGCCCGTCCGAATCCCGCAGGAGGAAATCCGCGAAACCCACGAACTCGTCGTCGGCGAAGCTCGCCTGATAGATCACGGCCGCGTCGTCGGACCGCAGCGCGTCGTTGGTGAGCGCGACGGCGTGAGCCAGGGCTTCGGCATCCGAGGAGGCGGTCTCGGGAATCTCCACGACGGCGCCGTCGAAGCGTTCGCGGTACGCCTCGAGCGTTCGTCGTTCGTGGACGCCGCCCAGTCGTCCAGCGCGTTCGAGGGTGAGATCAACCGGATCCTCCACCGGATCGACCCGACCGAGCTTCGCGTCGATGGCCCGCACCCAGGCGAACTCGCACTCGGCGGCGGCCTTGAGGTCGCTCGCACTCCAGACGAACCGACGCTCGCTCTCGATGTATCGCATGATGCCTTTCCGCTCCCGACGATAGCCGGGGCATCCGACACGACCCAGCCAGGATGCCGGGCACGGTGCAGTCGCGGGCTTCTCGGCGCGGCAGGACGCGAAGTGCGAGACTGGAGGCGTGAGCACGAGCCTGCCGTTCGAAAGCGCGTACCGCCACGGATTCGCGCGCGTCGCGGCGTGCACGATCCCGGTCGCAGTAGCCGACCCCGCCATCAACGCCGAGGCGGTTCTTGCAGCAGCACGCGAGTGCGACGCGGATGCCGTTGCCGTCGCCGTGTTCCCGGAGCTCTGCCTGTCGGGCTACGCCATCGACGACCTCGTCATGCAGGACGCGCTTCTGGACGGTGTGGCCAGCGCCATCGAGCGCATCGTGGCGGCATCCGTCGACCTCTTCCCCGTGCTGGTGGTCGGCGCCCCCCTGCACCACCGCAACCGCCTCTACAACTGTGCGGTCGTCATCCATCGCGGCGAGGTGCTCGGCGTCGTGCCGAAGACGTACCTGCCCACGTACCGCGAGTTCTACGAGCGGCGCTGGTACGCACCGGGCGAGGCGTGGTCGGGCGAGGCGATCCGGATCGGCGATCTCGAGACCGTCTTCGGCACGAACCTGCTCTTCGAGGCCCGCGACATCGAGGGCCTCGTCCTTCATGTCGAGGTGTGCGAAGACATGTGGGTGCCCGTTCCGCCGTCATCCCGGGCAGCACTGGCGGGAGCGAGCGTGATCGCCAACCTCTCGGGAAGCCCGATCACGATCGCCAGGGCCGAGGATCGCCGCATCCTCGTGCAGTCGCAGTCGCTACGGTGCCTGAGCGCCTACGTCTACGCCGCAGCGGGCCTGGGCGAATCGACGAACGACCTGTCGTGGGACGGCCAGACGATGGTCTACGAGGCCGGCGCGCTGCTCGCCGAAACCGAGCGCTTCCCCGACGGCCCGCGCCGCAGCGTCGCCGACATCGATCTCGACAAGCTCCGTCAAGATCGCATCCGCCAGGGCACGTTCGATGACAACCGCAGTGCGCTCGGCGCCGACGACTTCGTCAGGGTCGAGTTCGTCCTCGACCCGCCTGCCACGGATGTCGGGCTGCGCCGTCACCTCGACCGGTTCCCGTTCGTCCCCGACGACCCCGCCCGCCTCGCGCAGGACTGCTACGAGGCCTTCAACATCCAGGTCGAGGGCCTCGTGCAGCGGATGCGGGCGATCGGCGACCCGAAGCCGGTGATCGGCGTCAGCGGTGGGCTGGACTCAACCCACGCGCTGCTCGTCATCGCCCGGGCGATGGACCGGATGGGGCGGCCACGCTCCGATATCCTCGCCTACACGCTCCCCGGTTTCGCGACCAGCGACCACACGAAGTCCAATGCGGTGGCCCTGGCGACAGCCATCGGCGCGTCGATCGAGACGATCGACATCCGTCCCACGGCATCCGAGATCCTCCACAGCATCGGACACGCGTTCAGCCAGGGAGAGCCGGTCTACGACGTCACATTCGAGAACGTGCAGGCCGGCGTCCGCACTGATCTGCTGTTCCGCCTGGCAAACCAGAACGGCGGCATCGTCATCGGCACCTCCGACATGTCGGAGCTGGCGCTCGGCTGGGCTACCTATGGCGTCGGCGACCACATGAGCCATTACGCGGTGAACACGGGGGTCCCGAAGACCCTCATCCAACACCTCATCCGGTGGGTCATCGCGCACGGTGAAGACCAGGGAGCCGCCGCCCTCACCCGCGAGGCGACCACCGTGCTGCAGTCGGTGCTCGACACCGAAATCAGCCCGGAACTCGTGCCCGCGGACGAGGATGGCAAGATCCAGTCGACGCAGGATCGTATCGGCCCCTACGCCCTGCACGACTTCACCCTCTTCCACGTGCTGCGGTACGGCCTGCGGCCTTCGAAGATCGCCTTCCTCGCTGAACGGGCGTGGCGGGATGCGGATGCGGGCGCCTGGCCCCCCGGATTCCCGCTCGACGAGCGATATGCGTACGACCGGGACACCGTGGTGCGCTGGCTGCGGGTGTTCCTGCAGCGCTTCTTCGGGTTCGCGCAGTTCAAGCGCTCAGCTATCCCGAACGGCCCGAAGGTCTCGCCGGCCGGGTCCCTGTCGCCGCGTGGCGACTGGCGCGCCCCCTCTGACGGCAACGCCCGGGTGTGGCTTGCCGAACTGGATGCCGCGCTAGAGCCGGCATCCGACGCCTGATCCCTTTCGGCTCGACCTCACACGGGAGTGCGGGCGTCCTCGGCGTCGGCGAAAGCGAGTGTGACGACGAAGCCGTCGCGAGAGAGATCGAGGATCGTGTACTGCGCCCTGCGATCGGGCACCCACCCCCGCTGCCGGGTCGCGTCGAGCTTGACGACATCGGGCACAACGCGCGCACCGCGGCCGTCGGCCTCGCGCACGGCCTGCACGCGCGTCCAGTGGTCGATGAGGTTCAGGATGTTGGACTCGTCGAACAGACGTGAGTGCCGCTGCATCTCGTGGATGGTGGCCTCGTCGGGATGCAGGTCGCGGATGTCGAGGCCGATCGTGTACGGCTGATCGGTGAGAGCGACCACGGTTGCTGCGCGGAAGCTTGCGTTGCGGATCTGCAGGGGCAGTTCCTTGCCCTCAACGCTCGCGAACAGCTGCGTGTGGAACCCGAACTGAGCCGGGGCTTCCCGCTCGACCCGAACGTCTTTCGGGTCGAGCTTGAGCTTGGCGGCGACGAGTTCCTTGGCCAGGACGCGCTTGCGATCGTGCTCGCTCATCGACGGGTCCCACCCGAGCCGCACATCGATCCCGTCGGGAGTTTCCAACACCACAGACTTCACTTGCGTCCTCCTGTCGTCGCCTCCCATCTTGGCCGCTGAGCGTGAACCCGTACACCTCGAAACGCCAGGCAAAATGAAGGCATGAGACTTCTCGTTGCGGCTCTCGACCGCGAGCTGGTTGCGTTTCCCGACGAGCTGCCCGGATTCGACCGCCTCGTCACGGGCCCCGGAAAGCTCCAGGCAACGCACGCGCTTACGCGCGCCCTGGAACGCGGAGACTACGACGAGATCGTCGTCGTCGGCACCGCCGGCGCCATCCACGAGGATGTCGAGGCCACTGTGCACGAGGTCACTGCCGCGATCCAGCACGATGTGACCGACCTTGACAATGTCGTTGGGCAGCACGTGTCACTCCCGACCATGCTCTCGTTCGGCGGGACTGGCCATACGATCGCGACCGGCGACCACTTCGTGGATGACGCGGACGCCGCCGCAGGCATCCGCGATCTGGGAGCGACCCTCGTCGATATGGAGGTCTACGCGTATGTGTGGGTCGCTCAGCAGTACGACGTGCCGATCCGGGTACTGAAGGCCGTGTCGGATCGGGCCCAAGACGGCGCCCGGTGGGACTGGGGCGAAGCGACGGATGCCTGCAGCGTGCTGCTCCTGGAGCGGGTGCGCCGAGACTACGGTCTCTGAGGCCGCTAGCTTGGGGCTCCTGGCTCAGGTCGGGCCCGCGCGACGCTCCTCAGCCTCGTCGGCTTCGGCATCCCGTGCCGCCGCTCGGCGCCGAGACAGGTCGACGATCGAGACGACGAACGCCAGCGCAATGAAGAGCGCGACTGAGGACATCCCGATGAGATAGGCGCCGTGGTAGACGGCCAGCGAGTCCCGGTTGCCCGTCTCGCGATAGATCGTGGCGTAGAACAGGGCAAGAGCCACGGCGGTGCCGACCGCAGTACCGATGCGCTGACCGAGCTGACCCACCGAGCCGGCAAGACCTCCCTCGGATACCGGCACGTCAGCGAGGGCAAGGGTCTGGTTCGGCGAGATCACGAGCCCACCCCCGAGGCCTCCGATGATCATCACGGTGCCCATCAGCCACGGGGTCAGCGCGGGGGTGGCGAAGACGGCGACGAGCACGAGACCGGTCGCCGAGACCAGGACCATGATGAGTCCACCGACGACCAACGGGCGACCGATGCGGGTCACGAGATTGCCGCCGACCCAGGAGGCCGCCGCGCTCGGGAGCGCGAAGCCGATGGTGACCATCCCGGCGAAGACCGGCTCAAGCTCGAGCCCCGTCTGCAAGTACAGGGTGGTCAGCAGAAACAGGGCGGGAAGGGCTGCGAAATACGAGGTCGCGAGCAGAGTGCCGTTGCGGTAGGACGCGATGCGAAACAGCGAGAACGGGATCAGCGGCGCGTGCCCACGGGCGGCATATCTCCGCTCCCAGGCGACGAACAGGGTCGCGAACAGGACGAAGACGGTCAGCAACCACCACCGACGCGGGTCGTCGTCGGGTGAGCCCGTGGTGAACAGGAACGGCCACATCAGTGCGAGCACCGTGACCCCGAACAGGATCACACCGATCGGATCGAGAGCGATGCGGCGCCCCGTGTGGACTCGGGTGGTCGGCAGCACCCAGACCGCCGCCGCGATCGCGGCGATTCCCAGGGGAACGTTCATCCAGAAGATCCAGCGCCAGCCGTCATCCGGACCGCCGAGGGCGATCATGAGCCCACCGAGCGTCGGCCCGAACGCCGTTGCGAGCCCGATTGTCGCCCCGAACAGGCCGAACGCCCGCCCCCGCTCGGCCCCCTGGAAGATCTGCTGAATCAGCCCGAGGACTTGCGGCATCTGGATGCCGGCAGCAACACCCTGCAGCAACCGGAAGACCATGAGGACCACGATGTTCGGAGCCAGCGCGCACCCGAGACTTGCGAGAGTGAACAGGATCAGGCCGACCAGAAACAGCGCGCGGCGGGAACGCTGGTCGCCCAGGCGCCCCATGGGAACCAGGAACAGACCGAAGGTCAGGACGTAGCCCGAGACGATCAGCTGGAGTTCGGTGGACCCGGCGCCCAGCGCGTGCTCGATCGAGGGCAGCGCAACATTGACCTTCGACAGGTCGAGGATTGTGATCGCGGCTACTGCCGCGGCTACCGCAAACGCTCGCCACCGTGCGGCGTTGGTGAGCGGGATGGTGATGGTTCGTGGCTGCGACGACGCTCCCGAATCCGAACCCACCCTGCCAGCGTATGCCCCCCAGCTCAGTGACGGATCGTCACGCAGCGCCCGCTATCAGAGCAGACTGGGCGCGGCCTCGGTGGTGACGCTCGACCCGTAGGGCGTCGCCTCAACGAGGATGCCGATCGGAAGCTGCTCTTTCATCGCCTCGACGTGACTGATGACGCCGATCGTGCGGCCGCCCGAGCGCAGGTCGTCGAGGGTGCGCAGCGCCAGCTCGAGAGTCTCGGCATCCAGCGACCCGAACCCTTCATCGATGAAGAGCGTGTCGAGTCGGATGCCGCCGGCACGGCTCGTGACGACCTCTGCGAGGCCCAGGGCGAGAGCGAGGGAGGCAAGGAAGGTCTCGCCGCCGGACAGGGACTGGGGAGGGCGGGTGCGGCCCGTATAGGCGTCGTGGACATGGAGCCCAAGTCCCGAAGCGGCGCCGCGACGCGCCAGCGCGTCGGTGTGTTCCAGACGGTAGCGCCCGTCGGACATGTCGGCGAGACGCAGGTTCGCGGCAGCGACGATCTCTTCGAGTTCGGCGGCCAAGACGAAGGTCTCGAGCGTCATGCGCATGGTGTTCGGGGCGCGCCCGGCGAGTGTGTCGGCCAGACGCACGATGGTCTGGTGTTGCTCGCGCCGCTCATGTCCGTCGCGATCGAGCTTCTCGATTGCCTGTCGCAGGTCACCGAAACGCGCGACGCGCTCACGCACCGCTGCCAGTTCGGCGACGGCATGCTGCCAGGTGTCGCGAGCGAGCGTCGCCTCGCCAAGCGAGGCGTCTGTGTCGACGAGGTCATCGGGCGCGTCGGCGAGCTGCAGCTCGAGTTCGAGCAGCCGCTCCTTCGCGATGCGTCTCGCGGCGTCGTGATCGCTCAGCCGCGACGACAGGTCTTCGAGCTGGGTGGGTGTGAGCAGCGCGGCGCGCGCTGACGGGGCATCGGGGAACGAGGATGCCGCGACTTCCGCGTCGAGCTTGCGATCGGCATCCTGCCGCCGTTCGAGCGCGACCTCATGAGCGCGGCGAGCCTCGGCGAGCCGCTGCGCGGTTCGCCGCCGAGCCTCGGCGTCGACGATCCGCGCGTGGACGCTCGGGAAAGCACCGCACGCGGTTGCGACAGCTTCCTCAGCCTCGGCAATCCGACCGCTCAGGACAGTGCTGGCGGTGTCGAGTTCTGCCAGGCGAGCGGCAGCAACGTCCAGCTCTCCCCGCAGTTCGTGCTCACGGGCCTCGAGATCACCGCGCAGACGGCGGGCGTGATCGAGTGCCTCGGTTGCGCGCTCAGCGACGTCCAGCCGGGACTGACTTTCACCCTGACGCGCCTGAAGTTCTTCGACCGAGCCTTGCGCCCGAGCGCGGGCGGCATCGACGCGCGCGGTGATCGCGGTTAGGCGCGCGGCGCTCTCGCGATCCACCGCCAGGGCACGGTCGCGATCTTCTTCGGCGGCCGCGAGGACAGCATCAGTGACGGGATCATGGTTGCTCGGAGCGGGCTGGGGGTGATCGAGCGAACCGCACACGGGGCAAGGGTCATCATCGGTCAGCCCGTCGGCAAGCTCAGCGGCAAACCCGGCCAGGCGCCGACGCACAAGCTGTCCCCACCCGGCCACAGCCTCTTCGACGGCGCGCGACGCCTCGAGCCGGTCGGCGCTCGCCTGGGCAAGCTCGACAGCCGCCGCTTCGGCCTCTCGCGCGGCGATCAGGCGTGCGACAAGGTCCTCGCTCTCGGCGCGGGCTGCATCGAGTCCCGCCGCAGCGATGGACAGTTTCTCGATCTCATCCCCGAGCCGCCCGCGCTCCTGTTCGGCCAGGGTGAGCGCGGCGCGGGTCACGGCGAGAACCGCCCGAACCGCATCCACTTGCGTTGCCACTCGGGTCAGGTCGGCGCGGTCTGCGGCGAGTTGCTGCTCAGCTTTCTCGGCATCCTGCCATCGCGCGATGTCCCCCGTGAGCGCCTGGGCCACGGCAAGCAGATCGTCGACATCGAGGGCGGCGTCTACCCCCGCCGCAGCGTCAGCGAGCACCGCCGCCTCGACTGCGCCCGCCGCCTCGACATCGGCACGGGCGCGGGCCGCCTCGTCGATCGCGGCGCGCAGCGGCTCGGCAGAGCGAGCGCCCTCGAGGAGCGCTCGATCCAGCGCGAGCGACGCAGACTCGATCTCGATCGCCGCCATACGCTCGCGCGCGGCGTTGCGCTGCTGTTGCTGCTCGCGCAGCTGGCGCACGCGGGTGTGCGCGGCTTCTGCGGCAGCCAGGGCCGCGTCGGCCCGCTCGACGGCGTCAGCGCGGGTCTGCAGATCGTATCCCGCGCGGGCAGCCACGCGTTCCAGGTCGATTGTCTCGTCCGAGACGTGCCATCCGGCCTCTCGTGCGAGCGCTTCGACGTCACTCTGCAGGCGCTGCAGGTGCCCCGCATCGCGCTCCTGTTCACGCTCGGACTCGCGTCGGCGTTCGTCGAGGCGCTTCTCGTAGTCCTCGTAGATCTGGGTGCCGAACAGCGTTCGCAGCACCCGCTGCCGATCGGTGTTTCCTGCCAGCAGGAACTGCGAGAACCGGTTCTGGGCGAGCAGGATCACCTGCAGGAACTGCTGGTGGGAGAGCCCGACGACCTGGTGGATCGCGTGGCCCACGTCCCGCGGCCCGGCGGCGTACCCCACCCAGTGCTCGCTGCCGTCCGCAGCCGGTTCCAGCCGCTCGAGCAGAGCGTCGGCCGCGACGATTGTCATGCCGGTGCCGCGACGCTTGGGGCGTTCGTAGTCCGGCGAGCGCGAGATGCGCCACCGATCGCTTCCGGTGCTGAACTCCAGGGTGACCTGCGTCGGATCGTCGGGGCCGCAATGATCGCTGCGCAGGCGCCGATCGACTCCGTCATAGCGGGGGACCGTGCCGTAGAGGGCGAAGCAGATGGCATCGAGGATGCTGGACTTGCCCGCTCCGGTGCGGCCGGCGATCACGAACACCCCCGAGGGGGCGAGAGCGTCGAGGTCGACATCCTGCCGTTCTCGGAAGGGGCCGAACCCTTCGATCTGCACCCGGTGGATCCTCACGCGACGGCCTCCGCTACCGTACGACCCTCGATCACCTCGGAGATCAGCTCCGCCTCCGCCGGGCTGGCACCCTCACCCTCGCGGACGTGAGCAAGGAAGGCGCCGATGAGTTCGACGTCGGTCCGAGCCGTCCGCACGCGGCCGGCGTAGGTCTGATCGTCGCGCTCGTGCTGACGCTCAGGGGCGTGGACCACTGCCGCGCAGAAGGGGAAGCGCTCTTGCAGTCGGCGCAGCGGATCGCGCTGCGGTGTGGCATCCGTGTATTCGGCTCGCACCCACGCTGCCGCGGCGTGCTCGTGGTCAGCAGCGGAGCACAGGTCATCGAGCGTCCCGCGAATCGTGACGAGGCGGCGCGGGATCGGCAGGTCGAGCCAGGTGACAGAGGCTTCGCCGGTAGCCGAGAGATCGACAAGCCATGAGCCGCGCGGCTTGTCGGCCTCGCCGAAGCTGTAGTGCAGCGGCGCGCCCGCGTACCGCACGGTGGGCGCGAGCTGCTGACGACCGTGGATGTGCCCGAGAGCGACATAATCGATGCCCGCGAACTCGGCGAGCGGGACGACGTCGAGTCCGCCCTGTTGGATGTCTCTCTCGAGGCCGGGAGTGGGATCGACGCCCGCGGTGAAACAGTGGGAGACGACGATCGAGCGACCACCGCGCGCGGCATGGTCTGCGCGGATGAGTCCCATGGCGTGCGCGATCGCGTCGTGCTGGGTGCGCAGCTTCTCGCCGGGCCAGGTCCGTCGCAGCAGCGCGGGCTCGAGGTAGGGGATGCCGTAGACGTGCACGGGCCCGTGTTCGTCGGTCAGCGTGATCGGCGCGTCCAGCGTCGCCGGATCGGTCAGGACGTGGATTCCCGCCCGCAGAAGGCCGGACTGGAATCCCAGGCGGGCAGCCGAATCGTGGTTGCCGCTGGTCACGACCACGGCGGCACCGGCATCAGCGAGCCCCGAGAGCATGTCGGTGAGCAGCGTGTAGCACTCCGCCGGCGGCGTCGATGAGTCGAAGACGTCTCCCGCGACGATCACCACATCGACGGAGTTCTCCCGAACCTGCTCGATCAGCGCGTCGAGCACCTCCCGGAGCGCAGGCAGCGTCGAGTGCCCGTGGAAGGACCTCCCGATGTGCCAGTCGGAGGTGTGGAGGATGCGCATGCCCTCACGCTACGGCGGGCTCCCGACATCCGCCCCGAGGCTCACGGGGATACGGCGGCCTCGCGTGGAGCGGATGCCGCCGCGGGAGCTCCAGCACCTGCCCGCCCCGAGCCTGGAGGCGCCACCGACTCGCGCATCCGCAATGGCATCGGAACCCGCCGGATTCTGCCCCCGTCGGAGGCATCATCTTCCAGCAGCACCTGAAGCGCCAGCGCCCCCAGTTCGTAGTGGGGCAGCGCGAAGGTCGTCAGTCGCGGACGTAACCAACTCGCGAGCTGATGGTCGTCGAACGAAACGATCGAGAAGTCGCCGGGAATCGACAGTCCCGCCTCTTGAATCGCCTGGTAGGCGCCGAAGGCCAGGCGGTCGTTGAAGGTGATGATGGCCTCACCGCGCACGCCGGTGTCCAACAGTGAACGCGTGGCAGCCCATCCGTCCTCAGGCAGCCACACGGAGCACAGCCGCGCACTGGCGGGCTGCAGCCCGTCTTCGGCGAGGGCATCGAGAATGCCGCGCAACCGCTCGGACCCCGCGACGGTCTGCACCGGAACGTCATCGGGTCCCGGGCCCGCGCCCAGGAGGTGGATGCGGGAGTGCCCTGCCGCCCGGAGAACCTCGACTGCCGCGCGTCCGGCGGCGTACTCGTCGGGGACGATCGAGGGGACGGTTCCGACGGCGCTGTCTTCGGGAAGAGCGTTCAGCAGCACGACGCTTCGAGGATCGATTCCCGCGGGCACCGCACGCACTCGCGTGAACATCGACGCGATGATGAGGCCGTCGACCTGGCGGTCGATCATGCCCTGCACGAGGCGCCGCTCTTCGTCGGGGGCGCCTTCGGTCTCACCGATGAAGAGCATGTAACCGCTTCGGTGGGCGTATTCCAGAGCGCCCTTGATGAGGTCGCCGGCCAGCTGTGAGGTAGCGACAGTATCGGAGACGAAACCGATCGTGCGGCTCGATCCTTGGCGAAGCGCTGACGAGAGGATGTTCGGGCGATACGCGAGCTCTGATGCCACGCGGCGCACTCGCTGCTGCGCCGCCTCGGAGATCCGCAGCTCATCTCCGCGATCCGAGAGCACAAGCGAAGCGGTCGTCCGCGAGACACCGGCAGCAGCAGCGACATCGGCGAGGGTCACGCGCTTGGACTTCACGGTGTTCCTCCTTCGTTCGCAGCATCCTAGAGCGACCCGGGAGTGAGCGCTTCGCCGCGGCGTAAGCCAACAAACTGGCCGATATTGCCCCACTCGTCGCGAAAAGTTGGCGCGTACGGTCGCCTCTTCCCGGCAAGACGACCATATGCGCCGATAATCCGCGCCAGCGTCCCGCTGACGAGAATGCTCAGGCGCGAGCTTTGAGGATGCCGGCGTGCTCGGGGTGGCGCTCGAACCATTCGGCGACGTACCAGCACACCGGGATGACCTCGCGGTCGCCGCGCTCCTCCAGCTCGGCGACGGCGCGCGCAACGATCTCGGCCGCGTAGCCCTTGCCCCGGAAGGGTGGCGGCGTGAATGCCCGGGTGAGGGCGACGGAGCGACCGTCGTCGTTGTAATCGAGCGCGCTGACCAGATCGTCACCCACGTGCAGGGTGTACCGGGAGGCATCCTTCTGGTCGGTGAACCGCGTCTCGCTCATTCCTCCAGGGTACGCTCGCGCCGCCGGGCCGGCGCCGGTGTGACTCGGGATGACGCTCCGATGATCTATGCGGGAATCTCGTGGGTCGCGACCAGTTGCTGGTACCACCTGCCGCTGTCTTTCACGGTGCGCTCGAGGGTGTCGAAGTCGACGCGCACGATGCCGAACCGCTTGGCGTACCCGTAGCCCCACTCGAAGTTGTCGAGCAGCGACCACACGAAGTAGCCGCGCAGATCCACGCCACGGGCCATCGCGCGGTGAGCCGCGGTGAAGTGGCGCCGCAGGTAGTCGAGCCGCTCCGGGTCAGGCACCGATCCGTCGGCCGCCACGACGTCGTCGAACGCCGCGCCGTTCTCGGTGACCATGAGCGCTTGTCGCGGGAACTGCTCGCGCAACGAAACGAGAAGTTCCTCGAGCCCCTCCGGAGCGATGTTCCAGCCCATGGCCGTGTACGGGCCGGGCTGCTCCACGAACTCGACGAGCTGGTCGCTGCCGGGCCACGCCGTCCCACCCTCCGCGCCCTTGTGTCCGTCGTTCTGCTGTTTCGGTGAGACGCCGTCCCACATGCGCACTGTCGCGGTCGAGTAGTAGTTGACACCCAACACATCGATCGGCTGATGGATGTCGGCAAGATCCCCCTCGCGCACGAACGACCAGTCGGTCACTGACGCGGTGTCCTCTAGCAGATCGGCGGGGTATTCCCCCCGCAGCATGGGACCTGTGAACGCGCGGTTCGCGAGGGCGTCGATACGGCGCATCGCTTCGGCCGCACCGTCGCCCTCGCCACGGAGCACGTGGAAGTTGAGCGTGACGGAGTACTGGGGGTCACCGGTCGAGGTCGCCCGCAACGCCTTCACGGCTCGCCCGTGCGCGAGGTTCAGGTGGTGGACTGCCGCGAGCGCCGCAGCCGGCTCATGGCGACCCGGGGCGTGGCCGCCCTGACCGTAGCCCAGATACGCCGAGCACCACGGCTCATTCAACGTCGTCCAGGTGTGCACCCGGTCACCGAGGGCGGCACCCACGATCCGCGCGTACTCCTCGAACGCGTCAACTGTCGCGCGGTTTGCCCAACCACCGACATCCTCGAGCGGCTGCGGCAGGTCCCAGTGGTAGAGCGTCGCGACCGGCTTGATGCCCCGGGCGAGCAGACCGTCGATGAGTCGCGAGTAGAAGTCGAGTCCTGCCTGGTTCACGGCACCGCGCCCCGTCGGCACGATGCGGGGCCACGCGATCGAGAACCGATAGGCGTCGAGGCCCAGCTCGGCCATGAGGTCGAGGTCGCTCTCCCACCGGTGGTAGTGGTCGCAGGCGACATCCCCGGTGTCGCCGTTCCACACCTTGCCCGGCGTCTTGCTGAAGGTGTCCCAGATCGAGGGTCCGCGCCCGTCCTCGTCGAACGCACCTTCCACCTGGTACGACGCTGTCGCCGAACCGAACGTGAAATCGTCAGGGAAGACCAGGCCGGAATCACGGTAGTCAGGAGATCCGGTCATTGCTCGCTCACTCTCGATCATTCTCCTTCGGTGACCGCAGCGCGGTCGACCTCGAACGTCTCGACCCGCCCGTCGGGGGTGGTCACCGTGACGCTAGCAATCCCCTCTCCCCCCCGGGAAGACACGCAGCGCGAGTCCGTCGAGATAGTCGTAGTCGGGCCTGTCATCGCGCGCACCCCAGGGCACGACTGCGCCGGGGCGCACGTACAGCGGCACGCTGTCGAACCCGTGGACCTCGGTGCGCCATCCGCCGCCCTCGACGCGCTCACCCGTCAACAGGTGGGTCCAGGCGCCGGGCGGGAGATAGAAGGTCACCTCGCCGGAAGCCGTGAACACCGGAGCAACCAGGATGTCTGGGCCCAGCATGTACTGGCGGTCGAGGTACTCGACGGCGGGATCGCCGGGGAAGGCCAGCGCCATGGGCCGCATGACCGGCGTTCCGGTGGACCTGGTCGCGACCTATACCGCTCGGCTGACGAAGTGTCACCATCGACCCCCTCCCCGTGAGCAGATTGCTCGCGGAATACCGGGGGAACAGGGCGCGATGCCCGCGATTTGACGCACTTCGACACTGTCGGTCATAATCGGCCGCATGACTGACAACGCGCATGTTCTGTCCGCCTGGGAGGCGAACGGTACTGCCGGCATGATGATGGCCGGCCGCTCAGTCATGTGTTGTCGAATGTGTCGCTGACGACACCTCAGCGGGGCTCGTCCTGCGATCCAGATCGCACCGCCCCCTAGCCCTCTCGCAGAGCGCCCCCATCAGAACCGCGCTCGACACCGACCGCCGGGTCACCGCAACACCTCTGCCCGAACCAGCCGGGCCCTCCGCAAGGACCATCATCCCCATGTCGAACACCGCCCTCCTCACCCGCCCCGCTCCCGCCCGTCACCTGCACGCCGTGCCGCCGATCGCTGACGAGCCCGCCGCGCGCACTCCCCGGGGCTTCGCTCTGTATGTCGGTCTCGATGAGGCCAAAGCCGCCGCTGCCGGCGTTTCACTCCCGGTTCTCGTCGATGCGCTGCGCCGCACCCTGGCCGAGCTCGCACCGGATGCCGAAACCTACGCCACTGTCGCGCTTGCGCCCCGAGGCGCCGGCGGACGCGATGTCGATGTCGTGCGCCGCGCACTGCGTGAGCCGTCGGCCATCGCCGCGGTTACTGCTGCCACCGAGCCCGAAGACACCGACCGCTCCGCACGCGGCGTCGTCTTCGATATCTCGCGCAAGCGCGTCGTTATCGACGGCGAGACGGCGCCGTTCACCTTCACGGAGTTCGAACTGCTCCAGTACCTGGTGCTCCGCGAAGGCCGAACGATCGAGCGGGCGGAACTGGTCTCGTCGCTCTGGCAGAGCGCCGAGGACGGCGAGGCGCCCGGAGAGCGCACGATCGATGTGCATGTCCGACGCCTGCGTTCCAAGCTCGGCCGCTACGAAGACATCGTGCGCACGGTGCGCGGTGTCGGTTACCGCTTCGATCGTCACGCCGACGTCGTCATCCGCTACGGCCACGGTGCGCCCTCGCCCGACCGGTTCTAGAGCGCACAGGGTCTCTCCCTCAGCATCCGCTCGGCGTGCGACCTCCCGGTTCAGTCGCGCCTTGACGCGGGCTTCAGCGCCACTCACCCGCACGACAGCGCGACCGAACCATCAGGCCCCGTCGGCGTGTCAGCCGACCCACGTATCGTGATCCCATGACCTCGCTGGCGCCGAGCCCCACCGCTTCCGCGGCGGCCCTCGAGACCGTCTACCGGCCGCGGCACCCGCTCGATCTGCGCGCGACCGTGGTGTTCCAGCGCCGCGGCGCGAACGACCCGACGCTCACCGTCGATGGACCCGTCATCTGGCGCGCGAGCCGTACGCCGCTCGGGGTGGCGACCCTCGCGCTGCGCGGCACCGCGGACGGTTCGGTGCGGATTGCGGCGTGGGGCCCGGGCGCTGAGTGGGCCCTCGAGCAGGCGCCGGCCCTGTGCGGTGCCAGCGATGATGCAACCGGGTTCGACGCGACGCGGCATCCGCACATCGCGCACCTCGCACACCGCAACCCCGGGCTCCGGCTCGGGCGCACCGAGCTCGTCTTCGATGCTCTCGTGAGCTCCGTCGTCGAGCAGAAGATCACGGGATTGCAGGCGTTCGCGGCCTGGCGGCGGCTCTTGACCTGGTATGGCACGCCGGCGCCGGGTCCTACGCCGCGGCCGATGTTCGCCCCACCCACGATCCAGGGGTGGCGGCGCATCCCATCGTGGGACTGGCACCGGGCCGGACTCGAACCACCACAGGCGCGAACAATCGCCCGGGTCGCCGAGCGCGGCGACTCGCTCGTGCGCGCCATCGTCACCGCCAGCGACTCCGAGCAGATCGACCGGGTCCTGATCTCGCAGCCCGGCATCGGGCCCTGGACCTCAGCCGAGACACGCATCAAGGCGCTCGGTGACCCAGATGCGGTGAGCGTCGGTGACTACCACCTCGCCCACGAGGTCGGCTACGCGCTCACCGGCTCGCGCACCGACGACGACGGGATGCTCGAACTGCTGTCCCCCTGGGCAGGTCACCGGCAGCGCGTCATCCGACTGCTCGCGGCGGCCGGCGCACCCCGCGAGCCGCGGCGCGCCCCGCGGCTGCACCCCGAGGATCACCGGTCACGCTGACTCCGGTCCGCCTACTCGTCTTCGGGGGCAAGATCACCCTGCCCCTCTTCACCGAGGTCGGCGCTCAGCGGATCCTCGCCCTGCGTTTCGGGCAGGATGTCGGGATCAATATCGACCGTGGCATCCTCGACCGATCCGTCCTCCGACGAGCGCTGCGGGTCGACCGTGGGCTCAGCTCCTTCGATGGGGGCGATCTGTTCGACGGTGTCGGCCTCTTCCAGGGGATCACGTGCGCTGTCGGTCATGTCGATTTCCTTTCGCCAGGAGCCGCGCAACCCGCGCGGCACGGAGGACGTCAGGATCGCGCCAGACGGCCCTCCTCAGCGAGGGACTTGACAGCCCGGCCGGCGGTTGAAGCGAGTCGCCGTCACATCTCTTCGTGCGTGTTCGGGTCGCCGCCCCAGAGCCGCCCGCGCTCAAGCGCCGAGATCGCGGCGACCTGCTCGTCGCTCAGTGCGAATCCGAAGACATCGGCGTTCTCACGTTGGCGACCGGCATGAGCGGACTTGGGAATGGGCGTGGCGCCGACCTGCACGTGCCAGCGCAGCACGACCTGCGTGGGGCTGACGCCGAGCTCTGTCGCGAGGTCGCTGATCACCGGTTCGCTGAGCAGCTCGCTGCGGCGCGCGAGCGGGCTCCAGCTCTCGGTGCGGATGCCGTGAGTCGCGTGGTACGCGCGCAGCGATGCCTGCGGGAAGTAGGGGTGGAGCTCGACCTGATTCACGACGGGCATCACTCCCGTCTCGCCGTGCAGCCGATCGAGCATCGCCTCCGTGAAGTTCGACACTCCGATCGAGCGCACGAGTCCCTCAGCCCGCAGGTCGATCATCGCGCGCCACGTGTCGACATACTTGTCGACGCTGGGGTTCGGCCAGTGGATGAGATACAGGTCGATGCGGTCGAGCCCGAGGCGGTCGAGAGACGCGTGGGCGCTGCGGCGGGCCTCGTCGTACCCGTGGTCGCGCCCCGGGATCTTCGTCGTGACGATCAGTTCGTCGCGGTCCAGGCCGCTGCGGCGAACCGCCTCTCCGACCTCGCTCTCGTTCTCGTAGTTCACTGCCGAATCCAGGAGGCGGTATCCCGCCTGGACGGCCGAGACGATGGCATCGGTGCCCTCGTCGCCGCGGAGGCCATAAGTGCCGAAGCCCACCTCCGGGAAGCTCACGCCGTCGGCCAGGGTCACGGTGGGGATAGAGATCATGGGTCCATCCTGCCCCGTGGCAGCCGCACGCGGGGCCGTCAGCCCAGAAGGCGCTCCAGGACGCGGATGACGCCGTGGTCGACGTTGGATGGCGCCCGGTAGCGGGCTGCTGCCGCGACATCCGGATGCGCATTGGCCATCGCGAACGAGAAGTCTGCGGCATCCATCATGTCGAGATCGTTGAGGTAGTCCCCGAACACGGCGGTCTGCTCGGGAGTGACCTTCAGGAGGTCCTGGATGGCGCGAAGCGCCTTGCCCTTGGAGGCTCCCCGGTTCATGACATCGACCCAGTGGTGTCCCGATACGACGACCTGGTGCGTCAGACGGTGTCGCTCCAGCGCGGGAGCCGTGTTCTTCTCGCCGTCCTCGACATCGAAGACGGCGACTTTCAGGATTTCGTCCTCAACGGCGGTGAGGTCGGGGACATCGGTCAGGCGCGCGTAGTACTTCTCCGCCTGGCTGCGGAAGACGGCATCCGTTCGTTCGATGTATGCCGAGCCCTTGCCGCACAGCACGACCCCGACGTCGTGGGTGAAGCCGCGGATGTCGCCCAGAAGCTCTGCGACGAACAGGCGGTCCATGACATCGGAGCTGAGCTCCTCATCACCGCGCGTCACGAACGTGCCGTTCTCGGCAATGAAGACAAGATCGTCACCGTGCGTACCGAACTCCCGGCGCAGCGTGGCGTGCTGCCTGCCACTGGCGGGGGCGAACGCGATCCCCGCCGCGCGCAGGCGGTCGAGCATCGGCCACAGCGCCGGCGGCACCGCGCCTTCGCCGTCAAGCAAGGTGCCGTCCATATCGACAGCGATCAGACGAATCTCGCTCGCTCGGCCGGCAAGAGCGTCGAGGTCGACGGAAGGATCGGGGGAGCCGTGCGAGGAGTCATCGATCACTCATCCATCCTGCCTGAGGCGCGCACCTGGTCGGATGCTGAGCGAGCGGTCAGGATCGAGGCATGACCAGACACTGGAGCCCCCTCGCCATCACCTACCTCGTCCTGGCCCTCGCGGGGCTGGTGGGCACGTGGTTCTTCAACACCCTCGCGATCATCCAGCTGCGAGACTTCATCGGCGACCTCATCACCAGCGGCCCGGCTGTCTCGTCGATCACGGTCGACCTGCTCGTCGTCGCCGTCGCCGGGTGCGTGTTCATCGTCGCCGAGTCTCGCCGGCTCGGGATGCGCTTCGCGTGGCTCTACATCCTCGGTTCGGGGCTTACGGCATTCGCCTTCACATTCCCCCTGTTTCTGGCGATGCGCCAGCGTCGGATGACGCAGCTCGCGGCATCCGTCACACCGATGCCTGGGCCTCCTCGGGCCTGAGGGTCTGCACGGAGGGCCAGCGCGGCGCCCCGCCGATCACCCAGTAGGCAAGTCCCACGAACACCGCGCCGCCGACGAGATTGCCGAGGCCGACCCACAGCATGTTTGTGCCGAACGAGAGCCAGGTCGCGCTCGGGACTCCGGTCGCAAACCCCAGGGTGAAGGTCGTCATGTTTGCCACGACATGCTCGAAACCCGACGTGATGAACGCCAGCAGTGCCCAGAAGATGACCACGAACTTCGGACCGTCGGTGGTCGACCGCGCGACCATCCAGATCGCGAGGCACACGAGCACGTTGCACAGGATGCCGCGCACGAACAGCTCCAGAGGTGATTCGTGAGCCTTGGCATCCAGCATCACCTCGAGCATCGCGCCAGCAGCGGGATTGGCGTGCAGGACTCCCGACACCGCGACGAGCACCCCGAACAGTGCCGAGCCGAGGAGGTTCGCGACGAACGTGAAGCCGAGCGCGCCCGCGGCCGGACCGGGTGCTGTCGCGCGCATGAGTGTTCCCTGCGCGAGCGTCATCATCGATGAGGTCACAAGCTCTGCCCCCGCGAAGACGACGAGGGTCAGTGCGACGCCGAACACCAAGCCGCTGACGAGCTTCGCCCAACCGCCGCTGGTTTCGACCAGCGGGCCTGCCGCATTGAGCATCAACACGACGGCGATGCCGACGTAGGCGCCGGCGAGCATCCCCGAGACGGTGAAGCGCAGCGGATGCCTCATCCCCTCGATCTTGTGGATCGCCGCATCGGCTTGGAGGTCGAGGGTCTCTTCGATCGTGCGCACACGGGCACGATACGCCTGTGGTCAGGCCACATGAAGGGCCGAAGGTCCCCGCTGAGGCCACCGCGGCCGTCAGGGTCGCACGACGATTTTTCCCGGGACGTGTCCACCCTCGAGCTCCGCGATCGCCGCGGGCACCTCCGTGAGTCCGACCTCTCGATGGATGATGCTGCGCAGGCTCCCCTCGCCGAGCATCGTCGCGAGGGTCGCGAGGTCTTCTCCCGACCACGTCGCGTTCACCATGACGACCCGCTCTCGGCGGAATCGACTCGTGATCAGTCCTCGAAAGATCCGTGTGGCAGGCCCGAGGAGCAACCCGTCGCCGGGGCCACCCACGAGGACAAGCGAGCCTCCCGGCGCGAGAAGGGATCGCAGATACGCGATTCGTGCTCCGCCGGCGATATCGAGAATGACGTCGAACCGCTCGTCGATGGCGTCGACCTCGCCCCGCGTGTAATCCAGAACGCGGTCCGCTCCCAAACCCTGGACCCACGAGGCGTTGCGCCCGCTGCAGCTTGCCACAACACGACCAGCACCGAGAGCGCGGGCGATCTGCACGGCGTAGTGCCCCACGCCACCCGCGGCGCCGAGGATCAGCACACGGGAGCCCGCCGTGATGAGCCCCTGGTTGCGCAGGGCCTGCAGCGCCGTCAGACCCGCAAGCGGCACAGCAGCCGCGGCTTCCAGCTCCACGCCATCGGGAATCCGCACGAGATACTCGGCGCGCGCGGTCGCCGACTCCGCCAGCGAGTTTCGCGCGACGCCGAACACGGGATCGCCCACTCGCAGATCAGCGACGTCATCCGCAACCTCGGTGACGATGCCGGCGACGTCTACACCGAGTCCGGGATTGCGCGGATGGCGCCATCCGGATGTGGGGCGCATCAACCAGGGCAGGCCACGCATGTGATGCCACTCGAACGGGTTCAGCGATGCAGCGGCAACCCTCAGCCGGACTCGCCCAGTTTCCAGCGGCTCATCCTCGACGTCAGCGATCTCGAGCGTCTCCGGTCCGCCGTAGCGGGAGCGGCGAATAGCGCGCATGGTGGCCTTCCTGAGGTGAACGAGTGCAGCCTTACACCGTATGGCTGGTGACGAGGCTAGTCTTACACCGTAAGTTCGTCAAGGTGCGGGAAGGTCGTCACATGACGAGATCCGACGGGGAGCCCGACGCGACTCGCCGTCCGCTCAGTCGCGACAGCATCCTCGCCGCCGCGCTCGAACTCGTCGACGCCGAGGGGCTTGAATCGCTCACCATGCGGGCGCTGGGTGCACGGCTCGGCGTCGAGGCGATGTCGATCTACCACCACGTGCCGTCGAAGCAGTCCGTCATCGACGGGATCGTGGATCTCGTCTGGGCCGAGGTCACCCTGACCGGCGACGCGCGCGACTGGCGCACCGCGGTACGCCGGACTGCCCGATCAGCGTTCACGACGCTGCTGCACCACCCGTGGGCGAACCGGATTCGTGCGACCAGCGGTGGTCCGGCACGAATGGCCTACATCGACGCATCCCTCGGGCACCTGCGCAGCGCCGGCTTCACACCCGAACAGGCCTTTCACGCCCATCACGTGCTCGAGGCTTACATCCAGGGGTACGTCATTCAGGCCCTCGATTTCGCGCCGACGGATGCCGCCACCGAACGGGAACAACGCGACGCGGCTCTGGCTTACCTCGAACAGGTCGGACACACCCACCTCATCGAGCACGTCAACCTTCACGCCTCGGACCAGGGATCGGGATTCGACTTCGGTCTGATGCTTCTGCTCGACGGTCTCGATGCGCGCCTCGAACGCCCAGATGCTCAGTAGCGCTGGCTGGCAAGCACGCGCGCCGACTCCCGCTCAGCCGACGCATTGCGCACACCCGCGCGGGACCCGGCGAGCTTCGCGGCGATGTGCTCGCCCACAGTGACCGGCTCGTACAGGTCGGGATGCTCGGCATCCACGCACGAGGGCAGCGTCTCGATCAGGGCATCGACGTTGCCGTCGTGGAAGAAGGCAGCCGAACGGCGTCGCTCGATCGTGCCGTCGATCACGGGAGGCTTCACGCGGTGCAGCGTCGACATCCACCGCTCGTTGGTCCAGCGGGCTGTGACGTCGCCGAGGTTGATCAGCAGGGCGTCGTCAGCCGGAGCGACGTCGTTCCACGAACCGTCAGTGCCGAGCACCTGCAAACCCTTCACCTGATCGGCCCAGAGGATGGTCACGATCCCGTAGTCGGTGTGCTCGCCCATACCGATGAGGTCGCCGTCGAGAGTCACATCGGTGCCGGGTGGGAGCGCATAGTTGTTCATCCGCATCACGTCGAGCGAGTGATCGGTGCGGGAGGCGAAGAACTCCGGATCGAGCCCCAGCGCGTCGGCGAAGATCCGTGTCATGACCCGGGCGACGCGGGCAGCCTCGGCGAAGTACGCCTCGACCTGCGCCTGGAACCCCTCGACCGCGGGCCAGAGGTTCTCGGCATAGTCGGGCTGCGGCAGCTCAGCCATGTGCGGGTAGGTGGCGGCTGACGCTCCGATGTTGAACGCCTCGAAGAAATCGTTCATGCGGCTTGCCTGTTCGACGCCGAGGCTGAGGCTGAGCGATTCCGACTTCGGCGGGCTATAGCCGCGGTTGATCTGCGGCGGGGTTCGATAGGCCTTCTTGGCCTCCAGGTCGAGGGCGAAGAAGGCATCCATCGCTTCGGTGAGGCCGCGGATCACGGCATCCGGGATGCCGTGACCGGTGATCTGGATGAACCCGACAGTGCGGCAGGCGTCGTCAATGCTGCGAGCGACCTCCGCCTTCGCCGCGGGCGTGCCATCGGTCACGTACGCGGTGATGTCCACGAGGGGAACCTGGAATGTCATAGCAACTCCTTCTCGAGCCGCTTCACGCTTTCCACTCACCCGCCGGGTGCGGGCTTTCGCTTTCATGAGCGTCGCGCGTCACGATACGCGCGATCCGTTTCCCCCGCGTTACAGGGGCCAGGCGCTGACCTCAGCTCCTCGTGAGACTCTCACGCACCGACCGACGAAGGACCTTCCCGATCTGCGATCGTGGCAGATCGGGTACCTCGACGATGCGCTTGGGGACCTTGTACGCAGCGAGGTGAGGGCGCACGAAGTCGCGCAGACCCGTGGAGTCGAAGTGGGCGCCCTCGCGCAGCACGACGGCTGCCACGACATCCTCGCCGCCGGAGGAACGCGGGATGCCGACGACGGCCGCGGCATCGACATCCGGATGCAGCATGAGCACCTGCTCGACCTCACTCGGGCTGACGTTGTAGCCGCCCGTGATGATGAGCTCCTTCACGCGATCGATCACCGTGACGAAGCCGTCCTCGGCGACCGTCACGATGTCGCCCGAGCGCAGCCAGCCGCCGGGGAGCAACGCGTTAGCGGTCTCTTCAGGGCGCTCCCAGTAGCCCTGGAACACCTGGGGTCCCCGGATGAGCAGTTCCCCGGCCTCACCGACCGCACGATCGATGCTCGGGTCATCGGGGTCGACGACGCGGATCTCGGTGCTCGGAAACGGAACCCCGACAGTACCGGGGCGGCGCGTGGGGCCGATCGGGTTGCCGAGCGCGACGGGTGAGGATTCGGTCATGCCGTACCCCTCGACGAGGAGGCCTTCGCTGGCCTCCTCCCACCGCGTGACTGTCGGAATCGGCAGGCTCATCGCACCCGAGATCGCGAACCGGATGCTGCGCAGGTCGATCCGGCGATGGGCAGCAGCCCGCGCCAGGGCGTCGTAGACCGGCGGGACGGCAGGCAAGAACGTCGGCGGCGAGTGCTTCGCAGCGGCCACCACTGCGTCGACGTCAAACCGAGGGAACAGCACGATGCGTGCGCCGATCGAGACGGCGAAGGTGAGGCACAGCGTGAGGCCGTAGGCGTGGAAGAGGGGAAGCACGGCGTAGAAGGTTTCGGCACCTTCTTTCAGGCCCGGCACCCACGCGCGACCTTGAGCGGCGTTCGAGCGCAGATTGCGGTGCGAGAGGATCGCAGCCTTCGGGGTTCCGGTCGTACCGCTGGTCAGCTGCAGCAGCGCAATGTCATCGAGCGTCGGCTTCGCGGTCTTCCTCGCAAGAGGACGGGCAGCCGTCAGCGTCTTCCACGCCACGAGCTTCTTCGCGGTCGGCTTTGCCGTCATCGCGGTGCGGGTCTCCCGCGCTGCGGGGACCGGGAGCTGCAGAGCGAGACGCTTGCCCAGGGGCAGCGCGTCTGGCATCCGTACCGACACGATCGTTCGCGGCCTGACGTCTGAGGGCATCTCAGCGATCGTGTCGGCGACCTTATCCCACACGATTGCGGCGACCGCACCGTGCACCTCGAACTGGTGCCGCAGTTCCCGAGCCGTGTACAGCGGGTTGTGCTCCACGACGATGGCGCCCAGGCGCAGGATCGCGTAGAACGCCACGACGTGCTGCGGGCAGTTCGGCAACACGAGCGCGACCCGGTCACCCGCGACGACCCCCTGCTTACGGAGTCCGTTCGCGACGCGCTCGACCTGCTCGCCCAGCTCGCCATACGTCGTCGTTCTGCCGAAGAACTCGAGGGCCACGTCCTTGCGGTATCGGTCGACGGATGCCGAAAGCATGTCGACGAGCGTTTGGTCGACCGGGTCGATGTCCGCGGGCACACCGTCGGCGTAGGCGGCAAGCCACGGCCGGTGCGCCAGCGGCGACGAGTGCTCAGACGGGTTCGGGATGCTCATCGTCTCGTTTCTGGTCGACGGTGCGCGCCAGTCTACGGAGGCCCGTACGTCCCGCAGGGCATACGTCGACACTTCTGGAGTGCCTCCCGGCTGCTACGCCAGCAGGCCACGCTCGCGGGCGAAGCGGGCGAACGGTTCGAGGGCGTGAGAGTCATCCAGCGACGACAGCGCCGCCAGTTCGACAGGGTCACTCCCCTGCATCACGCGTTTCACTGGAACCTCGAGCTTCTTTCCCGTCCTGGTGTGCGGAATGGCGGAGACCACCGCGATGTGATCGGGCACGTGTCGGGGGGTGAGCGCCGCGCGCAGAGTGCCAGTGATCTGATGTGCGCCCTGCTCCTGGTCCCAGTCCTCGGTCGCGGGAACGACGAAAAGGACGAGCACACCCGGCCCCCCGTCGGGGTCCTCCAGGTGCACGACCAGGCTGTCAGTCACATCAGGCAGCTCCTCGACGACACGGTAGAATTCCGCAGTCCCGAGACGCACGCCGCCCCGGTTGAGTGTCGCGTCCGATCGGCCGGCAATGACGCAGCTGCCGCTCGGCGCGAACCGCACCCAGTCCCCGTGCCGCCAGACCCCGGGGTAGACATCGAAGTACGCGTCGCGATAACGACTGCCGTCAGCGTCCCCCCAGAAGCCGACCGGCATCGATGGCATGGGGCGACGGATGACGAGCTCGCCGAGGTCGTCGATGATGACCTCTCCGTGGGCGTCGAAGGCCACGGCGTCCACACCGAGCGAGGCGCCGCTGATCTCCCCGAGCCACACGTCGTGCAGCGGCGAGCCCTGCACGATCGCGGAACAGACGTCGGTGCCTCCGCTGCCGACGTTCAAGACGACATCGTCACCGAACTGCTCGTGAATCCACACGAATCCTTCGGCCGCAAGCGGGCTGCCGGCTACGCCGATCTGCCGCACGGACGAGAGATCGTGAT
Organism: Microbacterium sp. NPDC076895; assembly: GCF_040687115.1. Lineage (NCBI taxonomy): Bacteria > Bacillati > Actinomycetota > Actinomycetes > Micrococcales > Microbacteriaceae > Microbacterium > Microbacterium sp. NPDC076895. The sequence continues at coordinate 77,894 of NZ_JBFBMQ010000002.1, forward strand.
CGTGGGCAGGGGAAAGTCCCGCCGTCCGCGACGCGCTGATAAGTCCCGGGCTCGCACCGACCAGCGTTGCCCGGGTCTGGGCGGCGAGGCGCCACTGCGCGTCGAGGTCGGGATAGAGGGGGTTTCCGTCGATCAGCACCGCGGCGGCGCCGTGCAACAGGGTCGAGACGAGGGTGTTCCACATCATCCAGGCCGTCGTGCTGAACCACATCAGTCGATCGCCCGCCCGCAGGTCCCAGTGCAGCCCGAGAGTCTTCAGGTGCTCGAGCAGGATGCCGCCATGCCCGTGGACGATCGGCTTGGGTGCCCCTGTCGTACCCGACGAGAACAACACAAACAGCGGATGCGCGAACGGCACTGGCGCGAAGGTGAGCGGATCGTCCGCGGGCGCCGCGATCTCGTCCCACGCCATGTCTGCATCGACGGCAAAGTCACCGTATGGCACGCCGATCGTCTTCCTGACCGTCGGCAGCCCCGCACGGATCGCAGCGACGTCGGCCGACTTGTCGATCGGTTTGTCACCGAAACGATAGCCACCGACAACCAGCAGGATGTCGGGATCGAGCTGACCGAAGCGGTCGAGAACTGCCCGGGCTCCGAACTCGGGAGCACAGCTGGCCCAGATCGCTCCGAGGCTCGCGGTCGCAAGGAACGCCACCACGGTCTCGGGGATGTTGGGAAGGTACGCCACGACCCGATCGCCAGGTCCGACGCCGAGTCGGTGCAGCCCCGCCCGCACCCGCCGGACCTGCTCGGCAAGGTCGCCGAAGCTCAGCGAGACGTCCTCGCGCGTCTGTGAGGTTGCGAAGATCGCGAGCGCATCGACATCGTGGCGCAGGCAGTGCTCGGCGTAGTTGAGCTCGGCACCCTCGAACCACGAGACGTCCGGCATCGGCCCGCCCGAAAGAACCGAGCGCGCAGGGGCGGATGCACGAACCCCGAAGAAGTCCCACACGCTCTGCCAGAAAGCCTCGAGCTCGTCGACCGACCACGCATGAAGTGACTGGACATCGTCGAAGCGCAGTCCACGTTCGGCAGCGAGCCAGCGCAGGTACTCTGCGATCACCGATCCATCGCGAGCAGCAGTCGAGGGGCGGTAGAGCACCTCGTGCGCGGGGGCGCGCTGGCCAGTGTCCGTCATCGCTTGAGACCGGTTGAGACCGGCATCCGCAGCTCGTCGGCATCCGTGAACAGGGCCGCGAGCTCGGTCATCGACTCGACCACGATCTCGGGCATCTCGTCGCCCGGGATGTCGGCGAGGCGCTCGCGGGTGGTCATCCCGGTGAGGACGATGCCCGCTACCGCCCCGCCACGACGGGCCATGCTGGCTTCGAGGTAGAGGTCATCTCCGAGCACAAGAGTGCTCTCGGTGGTCGTTCCCAGTGCCCAGCACACGGTCTCGAGCGCAAACGCCGACGGCTTTCCCAGCACCGTCCAGGGTTGCCCGGTCACGTGCGAAAGTCCTGCCACGATGAAGCCCGACAGTCCGACGTTCAGCCGGTCCTTGCTCGCGAAGGCCGGAGCATCCGAGGTGCAGTACAGCGTGGCACCGGCGAGGATCGCCTCCGCGGCGAACTGGAGCTTGGGCTTGGTGAACTCGGTGTCCCATCCCACTAGCACGGCGACGGCTCCGGATGCTGCGCCCGAGCGGTGCTCGCCAGGGTCGATGAGGTTCACCCCGTGGGCCCGCAGCACCGGCACCACCCCGCCACCGCCGTAAGCGAGCACGGGTTGCTGGCCGTAGCGCTCGCGCAAGGTGCGGGCCGCGGCCACGGCTGGGGTGAGTACCTCCTCGTCGGCGACGCCGAGCCCCAGGTGACGCAGGTGCGCGGCGATCTCGGCGGGCGGCTGCGCAGTGCCGTTCGTGAAGACGCACACCCGGCGCCCGGATGCCCGCATCTGCGCGATCAGTTCGGCAGCCCCCGGGAGTGCTGAGCCTTCCTGGCCTGCGGGTCCGTCAGAGATCACCAGGCATCCGTCGACATCGAACATGACACCCTCAACGGCGGCGAGGCGGGAAAGAATCTCGGATGTCATCGCTCCTCCTGTGCGGGACGGTCCAGGGCGATGCGGGTCTCGCCGAACGCGATACGCAAAGACCTCCACCGGGGCAGGGTGTGCGCAGCAGCGATGAACGAGGCGACATCCGTCGGCGGTGGCCCCGCGGATGCTGGTACCCAGCGCGGTGCGGGACCCGCGGCATACATCGGATCGAGCTGCTCGGCGGGCATCACGATCGCCAGCAGCAGGTCTTCGTCAGCCAGCTCACGGCCGAGCCTCTCGGAGTGCAGCATCCGCAGCTCGTCAAGCGACGGTTCGGGGACGGGCCGGTCGAGTTCGGCTGCGCGGGGAAGATCCCGCACGCGCGTCTGGACGTCGGGGTCAATCTGCCCCTCGGGAGTGCCGAAGTGGCCGAGGACGAATCGCACGACCTCATCGGGGATGCGGCTATAGCGGTCTTGTCCGTTCTCTTCGGCCAGTACGTTCATGAGCGCTTGGCTGCCCACGAACTGACTGAAGGGCGTCACCATGATCGGGTACCCGAGGTCGGCGCGCACCCGCACGCACTCCTCCAGCACTCGGGGAAGCCGATCGGCCATCCCGATCTCACCGAGTTGGCGTCGCAGGGTCCCCATCATTCCTCCCGGAACCTGGTGGACGTGTGCCCCGAGATCGAACTCGCTCGGGGCCCCGGCCGCCAGGCCCTGCGAGCGCGCAATCGCCCACAGCGTCTGCGCGGCCCGGGCAGTGGCATCCCGGTCGACATCAACCTCGATGCCGACGGCGTCGAGGTTGGTCAGCAGGTGCTCCAGGCTTGGCTGGGCAGTGCCGTTGGAGAGAGGTCCAAGACCCGTGTGCAGCACATCGACATCCAGAGCTGCGGCGGTGACATACAGCTGGGACGCCGCCCCCGTCGTGGTGTGGCTGTGCAGCTCGAGGGGCTTGTGCACGACCTCCCGCAGCTGCGGCACGAGCTCTCGCACGCGCTCGACGGTGAGCAAGCCGCCGGGGTCCTTGAGATACACATGGTCGATCGCCGGCTCGGCCTGGTAGGCAGCCGCGTTGGCGAGGTAGCGCTCATCGGTGTGCACCGGGCTCTCGGTGAAGACGACACCGGCGACGATCTGCGTGAAGCCTTCGTCCTTGGCCCATTGCGCGACCCGGATGGTGGCGTCCCGGTCGTTCATCGGCTCGGCAATGTGCAGGCGCCGCACCCCGTGGGTGGCCATCATCCGCAGGGCAAGGCGCATCACCGGCTCGCTGGCCTTCTCCCACGACATGAAGCGCATCCCTGTCGTGATCGCCGACAACAGGGTGTCGGGGGCTGCCCCGCTGACCCGGTCCAGCCGCTCCCAGGGGTTCTCGTGGTGAAACTTCACCCCCATCGACAGGTGCGTGGAGCTGGTGAAATCGATCGCGGCGAGGTTCATCTGTGCCAGATCGACAGCCGCAGCTTCGGCCATGCCCGTCGTGATGCCGGTGGCTCCCCACAGGCTCTGGTTGCCGTCGCGCAAAGAGGTGTCGACGATGCGCACGGGCCCGCGGGTGCGGTGCCCGCCGAGCTGACTCAAGTGCGCGGCACGCGGATGCTGCGTCATCCGATCTTCTCCCTCATGCTCTCCCACTCCTGCCCGAACCAGGTGGTCGGCACGGGCCCCGCCCTGAAGTCCTCGTGGGCAAGGACCGCCTCGAGCATGGGGAGCGTGGTAGTCAGGCCCGCCACGCGCGTGTTGCGCACCGCGGCGAGCGCGCCATCGACCGCGGCGGCGCGGTCATGGGCACGCACGATGAGCTTGGCGGCGAGGCTGTCGTAGTAGGGCGGAAACTCGAACCCGGACTCGATCTGGGTGTCGATGCGGATGCCGGGGCCACGGGGCCACCGCACCTGGCCGATCCGTCCCGCGTTGGGTCGGAAGTCGGCGGCGGGGTCTTCGGCATTGATACGCACCTCGATCGCGACAGCCGGCGGCACTGCGGGGGGCACCGGCAACCCGGTGGGCAGCCCCAGCGCCAGCAGGAGCTGCGCTGCGACGAGGTCGACGCCGAAGGCTTCCTCGGTGACCGGGTGCTCGACCTGGATGCGAGCGTTGACTTCGAGAAAGACGACGTCGTCGCTGAGCGTGTCGACGAGAAACTCCACCGTGCCGGCGCCCCGGTAGCGCAGCGCTTCCACGAGCGCACGCGAGGCATCGTGCAGCACGCGGCGACGCTCGGCCGACAACCCGGGAGCAGGGCATTCCTCGATGAGCTTTTGATGGCGGCGCTGCACAGAGCAGTCGCGGTCACCGAAGATCAGCGCGCCACCCTCGCCGTCGCCGAAGACTTGCACCTCGACGTGCCTGGCAGAGCCGTAGTAGCGCTCCATATAGAGGTCGCCGTTACCGAAGGCTGCCGCAGCTTCCTGCGCGGCCTGGGGAGCAAGGGCGACGAGTTCGGCTTCGGTGGTGGCAAGGCGGATGCCGCGCCCCCCGCCCCCGTGAATGGCCTTGACCATGAGCGGATAGCCCACGTCGGCACCGAGAGCTGCGACATCGTGCACGTCGGTGATGACCCGGCCCTGAGAGACGGGGACCCCGGCTGCCACCGCCACGGCCCGGGCGCTGCCCTTGTCACCGACAGCGCGCAGGGTCTCGGGACGGGGGCCGGCAAAGGCGATCCCCTCTTCCTCGAGAAGCTCACACAGCCGCGGCTGTTCGCTGAGGAAGCCGTAACCGGGGTGGACCACATCGGCGCCGGCGTGGACAGCTGCCTGGGCGATGAGTTCGGGGCGAAGGTAGCTCTGCGCCGACGGAGCGGGGCCGATGACCAGCACGCGGTCGGCAGCCCGGGCCGCGAGCGACTGCGTGTCAGCAGCGCTGGCAGCCAGCACCGCCTCTGCTCCGATCCGCTGCGCTGCGGCGACGATGCGCGCGGCGATCTCGCCGCGGTTGGCGACAAGAACGACGGGCCGGTCAGTGCTCACAGCTCACGCCTCGAACCGCGCGAGGACCTGACCGAACTGCACCTGCGCGCCATCCTGCGCCTCGAACGCCGCGATCGTGCCGGCGGCGCCTGCCACGACCGGGTTCATGAGCTTCATGATCTCGATGATCCCGATGGTGGTGTCGGCTTCGACCACATCTCCGGGCTCGACGAAAGGCGGCGCACCCGGCGCCGGCCGCCACGACTCCGGCCTCGGCGTGGAGTACGGGATCGAGGGCCTGCACGCCTACCTCACCTACCAGTCAGTGCATCGGCGGGTGCGCTGATGACGGCGCTGCGGTGGGGCATCAAGAAGAGCCTGCACGAGTACGTGCGCTCCGCCGAGGGCTCGATCGAGGTCGCTGACGGAGCGTGGCTGGATGGCGACGAGGTGATCTTTCCGGCGGATGACGCCGTCGAGGGCGCCTTCAACGGCTCCATCCGCTTCCTCGCCCACGGCGGAATGATGGACTGGCGCCTGGCAGCCCCGCACCTCGAAGACGGCGGCTCGATTGTCACAATCGGCGGCCGCCGCGGCGCGCGCGTGCAGTTTGCGTCAGTCGAAGCCGGTGAGGTGAGTCTGACGCTGGACGGCGCCATCCTGCTCGGCAACTTCTACGCCCCCGGCACAGCCCTAGACCCCCTCCGCGTGGAGTGACGCGGAGGGGGTCCTTCCAGAGCGAGGGCTCTCCGCTCTCAGCTCAGGCCGTCAGAACTCTGCAAGGAGGGTCCGCATGGTCGCGATCTCGGCAGTCTGAGCGATGATGATCGCCTCCGCGAGCTCCCTCACGTCGGGGCTGGATCCGCTGTCGAGTTCGTCCTGGGCCATCTCGATGGCCCCCTCATGGTGAACGATCATCTGCTCGAGGAACAGGCGCGATGCGTCAGGGCCGGAGGCCGCCGCCAGTGTCGACATGTCGTCGTCGCTCATCATTCCGTTGTCGTGGCCCATGCCTGCCATCCCGCCGGCGCCGGGCATCTCCGCACCCCACGCCGTCAGCCAGCCCTCCATCGTGTCGATTTCGGGCTGCTGCGCGGCCTTGATGTTCTCTGCCAGCTCGCGCACGTCGGCATCGACCCCATCCTTGGCGAGGAGGGTGTCCGACATCTCGATGGCCTGCGCATGATGCGGGATCATCATCTGCACGAACATCACGTCCGTGGCATTGAACGCGAAAGCGGAAGCTGACGCGGAGGAAGGGGCGGTGCTGGCGCCCGGGCCGGAGCCGGTCACTGAAGCGCAGCCGGTGACGGCCAGAGCGAGGCTCAGCGCGATAGCGGTACTTGTTGCAGGACGATTCTTCATGATTGTCATCAGGGGTCTCCAAGGAGTGGGTCGTGAATGGCACCGGCCGGGGCCCGGCGGGTGTGCGGGGAAGAGCCGGGCGCAGGATTATCCGGCTCTCGCATTTCACGTACGACTGATGCAGAGAGAGATGAGCGACGGGGCACGGGGAGGGAGCGTCAGAACGCCCCTGGCGGAGCTCGTCGGCCGCGGGAGAACCGACAGCCACCGCAGACGGGGACCAGACCACCTCAACAGCAGCGCCGTCACGAGCAGGGCGAGTACGCACGCCATGGCGAGCATCCCGGAGTGGCCACCCGCGGCGCAGTCCTCGCACGATGCGTCAGTGACAACGTGCGCCGTGTGGTCGCCCGGTACGGCAGTCAGTGCGTCGTGGTGACTGTGCGTATGAGGGGTCCTCACTGTCGAGGCGAGGAGATGCCCCCCGGCTGTCGGCGCGTTCAACGCGTGCATGGCGAGAAGTCCGATGATGACAGCCGCGGTGACGCCGACGACCAGAAGCAGCGTCCCCGCTACCGAATTCCCGCCTCGCACACGACGTGCCAGCGCGATCAGCGACATGCGACCTCCCGCCCTCATGGTACGACTCCCGAAAAGTGGGTGCGCTGTGCGCCATCCACGCACAGATCAGTGGAGCCCGAGACGAATCACAAAAAGATAACGGTGAGGTCTTCCCCTCCGTTACCTCACCGTTATAGAGTGCTTGCACGGTAGTTGTTTTGCTGTGGCAGCTACCGGCATGTGATTGCAGGACACTCTTGGTGCAAGGGACAAGGGCCGGTCGGAAGCCTCTCCGACCGGCCCTTACTTGTACCCTCGCGGCTCAGTACCAGCCGGTTGACTGGGAGTGGCTCCACGCGTTGCACGGCGACCCGTAGCGTCCGGCGATGTAGCCAAGGCCCCAGCGCACCTGCGTGACTGCATTGGACGCCCAGTCGCCACCGGCAGAGCTCATCTTGCTGGCGGGGAGCGCCTGCGGAATACCCCCTGCACCACTCGAGGAGTTGTAGGCGGCATAGTTCCAGCCGGACTCTTTGTTCCACAGCGCCACGAGGCACGAGAACTCACCGTCGCCCCAGCCGTACTGCGACGCCATGATGTCGCGGGCAGCAGCCTGCGCCGCACCCGGGGAGTTATCGCCCGTGGACGCCACGGGCCCGGAAACGGCCGGCGCTGCCGCGGCCGCTGCGCGCGCAGCCTCCTCAGCTGCAACGCGCGCGGCTTCTTCAGCCGCGGCCTTGGCTGCAGCTTCCTCGGCAGCCCGGCGGGCTTCCTCAGCTGCGACTGCAGCGGCCAGTCGCTCGCGCAGCCCGTCAATCTTGGCCTGCGTGTCGGCAACGGCATCCGTGACCGCTGAGGTGAGCGAGGGCAGCAGCACGATCGGCAGAAGATCCAGTCCATCCAAATCGGCGGTTGCCGCTTCCACAGCCGACACCGAGACAGTAGTGGGGGCATCGACCGTCAGCCCGGATGCCGCGACCTCCCCATTCAGAGCAGTGGCATCCGCCGCAACGGTCGCCGCGGCAGCAAGTGCGGCTTTGGCATCAGAGGTGAGCGACTCGACGGAGGAGGCGTCAGTTTGGATGGATGCCGGAATCGGCGGTGCTTCGCTCCGCGCGGTGGGGACGGTCGCGAGAGCCGGCGTCTGTGCGAAGGCGGCAGTCGATGAGACCCCCAGCAGCAGGGTGAGCCCCATCGCGGCTGCGGTCAGAGCACGAGCGCGGGGACGGGAAACGAGGGGAGTTGACGATGAACGTTGACGCACGAATTCAGTGGCTTCCTGTTCGGAGAATCAAGCGGGCAGCACCAGTGGGCCCGGAAAAGCGTGCCTCGGGCGGCACACAAGTGTCCGAGTCTGGGTGCTCTTCCTGAACGAAACCTCCACGAATCCTGACCGGATCATGCGCTGGCTATGAATCACAAAAAGATAACGGTGAGGTCTTCCCTTCCGTTACCTCACCGTTATAGAGTGCTTGCACGGTAGTTGTTTTGCTGTGGCAGCTACCGACATGTGATTGCAGGACACTCTTGGTGCAAGGGACAAGGGCCGGTCGGAAGCCTCTCCGACCGGCCCTTACTTGTACCCGAACAACGCCTCGGCGTCATCGCCGCTCGCGACCGAGGACCCCTGCGACACCGCCGAGCAGGGCGAGCAGAACGGATGCCGCCACGACGAGGCTGAAAGCGGCTGCGGCACCCCCGATCGCCGCACCAGCACCGCCGACTGCGGTACCGATACCGACGCCCAAGACCACACCACTGCCGGTGAGCGTCATGAGAACGCCCGCCCGAGTGCGTTCGGCGATGGATCCCGCGACGCTATAGAGCGTAAGAAGTGCCGGCCCCTGGAAGGCGCCCGCGAAGACCGCGAACATCAGAAGGATGGGCACGGTCGGGGCTAGGGTCATCCCGATGCCCCCGAGAGCCATGCCGACGGCTGCGCCGATCCATCGCATCCAGGGGCCGATGGATGACGGCAGCGCGACCATCGCCATCGTCGTGACAGCCGACCCGATGGCCATGACGGCGTAGAACAGCGCACCCGCGTCCGGCACCCCCTGCGTGCGTGCGAACGCCGTGAGACCCGCCTGGCTCGCGCCGAAGAACACCCCCATCGCGAGCATCCCCGCCAGAACGAGAGCCGCCATTGCCGAACGCGCACGTCCACCCTCAGCGGCAGCGACGACGTCGGCATCCGTCGTCGGCTCCCGGCGCGGCACCAGCGCGGCACTGCGGTGAAGCGCGAACTGTGTCACGAACACCGCGATCAACGCTGCGGCCGCCAGGAGCGAGAGCTGCGGCGACAGCACGACGGCAACGATGCCGACCAGCGCCGGACCGATGATGTAGACGACCTCGTCGACGACGCCCTCGAACGCGAAGGCTGCCGAGACGTCATCGCGCGACATGGCGAGCCACCGGACCCGCGAGAGGGGTCCGACCTGTGGCAGGGAAAGGCCCGCGAGGCCGGCGAGCGCGACAGCCAACCCGTCGGGCACGTGCCCGACGGCGAGGACGAATGCCACGACGGATGCGACATTGGTCACGACGCCGATCAGGAGCACGCGGCGCTGGCCCCATCGATCAGAGAGGGCACCGCCGACGGGCGCTCCGACCGCCTCGCCGAGCGCCGTCGCGGCGGCGGCCACTCCGCCGACCGCGATGGAGCCGGTCGCCGATGTCGCGAGGGTGAGTATGGCAAGCGGGACCATCGACACCGGCAGGCGCCCGAGCGACGTCGCAATGAGATAGCCCCAGCCAGCGAGAGAGGGCAGGGCGCGGTAGGCGGCGAGGGCAGAACGCCCCGACGACGGATCAGTCACAGACGGAATCGCTTTCCGACGCATCCCCCGACCCGGATGGCGTCGCCCGCCCGCTGATGAACTGTTGTGGCACGGACTCTATCAGCGGCAGATCTCGCCCAGTGAGCAGCGTGAACGGCAGGGGCCGGTCGGATGCCTCTCCGCCGGCCCTGTCGTTCGTCTGCTCGAGGTCAGTCCTCGACGACGCGGACGATGACCTCGATGTTGCCTCGGGTCGCGTTGGAGTAGGGGCAGACGAGGTGTGCGGCGTCAGCCAGCGCCTGCGCCTGATCGGCCGCAACGTCCGGGATGACGACCTCGAGCTCGACAGCCAGGCCGAACCCTCCGTCACCGTTGGGTCCGATACCCACGCGGGCACCGACGCTGGTGTCGTGGAGCTGCACCTTCTCGCGGCGCGCGACACTCAACAGCGCGCTGTGGAAACAGGCGGCGTACCCCGCGGCGAACAGCAGCTCGGGGTTGAGCGCGCCGCCCGCGCCACCCATCTCTTTCGGCACGCGCACGTCGGCATCCAGCAAACCGTCGATCGTCGCCACGTGACCGTTGCGGCCGTCGCCGGTGGCCAGGGCTTCAGCGGTGTACAGGGTTTCCATGGGGTTCTCCTTCTGATGGGGATTCGTGGCTGCTCGCGGGCACGCGTGATCGCAATCACCCCAGCGGCGAGTCGGAAGCGTCAGACGTGCGAAGCGCTGTCGGCCTGGATGCTGGCCGTGTACGCCCGCACCTCCGATGCCAGGGATTGCGCCATGTCGAGTGGTATGCCCATGCACCGCGCGATCTCACCGGGCACATGGGCGAGCTCTGCCCGGAGGGCTGAGCCGCGATCGGTGAGCCGAATCGTCACGACGCGAGCATCCTCGCTGGAGCGCGCACGCGCGACGAATCCGAGAGCCTCCAGGCGGCTCAGGAGGGGCGAGAGCGTGCCGGAGTCGAGGACCAGGTCATCGCCGAGTTCCGTGACGGTGCGCGGCTCCCTCTCCCAGAGCTCCACGAGCACGAGGTACTGCGGGTAGGTGAGTCCCCACGGCTTGAGGGTGCGGCGATAGGCCTGCGTCGTGACGCGATGTGCCGCGTAGAGCGAGAAGCACAGCATCCGGTCGAGTGCACGCTCTGGGGAGTTCTCTTTCGCCGTCACAGAGAAAGAATTGCACACAATTTAGTCGTGCACAACTTAATTCGGATGCCGCACCCTAGACCCCACCACCGCCACCACCACCGCCACCACCACCGGCGCTTCCGCCACCGCTGGAGCCACCCGAGGTGGACGACGTCGTCGTGGTCGACAGGGTCGAGATCCCCGAAGAGAAGGCAGCAGCGTTGAATCCCGCCGTGCCGACATACCAGCCGGGAACGCCGGTCTGGTCGTAGAGCACGGCGAGGTGCTCGGCCCATTCCTCTTCCTGGCCGAACACCACGGCGTAGGGCAGCAGCGTCTCGTAGATCCGCAGCATCTGGCGGGGGTTCGCGGGATCCACACGCGCACCGCTGTGGTCGAGCGCGATCCGCTCGGCGCCCTGCGGCGACTGCAGCATTCGGATCCGGTCGGCCTCGGCCCACTCGATGAAGACCTGCAGGCCCTTCAGGTGATCGCGGGTCTCGGCACCGGCGGCCGTGAGCGGCTTCCGAGACACCAGGCCGGCGACCACGAAGAACATCACGAAAGCCACGATCATCAGGAGCACAGGGATGGTGGCATCGACGAAGGCTCCGAGCGCCTGGAACCCGAGCGCGATCGTCAGAATGCCGAACACGATGGCCCCGAGCGTCGGCCAGAACCGTAGGCCGCTGGGAACACGGCGTCGAAGCCCGCGCGTGTCGAGTTCTCGCTCCGCCGCCTTGATGATGCGGCGCGCGGCCGACGAGAGTCGTGTGTCGCTCGACCCGAACTCGTACTCGTCTCCGGGCGCCATGGTGGGGAACAGCCCCTGCAGCAACAGGAGTCCGTCGCCGTCGGCGCGGGCCGGATCCAGCAGCACCGCCTTGAGCTTCAGACCACCGAAGAGCTTGCGGCCGGCTTCCTCGATCCGGATGCTGCCGACCACCGCCTGCTCGAGCACCTCGGCGGGGATCGCCTTCGTCGTCTTGCCGAGCAGTACCGCGCTCTCAAGCGCATCGATCCGCGGCGGCGGCGCGTACTCGGCGATGATCGTCGGCCGGCCGGGCTCGTCGCGCAGCATCCTGACCCGGAACATGATCGCCCACACGAGCGACCCGATGACGCCGAGAAAGGCGAGAGCCTGCAGCCACCCGAACGGCGAGGCGAGGTAGGAGCTGTCGAACGACGTGAAGGTGTCGGGATCAAAGGCGACGGAGATCGTCATCGTCTCGTACGAGTGCAGGTCAGTGGCGGATGCCGTGACTGTCACCCCGCCGTCGGCATCCGTCGTCGAGGCGATCGAGCACTGGTCGGTAGCGCCTGCAGCACCGACGTAGCAGGACTGCGCCCCCGTGAGGGCGGCGGCAAGTTCGGTCGGAACGTGCAGCGTCGCCGAGACCGACCCAAAGGGCTGAACCCAGTCGACACCGTTGACGTTCCAGTACAGCTCATCCACCCCGGTGTCATCGAAGAAGCGGGCGACGTTCTCGAGCGTGTACGTAAAGACGTAGGTCTGCGCACCGTGGACGTAGTCGTCAGCGCGCGAGGTCATCGCGTAAGCGCCGTCCTCGCTCACGACCTCGGCAGGCCTCGGGTTCCCGTCGGCGTCGGTGATCGAAACGAGCTGGGGGTGCAGCGGTGCGCCCAGGTACGAGTCGGGCAGGATGCGGCGCATCCCCCGGTTCTGGTCGTACTCGGGGAAGATCGCGACGAACGTCTCGACGACGGTCATCGTGCTGGTGCCGTCTTCGGCGCGGCCGAGCGTGTAGTCGGCATCCAGGCTCTCGAAAACGAAGTCGTCGACGTCGGTGGACACCGCCGCGGCTTCATCACCGAACGACACACTCACCGAGCACGCGACGATCGCGACCAGCGCGATGGCGAGCGTCGCGACGGTGCCGACGGTGCGCCGCATCAGGATCCGGGCTGACATGAGATCAGCCTACGGGCGCCGCCGTGGTCGTACTCTGGTGTGCATGACGGACCGGCAACTGGCGATCGACGCATGGGAGAGCCTGTTTCGCGCGCAACACGAAGTGCTCGCCCAGATCAGCGGCGACTTCGTGGTCGGCGAGCTGACGCAGGGTGAGTATGACGTCCTGCTCACCGTCACCCGGGCGCCCGGGATGTCGGCACGCCTGCGGGATGTGACGTCAAACATGCTGATCAGCCAGCCGAGCGTCTCGCGGCTCGTCGACCGCATGGTCGCCTCGGGGCTGCTGACAAAGTGCTCAGATCCTGACGATGGCCGCGGGGCAGTGGTCACCGCAACAGATCGGGGGGCGAGCCTGTTCCGCAAGGTCGCCTCGGCCCACGGCAGGGCCATCGCAGAACGGATGTCGACCCTGAGCGACATCGAACTCGAGCAGCTCCGCACGCTGACCGCCAAGCTCCGTCAGCCGCGCCCATCAGACTGCTGACGCCAGCATCCGGGCCCGAGGTGGTCTGCTACCACCGGTTGTGGACGTGCTCGGCCCATCCCTCGATGCCCTCGAACGGGATGACCTCGCCGTTCGCCATCGTGAAGGTTCCTGACCACACGCCGAAGCACTGGTCGGTCGCCGCCGCAATGATGCCGAGGTTCGTTCGCGCAACACGGTCATAGAAGGGGACGAATCGCGCGTCCAGACCGCCGCCGCACACCGACCACGGGCTCAGAAAGTCTGCCTGGTCGTAGTCCCACGTCACGTCGTCGTGGATCTTGTGCATCCGTCCATCGACGAAGAACGCGTTCTCGGTGGCGCCGGTGCCGTCGGTCCACTTTCCGCCGACCTGGATCCCGATCACGCTGCCCCGGTAGCGGCCAGACCCCGCACCCCAGTTCCAGGTGATGTCGTAGGGCCATCGCCCGCGACCGTGGTCGAGCACCGCCCACGACTCCCCCGCCGGCAGGTCGTAGACCTCGCCGTCGATGGCGATCGTGCCGGTCGCGCAACGCGCGACATCCTTGACCGTGTACTGAAATCGACGGTCGGTCCACGGCACAACGACGGCGAGACATTCGTGTCCGGCAGGCTTCTCAGCGAAAACAGCGATGGACGCGCGGGGGACCTCGACGCGCATCCGGACGCCGCCTGTCTCCTCGGTGATCTCGATCCGAAGATCCTTGGCGCGTGCCGTAACGGGTCCCTGTCCCAGCGAACCGGGCAGGCTCACGCCGCGTGCGGGGACGACAGTGGCCGCGCGATGGACAGCCTCGTTCGACTCACGATCGAACACCCAGACCTCGTGCACCGCAGCGTAGTCGATGGACGACACCGTGACGCCCACGATGTATCGCGGCGTCATGATGTTCCAGTACTCCCACCGCTTGTTCCGCCCCCAGGACCGTCGCGGCCCGATCCCGTCAGTCCGGATGAGTGGGGAGCGTGCCCAGCCGACCGCGGCGGGGTTCAGGCGCCCATCGGGAAGGGTGAGTTCGACCGGAGCCGTGATCTCACTGCGAGAGTCTTGTCTGGAAAAACGAGTCGTCGTCCACACGCACTCCAGCCTAGAGGCGGGGGACTATTCATCCCGCCGCACGCGCGAGCACGCAGAAGCCCCCGGTCCGTTCTCGGGCCGGGGGCTTCCGGAGAGAAGGTCAGGCGCTGGCGCCGGCCTCCTGGATCTCGCTGTGGGACTCGTCGACGGTGATCGTTGCCGGGGCCTCGGTCGCGATGTCGATCTTGCGCGGCTTGGCCTTGGGGCTCACCGGAATCGTGACCGTCAGCACACCATGCGCGTAGCTGGCCGCGATGCCCTCGGTGTCGATCCCCTGGCCGAGGCTCAGCTGACGCAGGAAGCTGCCGGCCTCACGCTCGCGCGTGATCCACTTCACGCCCTCCTGCGAGGTGAGCGTACGCTCGGCGCGAATCGTGAGCAGCTGGCCGTCGACATCCACGTCGACCGAGCCGGGGTCGATCCCCGGAAGGTCGGCGGAGAGCACGTAGTGGTCGCCATCACGGTAGAGGTCCATCGGCATCTGACGCGGTCCGCGCCGGTTGCCGTCGAAAAGTGCGTTCGCGAATCGCTCCATGTCGCGGAGCGGGTCATAGTTTGCCATCTCGTCTCCTTTGCGAGCGGGGCCGGATGCGGCATCCGACCGAGTTCTAGAAGTTGAGTCGCCGCGACTCAACTGATCTCAGATTAGCACTCTCGACATACGAGTGCCAGATATCCGAGCGCACGAGAGGCTCGCTGTCGGCGAACAGAAGCCGAGCGCTCAGCGGAAAGCGGGGATGCCGGTGATCGCCTGGCCGAGGACGAGCGTGTGCATCTCGACAGTGCCCTCGTACGTCAGAACCGATTCGAGGTTCGCGGCGTGACGGATGACGGGGTACTCGAGCGAGATTCCATTTGCGCCGAGGATCGTGCGGGCGGTGCGGCAGATCTCGAGCGCCTCGCGCACGTTGTTGAGTTTGCCCAGGCTCACCTGCTGCGGGGTCAGCTCGCCGGCATCCTTGCGCCGCCCGAGGTGGAGCGCGAGCAGCAGTCCTTTCTCATACTCGACGACGGCGTCGACGAGCTTCTGCTGCGTGAGTTGGAACGCGGCGATCGGTTTGCCGAACTGCATCCGCTCCCCGGCGTAGGTCAGCGCAGCGGTCAGCGCCGACCGCGCAGCGCCGAGCGCGCCCCAGGTGATGCCATACCGCGCCTCGTTGAGGCAGCTGAGTGGGCCGCGAAGCCCGACCACCTCGGGCAGCACGGCATCCGCGGGCAGGCGCACCGCATCGAGCACGAGCTCGGAGGTCACCGACGCCCGAAGCGACAGCTTGTGGCGGATCTGGGGCGCGGAAAACCCCGTCGCGTCCGTTGGGACGACAAACCCACGGATGCCGCCGTCGGTCTGCGCCCAGACGACAGCGACATCGGCAACCGACCCGTTCGTGATCCACATCTTGCGACCCTCGAGCACCCAATCATCGCCATCGCGGCGGGCTCGCGTTCGCATGCTCGCAGGGTCTGAGCCGGCATCCGGTTCGGTCAGGCCGAAGCATCCGATCAGCTCACCGGCAGCCATCCCGGGAAGCCACCGCTGCTTCTGCTCCTCACTCCCCCAGCGCCAGATCGCGTACATGGCCAGCGACCCCTGCACCGAGACGAGCGAACGGATGCCGGAATCAGCGGCTTCGAGCTCGAGGCACGCGAGGCCGTACTCGGTGGCCGACATTCCGGCACACCCGTAGCCCTCGAGGTGCATGCCGAGTACCCCCAGCTGCCCGAGGTCGTTCGCGAGCCCGCGCAGATCGTCGATCTCGCCGCGCTCGAACCAGTCCGCCACGAACGGGCTCACGCGCCGTTCGACGAACGCGCGCACGGCGTCGCGGGTTGCGCGCTCGTCGTCGCTGAGCAGAGCATCGATGCCGGCGATGTCGATCACGTCATCCATGGTTGCCACGGGTCTCTCCTTCGGACTGGCCACCCGCGTGACCGATCGGATCGGGGCCGGCAGCAAGCCACCGACGGATCTCGTCGCCATGCTCGTCGAGCCGCGGCGGGCGCACGTACCGGCCGATCGGCGTCCGCTCGAACCGCAGCGGAGACCTGATCTGGTCGATGCCACCGTCGACCGGAACCCGGGGGTCGAGACCAAGACGTTCGGCCAAGACGAAACCGTCGGCGACGCTGCCGATCGTGCCCGCCGGCACACCGACATCCATCAGTCGCGCCGCCCATGATGCCGCGGTGTCGGCCCGCAGCCGAGCTTCGAGGGCCACCGCCAGTTCATCCCGGTGGGCGACGCGCTGCGCATTGGTGGCGAAGCGGGCATCACCGGCAAGGTCGGGGTCACCGACGGTCTCGCACAGCCGCGCGAACTGCGCGTCGTTTCCCACGGCTAGCGCAAGCACCCCCTCGCCGGTGTCGAGCGCCTCGTACGGCGCGATCGATGGATGCCGATTGCCGAGCGAGCGCTTTCCCCGATTTGCCGACTCGAAGTACGACGAGGAGTTGCCCGTCCATGGCGGACCCCACTGCCGAGTGTCGTCGCCCGATGCGGCGCGCTCCACCTTGATCACGTCGGCACCGAGGTCGGCGAGCGTGGATGCCGCCAGCGGACCTGCGAGCACGCGACTGAGGTCGGCGACGACGACACCGTCCAGGGGCATCGGACCAGGCATCCGCTTCCTCGCTCTTCCCGGTGAAAGTGAGACAACCCTATCGAGCGTGCGCGTTTGCTTGCCGCAGTAGCCTGCTGGAGGAGGATCGCATGGACACCGACTCAGAACCCGCGGGCGGATGTGGACCCGAGTGCGCGTGCGGCGCACCGGGACGATCGCAGTTCCTGACCCTCGGCACGGCACCGGTCACCGCCTCCGCGATCCCCTCCGCCTCGGGTTCGCGTCACCGCATCCCCCAGGCGCAGATCCCCGCGGGCAGCTTCGTGATGGGCGATTCGTCGGGCGACGCCAATCTCGGCGATGGTGAGACCCCGCGCCACGAGGTCTCGATCAGCGCGTTCGAGATCGACACGACGAGCGTCACGAACGACGATTTCGCGCGATTCGTCGATGACACCGGCTATCTCACGGAAGCCGAAACCTTCGGGTTCTCCGCCGTCTTCCACCTGGCGCTGCAGGCTCCCGAGAGCGACATCATGGGGCAGCCCACCGCAACCCCCTGGTGGTTCGGAGTTCGTGGGGCCGACTGGCGGCATCCGGGCGGCGCGAATTCGTCGGTCGACGAGCTCGGCGATCACCCCGTCGTCCACGTCTCCTGGAACGACGCGATGGCATACTGCGCGTGGGCGGGGAGGCGTCTACCCACCGAAGCGGAGTGGGAGTATGCGGCCCGCGGCGGCCTCGACGGGAAGAAGTACCCGTGGGGTGATGAGGAGCCGGAAGCCGGCGGCACGTGGCGCGTCAATATCTGGCAGGGTCAGTTCCCCCGCGTCAACACGCTCGAGGACGGCTTCCTCACGACGGCTCCGGTGCGCACCTTCGACCCGAACGGCTACGGACTGTGGCAGCCCGTAGGCAATGTCTGGGAGTGGTGTGCGGATTGGTTCGACCCCGGCTACTACGCACGCTCGACGGACGCCGATCCCCGCGGTCCCGATCGCGGTAGCTCCCGCATCCTGCGCGGCGGTAGCTACCTCTGTCACATCTCGTACTGCAACCGCTATCGCAATTCCGCCCGGTCGCAGAACACCCCCGACTCGTCGATGGGTAACGCAGGCTTTCGCACGGTGAGCGCGAGCTGAAACGAAAAAGGTCCCCGAGCCATAGGGCTCAGGGACCTCATCACTGTCTCAACACAGTGCGCGCCCGGAGGGACTCGAACCCCCAACCTTCTGATCCGTAGTCAGATGCTCTATCCATTGAGCTACGGGCGCATGGTCCGCGCGCTTCTGCGAGCAAACCAGCGTCCAGATTACCCCACGAGGGCCCCGCACGGCGAATCGTCGGCGGCTTCGCCGCGGTTCACTCGCCCTCGGGGCTCCCCCCATCGGGAACCGGACCGGAGTCGTCGACATCGATCATGGGCGCAGACCCCTGTGAGGTGCTCAGTCGGCGCTGGTGAGAGGAGAGGCGAGGCAGGTCGATGAGCCTGATCGATTGCATGCGTGCAGCACGCATCGACGCATAATCGGGGTCGAGATCCGGCCGCATCGCCTCGACGATCAGGCGTCGCTCAAGGTTTGATTCGACATCGCCCCACGCGGCATCGCGTGCCTGCTCGATCAGCTGCTCGAGTGCCGCGTCGTCGGTTGCCCGCTCACGGAGTTCCTTGGCGACCCCCGTGTACTGTCGGGCGCGCCGCCTCAGATTCCGGGAGTCACGCCCACGATAATCGTGAGTCCCGCTCGGATCTGACTGCTTCCCCCACGCACGGCGCCAGTCGGCGCGGGCACGGTCGGCAGCCGCGGACTGCTCGTCGGCGAGCGCTTCGAGCGTTTGTCGCGCGAACGGCTTCACCGCGTCGACCGAGAAGGTGCTGTCGTTGCGAATCGCGTCGACGAGAATCCGGTTGCGGATGCTCAGGCGCGCCGCCGCGGTGGCGATGATGACGCCCTCGGCGATCGCATCGGCCGTCCTGCCCATCCGCAACCTCCTGGGTAGAGGGTATCGGGGCATGAGAGCGGGCGCCGACCTATGGCCGGCGCCCGCGAAGGTGGTGGGATCTGACTCAGGCGCGCTTGGTGTAGCTAGCCTCGCCGAAACCGAGGATCAGGTACCCGATGAACGGGAAGAGGAACAGCAGGAAGAACGAGAAGGCGCCTCCCTTGCCGAACCTCTCTCCGACCTTGATGGCCACGATGATCGCGAGCACCAGGTTGGCGATGGGCACGAAGTACAGCAGACCGAGCCAGGCTGAGTATCCGGCGATCTTCACGAGGATGAACATGTTCACGATCGGTATGATCGCCAGGATGCCGGGCCACCCCGCCTTCGAGAAGACACGCCACAGGGCGACAACGACGATGACGTAGATGACAAGACCGATGAGCGAGGTCGTCCACAGGGAGGACGCGCTGGCCTGGTCGGTGATGGAGGTTGCGAGCATGGCCACAGCCTAGAGCGAAAGGGGCCTGCTCTTCCAGCTAACTCTCAGGAAAGCGCAGCGATCCGCCACGACGCCTTGTGGGCATCACCCGGCGCGATCACGGCGAGCCCCGTGTCGAACGGGTAGCTCTCATCGTTGAAGGCGTCGGGGGCGCACGTCATCGGTTCGACAGCGAGACCCGCTCGGTGCCCGGGAGCCGCCGGCCCGCCAGGCCGGTCGGCCGTGTGGATCTGAACCCAGGGGCATCGCGCGTCCCACGTGATCGCCGTGCCCTCACCCTGAGCATCGGTCACCCGCACTGTCACGAGTCCGTCGCGGTCGCGCACGAGATCCGTGTAGGCGTGGTCGATCATGACAGCACCGAGGGTCCGCGGTTCACGGAAATCGAAGCGTTCGGCATCCGCAGTCACCGACTGGAGTCCGACCGGAGAGAGCCGGTCGGGGGTGACCGTGAGCACCTGGGACGCCGGAAGCGTGAAGACCCAGTCATCCAGGGTCCCCGGGGCGAGAAGATACGGATGCGGACCCGTGCCCCACGGCGCGAAGTCGCGGCTCAGATTGGTCGCCTTCACCCGCTGAGTGAGACCGTCCGCCCCGATCGCGAACGTCGTCTCGACACGGATCCGCCAGGGATACCCCTGCTGCGGTTCGATCGTGGCTCCGAGGGTCACCCAGCTCTCCGCCGTCTCGACGGGCGCGAAGTCCAGCCAGGATGCGAGGCCGTGGAGGGCTTGGCCGCGCCCCGGTTCGGTGAGAGCCACCTCGTACGAACGGCCCCGGAACACGTAGCGACCGTCCACGATGCGGTTGGGCCAGGGCGCAAGCGTGGCACCGCGGAAGGACGGTCGGACGATGTCGGGCTCGAACGGTACGACAAGATCGCGGCCACGGTAGGTGAGGCTTCGAAGGGTCGCGCCGACGCTTGCGATCGTGGCCTCGTAGTCGCCAGCGGTGATCGTGTACTGCGTTCCGGATGCCGGGATCACGGCCGGGGACTCATCATTCATCTCGCCAGTCTGCCTGACCCCCGGCGTCGCTGGTGCCGCGGCGCCGGGGTCGCTCACAGGGGCAGCGCTGCTCACAGCCCCTGAGCCAGGCGGTAGTACGCCTGGTTCCAGCGAACTTCCTTCTGGAAGCCACGCACCGTGGTGTCCTCGTCGATGACGAGCAGCTCGGTCTCGGCGAGTTCGGCGAAGTCGCGGAACACGTCGATGCCGACGGCCGTGGACATGACGGTGTGGTGCGCCGCGCCAGCCGTGAGCCAGCAGGCCGCGGATGTCGCGAAGTCCGGTGCCGGCTTCCAGATGGCCCGCCCGACGGGGAGCTTGGGAAGATCGGGCGCTGCGACGTTCTCGACGACATTGGCAACGAGGCGGAACCGGTCGCGCATGTCACTCATCGCCACGACGACGGCGGGGCCGGGGTCGGCGGTGAAGACCAGACGGACCGGGTCATCCTTGCCGCCGATCCCGAGCGGGTGGATCTCCAGGCTCGCCTTGGCGCTGGAGAGGGTAGGCGCTACCTCGAGCATGTGAGCACCGAGGATCTTCTCGTCGCCGGGGACGAGGTCGTAGGTGTAGTCCTCCATGAGGCTCGCACCCCCGGGCAGACCCTCCCCCATGACGTTCGCAACGTGAACGAGAATCGCGGTCTTCCAGTCGCCCTCGGCACCGAATCCGTACCCCTCAGCCATGAGTCGCTGCACGGCAAGGCCGGGCAGCTGCTTGAGCGCGCCGAGGTCTTCGAAGCTCGTCGTGAAGGCACCGAACCCGCCGGCCTCGAGGAACGAGCGCAGCCCGACCTCGATCGCAGCTCCGTCACGCAGCGACTGGTGACGCTCACCGCCGCGACGCAACTCGGGGACGATCTCGTAGAGCTCTTCGTACTCGTCGATGAGGGCATCGACCTGAGCATCGGATGCCGCAGCGACGGCATCCGCGAGCTCGTTGACGCCCCACGTGTTGACCTGCACGCCGAATCGGATCTCGGCCTCAGTCTTGTCACCCTCGGTCACGGCGACATAGCGCATGTTGTCACCGAAGCGCGCGAGCTTGAGGGAGCGCATCGCGGCAAGGCCCGCAGCGGCGCGCTGCCACGTCTCGATCTGGTCGCGCACTGCCGGGTTCGAGACGTGCCCGACGACGGTCTTGCGGGGAACACCCAGGCGGGTCTGGATGTACCCGAACTCCCGGTCGCCGTGGGCTGCCTGGTTCAGGTTCATGAAGTCGAAGTCGATCTCGCTCCACGGCAGCTCGACGTTGGCCTGCGTGTGCAGGTGCAACAGCGGCTTCTGCAACGCATCAAGCCCGCCGATCCACATCTTGGCGGGGCTAAAGGTATGCATCCACGCGATGATGCCAATGACCTCGTCACGGGCGTTCACGTCGAGGGCGAGACGACGGATGCTGTCGGCATCCTTCAGCACGGGCTTCCAGACGACGCGGATGGGCAGCTCCGATAGCCCGGCGGCGACGGCCTGGGACTGCTCGGCGACCTGGCGGAGTGTCTCTTCGCCGTAGAGGTTCTGGCTGCCGGTGACAAACCAGACTTCGCGGGTCGCGAAGGTGTTGAGAGAAGTCATGAGGGTCCTTCTTCGATGAGGGGTGGGGAACTAGAGGGCGGTGACGGCGGCGCGCTCAGCGGCAAGGCCCGCGCGGTAACGGTCGAGGTAGGAGGTGTAGCCGACCACCTCAGCGGGGTCGGGAACAACCGTGGCGAACTCGGCATCAGCAAAAGCGACGGCATCGAGGTACGCCGCAAGCGATGCGTCAGTGGCACCCGCGTGGCGGGCCGCGGTGTACGCGGCAAGAACCGCAATGCCCCAGGCTCCGCCTTCGGAAGCGTGCCGCTCGACCGACACAGCGGTATCGAGCGCGGCGGCGAGCACCCGCTGGGCGACACCGGCGGTGCGGAAGATGCCGCCGTGCGCGAGCATCCGGTCGACCTCGACGCCCTCGTCATCGAGCACCTGCATCCCGAGGCTCAGCGTCGCGAACACTCCCGCCAGCTGCGAGCGCAGGAAGTTCGCCAGCGTGAGCTGGCTGTCGGGGGTGCGGATGACCAAGGGTCGGCCCTCGTCGAGGCCCGCAATGGGCTCGCCGGAGAGGTGGTTGTACGAGAGGATGCCCCCGGCATCCGGTGCGGCGGTGAGCGCCTCGGTGAACAGGGCCTCGTACACCGAGTCGGGCGGCAGCGGGGAGCCGATGAGGTCCGCGAAGCGCTGGAAGACACCCACCCACGCGGCAAGCTCCGAGGCGCCGTTGTTGCAGTGCACCATCGCGACGGGGTCACCGGCGGGAGTCGTGACGATATCGAGCTCGTCGTGCGCGGCCGACAGCGGACGCTCGAGGACGATCATCGCGAAGATGCTCGTGCCCGCGCTGACGTTTCCGGTGCGGGGGGCGACGGCGTTGGTCGCGACCATGCCGGTACCCGCATCACCCTCGGGTGGGCAGAACACCGCGCCGGGCCGCAGCGCCCCGGTCGGGTCCAGCAGTGCGGCACCCTCGGCGGTGAGCTCCCCCGCCTCGGCGCCGGCCGGCAGGACGGTCGGGAGCACCTCGAGGAGGCGACGCGGCGCGGCGTCGCCGGCTAGGGCATCGAAGCACGACACGAGGTCAGCGTCATAGCTGCCGGTGGCCGGATCAATGGGGAACATGCCCGACGCGTCGCCGACACCGAGCACACGGCGGCCGGTCAGAGCGGTGTGGACGTAGCCGGCGAGCGTCGTGAGATGGTCGATGGCGCCGACATGCGGCTCGGCATCCAGCATGGCCTGCCGATAGTGGGCGATCGACCAGCGAAGCGGGATGTTCACACCGAACAGGGCGCTGAGCTCTGCCGCTGCAGCACCCGTGCTGGTGTTGCGCCAGGTGCGGAACGGCACGAGCACCTGGTCCTGCGCGTCGAAGGCCAGGTAGCCGTGCATCATGGCCGAGATGCCGATGCTCGCAAGGGACTCGATCGCGATCCCGTAGGCGTGCTTTACCCGGATACCGAGCGCCGCATACGCAGCCTGGATGCCTGCCCACACCTCATCGAGGGAGTAGGTCCACACCCGATCGACGTAGCTGTTCTCCCACTCGTGGCTGCCGACCGCGAGCACCCGTCCGCTCTCGTCGACGAGGCAGGCCTTGATGCGGGTGGAACCGAGCTCGATGCCCAGGCTCGCCCGCCCACGCACGATCGCTTCGCGGGCCACGTCGGTGCTCAGCGCACTCATCGGCGGTCGTCCGTCGACTGGCCGTACACGTTCTGGTAGCGGTTGTAGAGACTGTCGATCGCCTCCTGCGGAATCGGAATCAGCGGCCCTGCCTGCTTCGCGATATGCACGGTGCGGGCGACATCCTCGAGCATGACGGCGGCCTTCACGGCATCCTTCGCGCTCGAGCCGATGGTGAAGGGACCGTGGTTTTGCATGAGGACCCCGCGTGAGCGGTGACCACGCAGTGTCTCGACGATGCCGCGGCCGATCGAGTCGTCGCCGATGATCTCGAACGGGCCGATCGGGATCGGCCCGCCGAATTCATCGGCCATCGCCGTGATGACGCACGGGATCTCTTCTCCGCGCGCTGCCCACGCGACGGCGTACGTCGAGTGGGTGTGAACGACCCCGCCGACCTCGGGCATGTGGCGGTACACGTAGGCGTGAGCGGCGGTGTCGCTCGAGGGCGAGCGTTCGCTTCCCACACTGCCGGGAACGACGTTGCCGTCGAGGTCGCAGAGAATCATGTTCTCGGGGGCCAGATCGTCGTACGAGACGCCCGACGGCTTGATGACGAACAGGTCAGCGCCCGGAACGCGACCCGAGACGTTCCCGCCGGTCCAGACGATCAGTCCGTAGCGAACCAGTTCGGAATGCAACGCCGCGACATCGGCACGGACCCGAGCGATCGCTTCGCTGACGGCACTGTCGAAATGGGCACTGTCGATTTCGGTCATCGATGAATCCTTCCGAGACACCCTCGTCGTCGCGCTTGTCTGCACCGACTGGGCACGCCCCGAATGTTACCGGTAACACTTGGGATCCGCCAGTCTTGACCGTCGCAGCACCACGCCCCGGGAGGTCAGATCGTCAGCGGCGCACTCGAGGCCCGGATGACGAGCCGAGCCGGAGCCGACGCTGTGCTGAGCCCCCCGGTCGAGCCCCCCGTAACCTCGGCGACGCAGCGGCGCGCGTCACCGAGCACATCAACGCGAACCGTGGTGAGCGCGGGCGCATAGAACGCCGCATCCGGGTTGTCATCGAAGCCGACGACCGCGAGATCGTTCGGAACCCGGATGCCGCTCCCGGCGAGCCCTGCCATGAGCCCCAGCGCCATCTGGTCGTTCGCGGCAAGGATCGCGGTCAGTTCACCGGCCTGCACCGCGGCAGCGACCTCCGCGGCGCGGTCCGCGCCGGATCGAGCTGACCAGTCTCCCCGCCACTCATGGGTGAGGGACAGGCCGGCACGATGGAGTCCCGCCTCGGCGCCCTGGGCACGAGATGCCTCTTCAAGCCAGTCGACGGGCCCGCCGAGACGCCCGATCCGTCGGTGTCCGAGGCCCACGAGGTGTGCCGCAGCGAGCGCTGCGCCTTCGTGTTGCGCTCCTGCGCCCTCGTCTGCGTGCAGCGCGGCGACCGGCACGCCCAGCTCCCTTTCGCGCAGCGCGGCAACCATCCGCGCGTGCGGGGCAACGAGCACGAGCCCGTCGATGCCTTGAGCGAGCACGTGGGCTATCGCTCCGTCGATCGCGGCCGGATCGCTGGCATCAGCGTAGGCAGTCGCGATCCACAGGCCCGCCTCCCGAGCGGCTTCGGCGAGAGCCGCGATTCCCACCGTGGGGCCGTAGAGGGTGGCATCCGTTGCGATGACCCCGATGGTGCGCGTGGATGCCGTGCCGAGCGCTCGCGCGGCGTTGTTGACCCGGTAGTCGAGTGCTCGCATGGCCTCGAGCACACGCATCCGCGTCTCGGGCCGGATGTTCGGGTAGTTGTTGATGACCCGCGACACCGTCTGTGTCGATACTCCCGCCAGCCGGGCTACCTCGCGCACCCCGGCAGGACGCGCCGGACGGGTGACATCGCTCATGGGCCCTCAGCGTACTGCTGCGCTGCGCCCACCGATGACGAAGGCGGGACGGTCAGAGTGCGCCGATGCGCGCTTTCAGTTGCGCCACGATCTCGGGGTCGACCTGGCCGCCCGCGAAGGTCAGCACGGTGTTCACAGGCATACCCTTCGCCATCCCGACCATGGGGTGTGTCGGAAGCTCGGGAACCAGCTCGTCGATGATCGCGCGCGCCTCCGGGTCATCGAGCAACTGCCCGAGAGTGGTCGTGTTCAGATCGAACTTGCCAGCCATCGTGTGTTCCTCCATGGGCGAGGCGCGCACCCAAACGCGCACGCTCTCAGCTTCCCAGCGCCGGCGGCCGACGGCAACCGTCAGATCACGGAAAGGGCACTCTCCTGCTGGTGCGCGACAAGTCGCGCATACGCGCCGCCAGCCGCGAGGAGCTGGGCGTGCGTGCCGCTTTCGATAATGCGTCCCGCCTCCACGACGTGGATGACGTCGGCGGCGACGATCGTCGAAATGCGGTGCGCGATCGTCAGGGTCGTGCGGCCCTGCGCCGCGGCATCCAACGCCTGCTGCACGGTCCGTTCCGAGACGGTGTCGAGCGCGCTGGTCGCCTCATCCAGAAGGAGGACGGGTGGGTTCTTCAGCAGCACCCGCGCGATCGCGATCCGTTGCTTCTCGCCACCGGACAGGCGATAGCCCCGCTCGCCCACGATCGTGTCGTAGCCGTCGGGGAAGGACTCGATGACGTGATGAATATGCGCGCCGCGGCATGCTTCCTCGAGCTCGTCGGAAGAGGCATCCGGCTTCGCGTACAGCAGGTTCTCGCGGATCGACGCGTGGAAGAGGTAGGTCTCTTGCGAGACGATTCCGACGCTGTCAAGCAGGGACTCACGGCGGAGGTCTCGAACATCGGCGCCGGCAAACAGCACGGCACCCGATGATGCCTCATACATCCGCGGCGCGAGGTAGAGGATCGTCGTCTTGCCCGCGCCGCTGGAGCCGACAAAGGCGATGTGCTGACCGGGTTCGGCAACGAAGGAGACATCATGCAGGGTCGCCGCATCCTCTCCCGCGCCGGGGTAGCGGAATGAGACGTCACGGAACTCGACGCGGCCGACCGGCCCCGGCGCCGCGCCGACGTCGATCGCATCCGGTGCGTCGACGATCGCGGGCTTGAGGTCGAGGTACTCGAAGATGCGGGCGAACAACGCCATCGAGGTCTGAACGTCGAGCGCGACCCGCATGAGCGCCATGAGCGGGAAGAGCAGGCGCCCCTGCACGGCGGTGAACGCCACGATCGCGCCGGCTGTGATGTCGACACCGCCCGTGATGAACACACCCGCGAGAAGGTAGATGACCGCCGGGACTGCCGACATGATGACACCCACGACCGCGAAGAAGCCCTGCCCGCTCATCGCCTGCCGAATCTGCAGAGAGACCTGACGCGAGGTCTCGTCGGCGTAGCGACCGGTCTCGTAGTCCGCGCGATTGAACGAGCTCGTCAGCATGATGCCCGAGACCGAGAGCGACTCCTGGGTCATGGCGGTGAGCGTCGACAGTGATTCCTGGGCCTGCGCCGCGATGCGAGCACGCACCTGGCCGACGCGGCGCTGAATGACCACGAGCACCGGCAGCATGACGACTGCCACGAGCGTCAGCCGCCAGTCGATGATGATCATCGCCACGAGCGACGCGATGACGGTGACGCTGTTGCCGAGGATCGAGGTGAACGTGTTGGTCAAGACGCTCGCAACCCCGCCCACGTCATTTTGAAGCCGGGACTGGATGACGCCCGTCTTCGTGCGCGTGAAGAAGGCAAGTTCCATCGACTGCAGGTGCTGGAAGAGCCGGACTCGCAGGTCGCCGGTGACGCGGTTTCCCACCGACGAGGTCAGCCATGTCTGGAGGACGTTCAGCCCTGCAGACAGCACGAACAGCCCGATCATGAGTGCGACGAGCTCGATCAGCAGCGGGATGTCAGGTCCGCCGGATGCCGGGAACAACGCGAGGTCGAAGACCTGCTCGACCAGGAGCGCCGGGATGACGCCGAGGGCAGCACTCAGGATGACCAGAACCGCAGTGATGCTCAGGCGCCCACGGTACGGCGAGAACAGCGCGACGATGCGCCGGCCGAGGTGCGGGATGTGTGGCGCCTCCGCGTTGCGCTCCCGCTGCGTCCGTTCATCGGCCCCGCGAGTGAGACCCCCGCCGAAACCCCCGCGCATCATGCTCATCCGCGCTCTCCCGTCCGGCGCTTTCCATGTCTTAGTACATGGAAAGCGTACCCGCCTGGAGCACCGCGAGGGTCGGGACGAAGACGGCGCCTCGATAGACTCCGTCCTATGCTCCGTCGCACCCGACGACCGGTGACCATTGCAGCGATCATCGCTGCGTCAGCGGGATTGATCTCGTGCACCGCCGCGCCACCCGGTCCGCCCACTGATGTGCCACCCACGATCGCGGCCATCATGGACCAGCCCACCTACGAGGGCGGCCGCTGGGGGATGTCGGTGATCGACATCGACAGCGGCGAGACCCTCATCGCCGTCAACCCCGACGAGCAGTTCCTCACCGGGTCCACGGCGAAGATCCTCTCTGTCACCGCAGCCCTCGACCTGCTCGGCGCGGACGCGACGTTCACGACCCCGGTCGTCGCCGTCGGCGAGGTCTCGAACGGCACTCTCGAGGGAGATCTCATTCTGCGCGGCTCGGGGGACCTCACCCTCGGCGGTCGAACGATGCCCGACGGCACCCTCGATGTCCCGATCTTCGACCACTACGACGCGAACGTCCTCCCGGGGCTGGCGACGCTCACTCCCGAAGATCCGCTGACCGGCCTCGATGATCTCGCACAGCAGGTCGCCGCATCCGGAATCCACACGGTGGGCGGGGACGTCCTCGTCGACGACAGGCTCTGGGATCCCGTCGTCCTAGACGGAGTACCGATTTCACCGATCGTGGTCAACGACAACCTGGTGGACATCGTCATCACCTCCGGCGCGGCGGTCGGCGACCCCACGACCGCGAGCTGGCGGCCGCAGAGCTCGGCGTACACCGTCGAGAATCTGGTGAGCACAGCGGATGCCGACAGCGGGTTCGACGTCACGATCACCGAGCACGGCGGCATCCTCACCGTCACCGGAACGATCCCTCTGGGCGCCGAACCGGTGGTGCAGACCTATCAGGTCCCTGATCCGGCAGCGTGGGCCCGCACCCTGTTCATCGAGGCGCTCGAGCGCGCGGGCGTCACCGTCACGGCGGACCCGCGGACGCCGAGCTCGAGCGAGCTGCCGCCGGTCGCGGACCTCGACGGCGCGATCCCGCTCGCCACGTTCACCTCCCCGCCGTTCTCGGAGACCGCCCGGCTGATCAACAAGGTCAGCCACAACCTCGGCGCCAATCAACTGCCGCTGCTGCTGGCGGCGCAGGCGGGTGAGCGAACCCTCGACGCCGGGCTGGCGAGACAGATGAGCGTGCTCGAAGCGGCGGGACTCGGGCCCGACGACGTCGTGATCACCGATGGTCAAGGGCTGCCGGGGAACCGCATCACTCCGGCAGCGATGACCTCCTACCTGGTGTCGTTGACGGACGCCCCGTACTTCGAGACCTTCCTCGAATCCACACCGATCCTCGGGGTGGACGGGTCCCTGGCAACCGTGCTGCCCGACGGTGACCCCGCGATCGGTTCTGCCCACGCGAAGACCGGCACGCTCGTCGGTCCGGGAACCGACACCCCCTACGTGCTCGAGACGAAGGCGCTCGCCGGATTTCTGGATGCCGCATCCGGCCGGCGTCTCGCCTTCGCGGTGTTCGTCAATGACGTACCGATCACCGAGGTGCAAGCGGTCATCCAGGCCAACACCGATCTGGGCGCGATCGCGTCTCAACTGTTCCAGTTGTACTGAAAGCTCACGCCAGCTCGACGTCGCGCCCCGGCGTCGTACGGCCGCCGATCTCGACCTCCCGGCCCAGGTTTCGACGGTGCGTGACGAGCCTCGAACCTGCTCCCTGCTCGATCTGCAGGTCGCGGCCGAGTGATGCAGTCAGCCGGATTGCCGCTGACCCGGTCGCCTCATCGGTACGGATGCCGAGCCCTGGCGCGAACATCCGCGAGCGCACCTTCCCCGCTTCTTCGTCGAGCCACGCCCAGACATAGTGCATGCCCTCGGTGTAGGCATCCGGGTCGACGGCATCGACTTCCTCTGGCGATTCGAGCTGTTCGAGCTCGAATTCCGGGGCCCAGTCGACCTCGGCGCTGACCCACGTGAACTCTCCGTCCGCACGGACGCGCGCCGTGCCCGCAGGGACGGCGATATGACGGATGTCATCACCTGCCGCGCGAAGCCAGGCGGCGAGTCCGACCGTGGGATGCCCGGCGAAACGCAACTCCTGTTTCGGGGTGAAAATTCGCGCCCGAACAGTTCGCCCATCCACCGCGTCGATGAAGACGGTCTCGCTGAAACCGAGGTCGGCGGCAATGTCCTGCTCACGCCCGCGAGTGGCTGTCGATGCCCACACGATTCCGAGCGGATTGCCGTGATCTCCTGCTTCGTCGACGAACACGTTGACGACAGTTGCCAGGATGCCCATGGGACGCCAGTCTTGCATCCCCGATACCCTGACGTGGTTCGGAGCGGCCCAGGATCGACGTACCCGGGCGCTGTGAGGGGCGGTTTACGCGACCGAAACACGAATGTGTGCACAATGGATGTGCAGCGTAAGCCGTTGCGGGCGCACTGGGCCACAAGATCCCGGGGCGTGTGGAGATGTCGTTCGCTCCACGTCCCCTCTCGCGGTGTGGTGCGGCGACTCATCCCTTCCTGTTCATCGGTATGGAAGTGAGAGAGTCATGTCACTCAAAGTCGCGGTCGTTGTCGGCAACCCGAAGCCGGCGTCGCGAACCCGCAAGATCGCCGAACTTCTGCTCGAGAAGCTTCTCGACCCCGGAACGTTCGAGGCGCAGGTGATCGACCTGGCCGACTACACCACAGAGATCTTCGCGTGGCCGTCGGAGACCATGGGGGCGCTGAACGCGGCAGTCGCTGAATGCGACCTCGCGATCTTTGCGTCGCCGACCTACAAGGCCACCTACACCGGACTGCTCAAGGCCTTTCTCGACCGGTATCCCGCAAATGGGCTCGCCGGGGTCACGGCAATCCCGCTCCACACCGGCGCGGATTTCACGCACGCGATGGGGCCGACCTTCACTCTGTCTCCCCTCTTGGTGGAGCTCGGAGCAACAGTGCCCGGACGCGGCTTCTACCTGGCCCTCAGCCAGATGGAGCGCGTGGACGACGTCCTGGACGCGGCAGTGGCGGAGTACGCCGGCAATATCCGACGAGTGGCCTCGCTGGCCGGCGCCCTCCGCGCCGACATCCCGGCTTCCTGAACCGACGGCGAAAGAGAAAGCAAACCATGTCGCAGCTCGCCACACCTGAAGTGCCGTTCTCTCCCCGCCAGTTCCGGGACACCCTCGGCCACTACGCATCCGGAATCACGATCGTGTCGGGGATCGACAACGGCGAACCGATCGGATTCACCTGCCAGTCGTTCTTCTCGGTATCTATCGACCCGCCGCTGATCTCGTTCAGCGTCATGAAGACCTCGACGACCTACCCCCGGATCGCTGCTACCGGCAGGTTCGCGGTGAATGTTCTCGCGCACGATCAGCACACCATCGCCACCCAGTTCGCCCGTAGCGGCACCGACAAGTGGGCGGGGGTTTCGTGGACACCTGCCGCCTCGGGGAACCCGATCATCGCCGACACCCTGATGTGGGTGGACTGCGAGGCATGGGCCGAGCACGAAGCGGGTGATCACCTCATCGTCATCGGGTCGGTCGTGGGAATGAGCCCGGCGGAGTCGCATCGCGAGGAGCCGCTGCTCTACTTCAAGGGCTCCTACCGGCACCTTCGCGACCTCGACCAGCTCGCCGGCTGAGCACGTCTGAACGCGTTATGTTTGCAGGGTCGTAAAGAAAGCTCAATCTTGACGCCAATTGCGGCGGTAAGCACTGACATATCTCTTTAGCCTCGAGGCATGCCCTCTGCCCTGAGCGACCACACGCGCACGAAACGCGCCGTGTTCTTCGTCTCGGACAGCACGGGCATCACCTCCGAGACACTGGGCAACGCCCTGTTGGCGAACTTTCCCGGCTTCCGGTTCGAGCGCCACACGATTCCCTTTGTCGACACCGCCGAAGCGGCAGCGACGGTGGTACAGACGATCGCTGCCGCGGATGCCGCGGGCCTGGCGCCCATCGTCTTCTCGACAATGAAGAACGCGGCAGTCGGTCGGGTGCTCGACACCGCGCCGGCGCCGCGCATCGATCTGCTCGGCGGTCACCTCACCGACCTTGAGCGCACGCTCGGCACAACGGCATCCGAGCAGCTCGGGCAATTTCACACCGTGGGCGACACCGAGGCATATTTCGCACGGATGCGCGCGGTCGAGTACGCGATCGAGCACGACGACGGGCAGAGTTCGCGTGCGCTCGAGTTCGCCGACGTCATCATCATCGCGCCCTCGCGCTGCGGCAAGACCCCGACGACCATGTACCTGGCGTTGCAGTACGGCCTCTTGGTCGCGAACTACCCCCTCACCGACGATGATTTCCCGACCGACGGCCTGCCGCGCCTGGTGGCACCTTACGCCGACCGCTGCTACGGGCTCACGACGACCCCGCTCCGCCTGAGCCAGGTACGCCACGAGCGTCGCCCGGACTCCCGCTACGCGAGCCTCGCGCAATGCACCCTCGAGCTGCGCCGGGCAGAGGAGCTCTACCGGCGCACCCGCGTCCCGTTCCTGAACTCCTCGACCAAGAGCGTCGAGGAGATGTCGGCGATCATCCTGCAGACCCTGAAGCTTCGCGCCTGACCATCCGTCACGCCCCGCCCTGACAAAGGAGCATCCATGAAGAACGTCCTCTGGTTCGACGAGATCGGTATGACCGACCTGCCCGCCGTCGGTGGCAAGAACGCCTCACTCGGTGAGATGGTCTCTCACCTGTCAGCGCTCGGCGTGCGGGTGCCCGGCGGGTTTGCCACGACCGCCGACGCCTACCGCCGCTTCCTGGCCCACGATGGCCTCGGCGACCAGATCGCAGCCCTCCTGCGGGACCTCGACACTGACGATGTCGCCGAGCTCACCCGCGTCGGCGGCGAGATCCGTTCCCGTATCGAGCAGCACCCCCTCCCGGAGGACCTCGAAAGCGACATCCGCGCCGCTTACGACCGGCTGCTGCACGAGGATGCCGAACCGGATGCCGTGACCTGGGCGGTTCGCTCCTCGGCGACCGCCGAGGACCTGCCCGATGCATCCTTCGCCGGGCAGCAGGAGACGTTCTTGAATATCGGCGGGATCGAGAACATCCTCACGGCGATCCGTCGGGTCTTCGCGTCGCTCTACAACGACCGCGCGATCGCCTACCGCGTCCACCAGGGCTTCGACCACACCGAAGTCGCACTGTCGGCAGGCGTGCAGCGCATGGTGCGCTCGGATGTCGGAGCCGCCGGTGTCATGTTCACCGTCGACACCGAGTCCGGGTTCGATCAGGCGGTCTTCCTCACGAGTTCGCACGGGCTGGGGGAAGCTGTCGTGCAGGGCGCCGTCAACCCCGACGAGTTCTACGTTTCGAAGCCGGCCCTGCGCGCCGGCCGCCCAGCTGTGTTGAAGCGCTCGGTCGGTGAGAAGGCGGTGGCGATGCGCTACACCGACAGTCGTGCCGCGGGCGCGAGCACGGCGTTCGTCGATGTTCCACTTGCTGATCGCGCCCGGTTCTCACTCACGGATGCCGAACTCGAGGAACTTGCCCGGCAGGCGCTTGTCATCGAAGAGCATTACGGCCGGGCGATGGACATCGAATGGGGCAAGGACGGCGTCGACGGTCGCCTCTACATCCTGCAGGCGCGTCCCGAGACTGTCGTGTCCCGCGCATCGGCGAACGTCATCCGCCGGTTCCGGCTTCACGAACGCGGCACCGTACTGGCCGCGGGGCGCGCCATCGGCCAACGCATCGGTGCCGGACCCGTCCGTGTCCTGCGCGACCTGGCCGAGATGGACTCGTTCCGTCCCGGAGATGTTCTGGTCGCCGACATGACCGACCCCGACTGGGAGCCCATCATGAAGCGGGCGGCCGCGATCGTCACCAATCGCGGAGGACGCACCTGCCACGCCGCGATCATCGCGCGCGAGCTCGGCATCCCCGCCGTCGTGGGCGCAGGGGACGCTACCCGCGTCCTCAGCGACGGGCAAGAGGTCACCGTGTCGTGCGCCGAAGGCGACACCGGCTTCGTCTACGAGGGGATGCTCGCCTTCGCCGAGGAGGAGACGCATCTCGACCGGATGCCGGAACTGCCCGTCAAGATCATGATGAACGTCGGCACGCCCGACCAGGCGTTCTCGTTCTCGCGTCTTCCCCACCGCGGGGTCGGGCTCGCGAGGCTCGAGTTCATCATCAACCGGCAGATCGGCATCCATCCCCGCGCCCTGCTCGAGGCTGACACGCTGGATACCGAGCTGAAGGCCCAGATCGACGAGCGCGTCGCCGCCTACCCGTCGCCGCGTGACTTCTTCGTGCAGCGTGTCGCGGAGGGGATCTCGATGATCGCTGCAGCGTTCGCGCCAGAACCGGTGATCGTACGGATGAGCGATTTCAAGTCGAATGAGTACGCCAACCTCATCGGCGGCGAGCGCTACGAGCCGCACGAGGAGAACCCCATGCTCGGCTACCGCGGGGCATCCCGCTACATCTCCCCCGACTTCCGCGCCTGCTTCGACATGGAATGCGAGGCGCTGCGGTACGTGCGCGACGAGATGGGTTTCACCAACGTCCAGGTCATGATCCCGTTCGTGCGCACCGTCGGCGAGGGGCACGCCGTCGTCGAGATGCTCGCCGAGAATGGCCTGCGTCGCGGCGTCAACGACCTCAAGGTCATCATGATGTGCGAGCTGCCGACCAACGCGCTGCTGGCCGATCAGTATCTCGAGTTCTTCGACGGCTTCTCGATCGGCTCGAACGACATGACCCAGCTGACGCTCGGCCTCGACCGCGACAGCGGTCTGGTCGCGAGCACGTTCGATGAGCGCGACCCCGCGGTGCTGCAGCTGATGTCGATGGCGATCCAGGCCTGCCGGGCGCAGGGGAAGTACGTCGGCATCTGCGGCCAGGGCCCGAGCGATCATCCGGATCTTGCCGAATGGCTGCTCGCACAGGGCGTGGAGTCGATCTCACTGAACCCCGACACGGTCGTGGAAACGTGGATGCGACTCGCTGCCGAAGCGCCGGTCGAGGTGGCAGCTGACTGATCCTCGACTCGCGCCGGGCGGAGGTGCGCAAGAATGCAGAGATGCGTTCAGCACCGGAAAACGGCATGAGGGCATTGGGCGTGGCGATGGTGTTCACGGCTCTCGCCGCCTCGATTGTCGGCTGCGCGTCGACCGAGCCCGCCGCACCCGAGGTTATTGCCCAGCGCGCGACGGCGTCGGGGATCTCCCCTGACCTGGTCTACGTGACAGCCGTCGACGGATACGACCTGGCGCCGCAGTCCGTCGGGCGCACAGGCGCCGACGGGATGTCTGCATCCTGGTTCAACGCCCAGACCGGCGGCATCCTGACCGTTCGCACCGACCGCGGGACGCTGACCCCACAGACCTGCCCTGAGATGCCGCTCTGGGACACCCTCGATGGCGGCATCACCTGCAGCAACGAAGGCGATATCTGGCATCGATTCTCGGGCTCTGTCGAGGAGTACATGGTGGCCCGCGACGGTGTTCTGATCCTTGTCACGGGCAGAAACCTCGCCGATCGCGCGGATCTTGA
The DNA here is from genome assembly GCF_040687115.1 of Microbacterium sp. NPDC076895. Lineage (NCBI taxonomy): Bacteria > Bacillati > Actinomycetota > Actinomycetes > Micrococcales > Microbacteriaceae > Microbacterium > Microbacterium sp. NPDC076895. The sequence continues at coordinate 112,942 of NZ_JBFBMQ010000002.1, forward strand.
AGCTGCCGCAAAGGCTGTGCGCCTGCCTTCGGATGCCGAACTCGACCTCCTCTTCTCCGACCTCCCCGACGGCCCTGCCCAGCCGATCGAGCGCGGAGACCTTCCTGAAAACGGCGACGGCGCCCCTATCGATCCCAGCAGCCCCGGCGGCTAAGGGGCAGCCCACCCCCGAACCGCGTAACGCGATTGCACCGAAAGGGCAACCCCCTCTCGGGGTCGTGGTCGTGCACCTACTGTTTCAGTTCCCAACACCATCGACAGGGGAGGCACATCGTGGGACTCGACGACAAGATCAAGAACGCCGCGGAAGAGGCCAAGGGGAAGGTCAAGGAAGCCGCCGGTGACGCCACCGACAACGAGGAACTCGAAGCCGAGGGCAAGGCCGACCAGGCCAAGGCCAACCTCAAGCAGGCGGGCGAAAAGACCAAGGACGCGCTGTCCTGACGCTTCGCTCCGCCATCAACGACGGGGTCCATCCACACGGATGCGCCCCGTCGGTTGTCTCCCTTCGCCCAGAAGCGGCCGCCGCGACTGGATCGGTGCTCGATGCGGTGAGTGCGGCAGCCGAGATGGACGGGTTCGGCACAGACCTCGCCAAGACCCTCGACTGGTGCGTGGAGGTCGGACAGTGGGCGCCGCGCGTCGGCGAAGGGCGGACTGCGGAGCTCTGGGAGCTTCTGGCCGCCACCGCTGCCGTCGACGTGGGTGCGGCGCGCGTGCTGGAGCCGCACCTTGACGCACTGACGATCCTCGCTCAGGCCGACAGGTCGGACCTCAGTGCACCCCATGACACCTGGGGCGTCTTCGCGGCTGAGAGCCCCGACTCCAGCCTGCTCGCCGAGAAATCAGGGGCGGGGTGGACCCTGCGAGGCACGAAACCCTGGTGCTCGCTCGCGTCGCGCCTCTCCCGGGCGCTCGTGACGGCAACACGGGATGACGGGCGGCGTGCCCTGTTCGCGGTCGACCTTCGCACGGATGGCGTTCGGGCCCATGGGGGCCCGTGGATGGCACGGGGGCTGGCGCAGATCGTCAGCGCACCGGTTGACTTCGACAATGCCCCGGCAGTGCCTGTCGGACCAGCTGGCTGGTATCTGGAGCGGCCGGGATTCGCGTGGGGCGGGATGTCGGTAGCGGCGTGCTGGTGGGGTGCTGCGGCCACCATCGCGCGACGGCTGCTGGCACCCGCACAGTCGGGAGCTGCCGACCAGCTCTCCCTCGTTCACCTCGGCCGAGTCGATGGAGCACTCTGGGCGGCGCGCGCCGTGCTCGCCGAGGCAGCCGAACTGGTGGACGACGGCCGATCAAGGCGGGTGGGCGAACGACTGCTGAGCGAACGCGTGCGCGCCATCGTGGCTGACGCCGCCGCTCTCACCCTCGCCGAATCCGCCGAGGCGCTCGGGCCGGCCCCCCTCACCCGTGACGAGGAGTTCGCCCGGTCGAGCGCCGATCTGCACCTCTACATCCAGCAGCATCACGGGCTTCGTGACGTGGCGCGCGTCGGTCGCGAGTCTGCTCGGCAGAGTGCCGCGTGGTGAGCTTCAGCCACCTCGACGAGGGCACCGCCGAGGAGCAGTGGGTTGACGACCCTCGCCTCAGCTCAGCGCCGCTGCTGGAATCCCCACCGGACGAGCTCATCGTGGTTGCCGCCCACCCCGACGATGAAACGCTCGGCGCCGGTGGACTCATGTGTCGCGTTGCGGCCCGGCGAGGTCGGGTGAGCGTCATCATCGCCACGGACGGTGAGGCGTCTCATCCAGGATCGAGAACGCACTCCCCCGATTCCCTCCGCGCACAACGGCGCCTCGAGGTCATCGAAGCACTCTCACTCCTGGCGCCGGCTGCGCGCGTGCAGTTCCTGTCGATCCCCGATGGCACGGTGGATGCGCACGCGAGCGCCGTCGAGCACGCCGTTGCAGCCGCCCTGGATGCGACGGATGCCGCGCCCACGCAGACGATGGTCCTCTCGCCCTGGTCGGGAGACGGTCATCGCGATCACCGGGCCGTCTCGGGCGCCGTGCGCAATGTCGCGTCACATCGCAGCGTGCGCCATCTGGGGTATCCGATCTGGATGTGGCACTGGGGTACCCCCGAGGATGTCCCCTGGTCGCAGGCGCTCGCTGTGCGGCTGACAGAGAACGAGCTGGCACGCAAGGTCGCCGCCCTGCGCGCTCACACGTCTCAGGTACAGGCTCTCTCGGGCGAGCCGGGTGACGAGGCCGTCGCGCCACCGAGATTCCTCGCCCACTTCAGCCGGGACCGCGAGGTCTTCCTGGACGAAGCGCCCGGTGCCGACGCAACCCTCACGTCGACGTTCTTCGAGGACTTCTACGCCCGCCACGATGACCCCTGGGGATTCGAAACGCGATGGTACGAGGAACGCAAACGCGCCGTGCTCCTTGCTGCCCTGCCGAACCGGCGCCTGGGCAGCGTTCTGGAGATCGGGTGCGCGACGGGCGTGCTAACTGCGCCGCTTGCCGCGCGATCCGACCGGGTCCTCGCCCTCGATGCATCAGAGCGCGCCGTCGATCGCGCCCGGCGCCGGCTGGCCTCGGCGGACCACGTCACGGTCTCACTCGCGCACGTGCCGACGCAGTGGCCGGATGGTGAGTTCGACACCGTCGTGCTCTCCGAGGTCGGCTACTACTTCGACTCGGACGATCTGGATACGCTCATCGATCGGATCGACGCTGCGCTCACCGACGACGGCATCGTCGTCGCGTGCCACTGGCGGCATCCGGTGGCGGAGTACCCCTCAACCGGCGATCGCGTACACCACACACTGCGACGAGTGCCGGGGTGGCGCAGGATCGCGCTCCACGAGGAGGACGACTTCGTACTCGAGGTCTTCGGCCGCGGTGCTGCCGAGTCGGTGGCTGCACGGGAGGGATTGGTGTGATCGGCCCCAGCATCCGTGCGCTTGCCGTGGTCATTCCCGTCCACAACGAAGAGCAGCTGCTGTCCCGATGCCTGCAATCCGTGGAAGTCGCCGTTTCGCGCGTCCGGGTGCCGGTTGCGGTGTACGTGGTGATCGACGCGAGCACCGATGGGTCGGCATCGGTGGCGCGGCGGCATCCGTTCCCCGTCGTCGAGATCGATGCGGGATCTGTCGGCGTTGCGCGCTCCGTGGGGGTCACCGCTGCGCTCAGAGGCCTCGCGCCCGCCGCGGACCGGCGGGTCTGGATCGCCAACACCGACGCGGACTCGGTGGTGCCGTCGAACTGGCTCACCCTTCAGCTTGGCCTCGCTCGCGAGGGTGCTGACATGGTCATCGGTACCGTGCGGCCAGACTTCGCCGACCTCACCCCGCAGCACCGGCAGCTGTGGCTCGACACGCATACGCCGGGCTGCCCGAACGGGCACGTTCACGGGGCAAACCTCGGCGTGCGGGCCGATGTCTACCGTGCGGCGGGAGGTTTCAGCGACGTCCCGGAGCACGAAGACGTGATACTGGCCGAGCGCTGCCGCACGGCGGGAGCGCATGTCGTCGCCAGCGACCTGGCCGAGGTCCTCACGTCGGGACGACTCGTTGGACGCACCCCCGGCGGCTACGCGGCATACCTTCGCGATCAGCATCGGGGTCTCGGGGCGGTCACTCCCGAGCCGATCTAGCGCACTGGGGTCACCGCGGCGAGCCGGCGAACGATCTCATCGAGCACAGGCTGGGGCGTCGCGAAGATGAGACGCGCGAATCCCGCACCCGCCTGTCCGCACATCGTCCCCTCCGTGAGAGTGACGGATGCCTCCCGCGCGAAGTACTCAGCGGGCAGATCGTCGATCCCGGCGCCGCGGAAGTCGATCCAGCCGACATAGGTACCCTCGGGTTTCGGCATCCAGGCTCCGGGGAGGTGCTCGGCAAGGAGTGAGAGGAGGCGGTCGCGGTTGCCCTCGAGGTAGGGCACGAGGTCGGCGAGCCACGCGTCACCGCTGCGGAAGGCGACCGCGTTGGCGATCGCACCGAGGTTGCTGGTGCCGTGGCCCGAGAACCGCCCGATCCGCTCCCACGTCTCGCGGTCGCGGTCGCTCGTGAGGACGAGTTCGGCGCACTTCAGACCGGGGAGGTTCCACGCTTTTGAGGCGCTCATGGCCGTGATCGTGTGCTCAGCTGCGGAAGGCGACACCGTCGCGTACGGGACGTGCGTCGCGCCCGAGAAGACGAGCGGCGCCCAGATCTCGTCCGAGAAGACACGCCCGCCATTGCGGTCGACCACCTCGGCGATCCCGACCAGTTCGTCTCGCGAGAACACGCGACCGACGGGGTTGTACGGGTTGCACAGCAGCAGCAGATTCCCGCCCTCGTCGAACGCGCGCTGCAGTGCGTCGAGGTCAAACTCGTAGCGTCCGTCCCGCACGGCGAGGGGCATCTCGATGACCTCGCGACCGCGCATCGGCGGCACCATCAGGAACGGCATATACGACGGAGTGGGAACGATGATCTTGGACCCCGGCTCCGAGCAGTGCTCCATCGCGAGTTCGAGTCCCATGATCACATCCGGGATGCCCCACACATCGCTCGCGGGCACACTCCAGCCGTAGCGGCGCTCGAGGAACCCCGCCGTCGCATCCGACAGATCAGCGGCGATCCGCTGGGGCATGTATCCGAAGGCTCCGTCGTCAACCGCTGCGTGCAAGGCGGCGGTGATGGCCGGATCGACGCCGAAGTCCATCTCAGCGACGAAGGCGCCGATCGAGTCATCCGTCGCCGACCACTTCGTTGCGCCGGTGGCACGAAGCTGCTCGATCGTGATGGCGTTCATGCGCTGGGCGAAGTCGGTCATGCGGTGCCCCTTCTGACTAGCAGCTCTCACGATAGCTCGCGCCACCGACGCTCGATCTCAGGCGCGGATGCTGCCAACAAGGGCGAGCATCTCCGCCACAGCGCCGCGGATGAGCGGAAGGCGGGCAAGCCTGATCAGGTCGCTGGCCGGCCCGAACACCGCCTCACACCCGCGACGCCGGTCGTCAGCTCCGACATCGTGAGGTCGTCGAGCCATGCGGGTCGCTCTATTCGCGTCGGCGGTCCGATTCGGACCCTGCCGGGAGTCCAGGCCGGCGTGACGACCGAGCAGATCAACGCGAAACCCGCGGGATCGACAAGTCGAAGTGCCTTGTAGGATCCGGCCGGGACGGTGATCATCGGCCGAGTCTCCCGAGTCACCACAGACGAGGTCACCATGCCATCGCTGTCTACGACCACGTACTCGACCGGACCACCGTCGACGATGACGTGGGTGTCATCGGCAGCAAGCCAATGCCACGCATTGATCGGGCGACGCGGGTCGAGCAGGTAATAGATGGCGTTCGCAGCTGGCGATGCCACACCGTCGACGGTTCGAACCTCTACATCCGAACGGAAGGCGGGAGTCCACCATCCCGATTCACCCTCGAGCACGCGCAGTCCCAGTCGCTCGATCCATTCGTCTGCTCGAGGATGACGGTTCACGTGCTCCATCATGCCCGCACGCCGCTTCGAGAAGAGATCGGCTCAGTTACGTTCAGGAAATTGGCGGAGACGGAGGGATTTGAAATCGCGCCGATGGCAACTGGACCCAGCTGAAACCGCATGATTCCGCGTGTTCTGAGGCCACAGACGTTCTCCTCGATCAGGTCAGCGCGGTTCGATTCGTGGCAGAAACGTGGCGGGTGTTCGGCGCGAAATCAGGTGGCTGCACCCCGCTCTTCAGTCATGCGAACTGGAGGCTACGCGGACGCAGCTTCGACCATCATCTCGACGGCTTCGATCATGCCGTATCGGTCGCGCAACGTGTCCAGGATCTCCTCGACGGTGAGCGCTGCACCGTAGCGGCCGGAACGACTCGCGATCTCCCGCACCGCGGCGAGCGCATGCCTGGGGTTGAGCGCGACAGTGTTCTTCGCGAACTCCCTGGCGCTGAGCACCTGGATGCCCGGCGGAATCTTGGCTGCAGGGAAGTCCTTCAGGTTCTCGGTGACGATCGCTCCGGCTCCCGCGATGACGGCCGCAGCGACCACATGCTCGTCATCCGGATCGGGAAGCCCGAAGGTACCTTCCAGCGGTTCCCAGCCTTCGACCTCCGCGTCGGCGAACTCTCGCCGCATCGCGGCGATGAGGGTTGCTGCGCGGCTGGCAGCCCCCGCTACGGGTATCCCCCGCTTCACGAGCTTGACTTCCTCGTGCAACTCGAGTTCGTCGAGGATCGCCGAGCTCCAGGTCGGTCGATACGCGCCCTCGATCGCGAGCGAAAGGAGGAAGTCGCGTTGCAGGCTCGGCCACAGCACGCTGGTGTCGAGGGTCGCCGTGAACACGACCCCATCCTGTCAGTCTGCGAGGTCAGAGTCGGGCTGCCCGCCTTGCGGCGACCGCCTTCCTCGCCGCTCTGAGGTCCTCGAGCGTCTGCTCGATGTTGTCTTCGTCGACGGCGTCGCGCGTGGCGGCGAGCATGTCGTACTGACGCTCCCGCCGGCGCTCTCGGTACTCGAGCAGATCCGCGAGGAGAACGCGTCGGTGCGTTCCCGCCTTCTCGAATGGGATCTCACCCTCGTCGAGGAGCTTCACAATGGTCGGGCGGCTCACGTTCAGGAGATCCGCTGCCTGCTGGGTGGTGAGCCGTGTTGCCTGGGGTACAACTGACACGGCAAGCCCGCTCTGCATCGCGTCCACGATCTTGCGGAGAGCGAGGTAGACCTCTTCCGGAAGCTCGACATGGTCGCCTGGACGCGCCCCCGCAAGGAAGTACCTTGGCTCGGGAAGAGCCCAGCCGGCGGCCTCATGGGCGGTGAGGAAGTCCAGCACAGGGGCAAGCTCGACTTCCCTGCTGGGAAGGTACGTCTCTTCAACGACGGCAGCGCGAGACACGGAAATCACCTCAATACACGTAAACGCAGGAGGTTGCGTTTGTTACGATTACGGTAGCACGCGTCGCTGACAGGTCAATAGGAGCGCGCTGGGGCAACGATCAGATGCCTCGTCAGGACACCCCGAGCCGTTCGAGCGCGTAACTCCACGGGAGGCGCTCCTGCTCGAGGCGTATGTTGCCCTCCGCGCTCAGCGACCGAAGAGTCGCGCGCTCATCAGGCGTGAGCAGATCGAACACGCCGACGTTCGGATCCGGATCGGTCCCCCACAGATCACGGTGAGCGAACAGAGTATCCATATCCATCAACGCCGACGTTGCGTCCACACCCCTGGCTCGAAGTCGGTTGAGTATGGCGAATCCGTGCGAATCGAGATCGCCCCAGTAGGTGACCGTCTGCGCCCATGGGAGGCGGGCGACGAGATCGACGCGGTGACCACCACCGTGCACTGCTACAGCTCGGGGCACATCCGGCATCGCGAGCAGGGTGGCGAGGTTCTCGAACACGAACACGCGCTCGGGTCGGATCGTGCTTGCCGCAAGGTCGTCGACGGGCGCCGACACATCGGTGAGCCCCTGGAACGAGAGCGACGGATCGAGAGCACGGATCCGTATGAGCGGTGACGGCTCGCGAAGGCCCAGTCCGGGCGCTCCGGTTCCCGCCCGATGCAACGCCTCGACGAGTCCGCGGCGAGATTCGATCCATTTGGTGTGGATGCCGCGGATCGGCAGTTCCCGCACCAGGTGGCCCGATTCCGGGTTCTCGCGCAACCAGGCCAGCACATGGACGAGCCTGTCGAAATCGGCGCCATCGAGATCGCTGATCGCGCGGCCATGGGCGCGGAGCACACCGCTGGCGTCGGAACCGGCCAGGCCCCTCAACTCGTCAAGTCGCGCCATCAGACGTCGCCAACCCTCCGCCTCGCCCGCCGCTCGAGCGATCGAATCCGAACCGCGCAGCACCGCTCGAACGGGGACTTCCTGCGACCCGATGCGTGACCAATGGCGGACGACCCACTCGAGCTCGATACCCGAGTCCTCGCTCACACCGCGCCAGGCGTCGACCCACCGTCGAACCAGACTGAGATCGTCCAGCGCCTCCCGCTCCGTTGGCGGGCGTAGCGGAACGTCGAGCACGACATCGGTCTGCTGCTCGGCGGCCCAGGTGCGTGCATCGCGGTCGAAGAGCTTCTTCGCCCGCGCGCGCAGGTCAGACGGTGTGACAAGCGTGGTCACGCGCGCGACTCCGCGTGCGGCGGGGTGGCGACCTCAGGTTCACCGACCGAGAACACCACGTTCGCCAGCCGTGAGGCGTCGCGGTGGGGGTTCGATACCGACGTGATCGCACCCACGTACGGCTCGAGCGTCTGCAGCAGCTTCTGCGGTGTCGCGAGGATCATGTGGAATCCGAACTCGCGGAACACCTCCATCGCGTTGCGCGTGTATCGGCTGTCAGCCTTGTCGAACGCCTCATCGAGCACGATCGACCCGAACCTCGGAACCTCGTCCTCTTCTTCAGTCAGCTGGTACCGCAGCGCTGCCGCGAGGCAGAAGATGACGAGCTTCTGCCGCTGACCACCCGACAAGCCCTCTGCGGAGTCATACACCCGCACAACGCGGCCGGCGACGTCCTTCTCCCGCGCGAGGAAGCTCACGTGAAGCCTCGTGTCGAGCACCCGGTTGCGCCAATCGATGTCGACGCGGTCCTTGGATCCGAGTCGACCGATTACGCGCTGCAGCACGGCGAATCGTTGCTCGGCACCGGCGGCCGACTCGTCGGCCCAGTTGCCTTCAACGATGCGACGGAGGTCGGTGAGGAACTCGTCGACCTCCGGGGTCCGCGTCGTCTTCACATCGATCTCGAGGAAGCGGTCCGCTCCCTCGAACGGGGACCGCCCCAGGGATGCGTTGACGGGGAGGATTCGCTCACGGATGAGACCCGGGGCGTCGCGGAGGTCGCTGAGCAAGTGTGCGACGACGTCCTGCGATCGTTCCCGCAACAGCTTGCGGAACTCGGACTCCTTCTCGGGCAGGCCGCGGGCGATGATGCCTTCGCGCAGTTCCCGGTAGCCGTAGCGGTCGCGGATGTCAGCAGTCAGCTCTGCGGATGCAGCGGGCCACCCGAGCCGAAACTCGGCGGCGCGCCCGGCGAAGCTGGCCTCAGCATCCGCTGCGCGGCTGGCCGAGGCGTCCTTCTCCTTCGAGAGTGCCGACTGCACCTTTCGCGCGACTTCGTCCACCGTCTCCAGGCTCACGGAGCGTCGCTCGGCTCGGAACCGGCCTTCGAGGGCGTCGGCGATCCGCTCCTCGACCGGTGCATATGGGGTGGCCTCGAGTTCGGCGACGTGTGCCGCGATGCTTTCGACGTGATTGCGGGCGACAGCGTGGGCTCCGAGCGCCCGTGCGTGCTTCGCGTTCGTTTCGTCCAGTCGCTGGGTCGCTCGCTCCGCGGCCTCCTGTGCTTCGCGGAGAGTCCCCGACTCGCTGGTGAGCACCCGGAGATCGTCGCGCTGGGCCGCGGTGACCGCCATCGCAGTTGCGAGGTCCACTTGGTCCCAGCTGAACGTCGATACGCGTGTGAAGACGTCGCGCCGACTGACCGCATCCTGACGAAACGAGTCGGCCTCGGCGTCGCGGGCGGATGCTTCCTCCATCGCCGCCATCGCGTCCCGCCGACGCTCAAGCAATGCCTCGAGCCGCGCGTGGGTGTCGCCGCCCAGCACCCATCGAGTGGCATCACCGACCTCGTGACGGTCGTCCTTCTCATACCTACGTGAGTTGCGCTTGACCAGGCCGCCGATCGTGACGCCACGCTCGACGTCATCAAGCTCGTCGGGGTGCGAAACGCAGGCGTAGTCGAACTCGGAGGCCATGCGCTTGCGGACGTAGGACGCGAAGGGCCCATCGCTCACCGCGAGGCGATGAACGAGCGAGCGGGCATCCTTGGGGCGACGCGGCTCGTCGACGGCGTGCGGGACCGCTTCGATGACGAGCCGGACACCGAGTGTCCGCGAGTCGGCTGCCCGACGTGCGGCGACAAGATGTTCGTCCCGCACGAGGAGCGTCGACGCAAACGGAGCGAGCACTCGCTCTGCCGCGCCGCGCCAGGCGGAGTGCTGCTCGGCGACCGAGATCAGCTCGCCCGCAAAGGGGAATGTCGATGCCGGCACACCAACAGCGTCCGCGAGGAATCGTCGTGCGCTCAGAAGCTTCTCGTCGAGGTTGCTCCGGTGATCTCTCAGCGCCTGAATCTGCCTGGTGACTTCGTCCAGCGCCTTACGCGCCTGACTCGCGGCGTCACGCACCTCATACGACACAGCGGGGATGTCGCGCGCAACCTCGGTGACGGCCGCGGCAAGGAGCTCCGCAAACTGCTCTGGATCTTCGGGCATTGGTGCGCCGATGCGCATCAGCTCTGCGGTCAACTGAGCTCGATATTGCCTAGTGACGTCCTCGGCACGCTGCGCACTGTCGATCCGCTCCTGCAGAAGCTCGACGCGCGCGCCGCCCTCGTCCCGGACCCGCGCCTTCGCGGTTTCCAGCGCCTCTGCCGCCAACCGCTGCTCTCGCGCGGCGTCGCTCAGGTCGCTCTCGGCGCGCGCCAGCGCGGCGCGTGCGGGGCCCGCGGCTTCCTTCGCGAGCCGCAACTTGAGTCCCGCTGTGAAGGGCTCGACCCCGTCGTGCAGATCGGAGATCGCTGCCATCTCAGCGCCGGCCAAGTCGAACGCGGTGATCGCCTCGTCGACCTTGCGGAGCGCATCAGCCTGCTTCCTCAGGTCGACCACGTGCTTGTGCGCGGCATCGAGCTCCGTGAACTGCTCAACGGCGGTCTCGGCCCGCGCGAAGGTCCCCGGCTGGTCGAGCATGAACCCGCGGAACAACGCGTCGAGGGTGCCGAGGTTCTTCGCTGATTGTGTCTTGTGGAGAAGCTGAAGCGTCGCATCTCCGCGGAAGCCGAACTGACGGATGATCCGCTCGTGAAAGCGTCCGTGTCTCCCACCGGTGGTGATCAGCGCGTCGGGGAAGGCCTTCGACATGCGACGCGCGTCAATTCCGCCTTCGACGTGCGGCTTCACGTCGAGAAGCTTCACGTGACCGCGGGTGAAGATCCGTGCGTCCTTCAACGCGGTCGGTTCGGTGCGCGTGCCCGGTGCGTGGAACACCCGCAGCAGGACGACCGGTTCATCGCGGAGATTCTCGTAGCGCAGCAGGATGCCGCTCCAGGTTGCCTTCGAGCGCAGGTAGGTCGTGGTGGCCCGATCGGCAGTCTCGTCAGCTTCCTTGCTCCAGGCGCCACGCACATAGCTCATCAGCGTCCGATCGCTCTGTCGGGAAGCGCCATCCTGAGCCGCCGCGTTGAGGCGCAACCACCTGTCGGGGGTGAGGACGGCGGCAATCGCGTCGAGTAGCGACGACTTGCCCGATCCGGATGCGCCGGTGAACAGGTGGCCGGCGCGCGCGACATCCACGGAGACGTGGCCGGCGAACGTGCCCCAGTTGACGAGTTCGATTTGGGAGAGTCGCCACTGGCCGGGCCTGGTCGGATCGACCTCCGACTCGTCGGTGGGGAAGCTCAGCATCGTCATTCTGTGTCATCCTCGGCATCCGTCGACGGGGCAGCGGATTCTCCTCCGCCCTCTCGGGCGATCCGGTGGTACTCCGATGTGATCGCGCGGATCTGGTCGGCATCGACGAGCAGTCGGAGCACGGGCGAAATCTCGGCACGGTCATCGCCAACGGCGTGCAACACGCGGAGCTTGTTCTGCATCTTGTTCCACGACGAGTTGACGCGGCTCGCGAAGTCCTTCTCATCACGGTCCGGGGTGCGGAACACGGCGAGCTGCTCGAACACCTCCGCCTGCCCGACGATCACCCGACCGCGACCCTCCTCGCTCAGCAGCGTCTGGCGCAAGACAAGCAGCATTGCGGTGTCGAGGAACGTCAACGCCTCAGACCGCACTGCCTTCGGGGCGTCCTCGGACGGAGCGTTGCGGACGAAGGCGAACTCGTTGTCCCGATCGATGACCAATTCGAGGAACAAATCGGCGAGCCGGGAGCGGAGGACAGCCTCGTCGGTGAGCAGCACCGCCCACAGCTGCGCCTCGCGCGCTCCGGAAAGATACGGGCCACGCACCAGACGCAGCAAGACGCGCCTCGTGCGATCAGGGAGTTCGCCGGCGTCGCCACGCCAGAGGCCTCCGTGCTCGTCGGGGGTGACATCCGCCGTGGTCGACTCGGTCATGCCACCGCTCCTGTGAATCGGTGCGCGGCCACAATCGCCGCACGCGGAACTCCGTCGGCGCCCTGCCAAGCGAGTACCTCGGGCTCATCGTCAACGGTGCCCTGCTCGGCGGCGATCGAGAGAAGTCCGATCACGCTGCCGACCCCCTGCGTCGCGGGGTATCGAGCAAGGACATCTGCGACGGTGCACGAGGGCACCTCGGCGAGCAGGTCGTTGACGTTCCGGGTGAGTTCGTCGAAGTCGATCTCGGTTTCGCGAGCGATCGCCCGCAGCTCCTCGAGGCTCGCGAGGGATGTCGCCTGCGTGACGATCTCTTCGGTGGCGGCGAATTCGGCGGGGTCGTGAAGGTCGATCGCCCCGACGCTCGACAGCGCAACGGCCGAGAGATCCAGCGTGAGAGACGTCGGATGCCACGGACGCGTGTGTGCGGCGGCTTCCACCCCCGCGTGCTGAACCTCCCGCAGAAGAGTCCGCAGGACCCGGTCGCGCTGGTAGTCCTGCGACTGCACGTAGCGGCGGAGCGCCCGGGCGAACAATGTGATGACATCGTGGATCTCCGCGCTTCGTCCCTTGAGCGTTGCGAGGAAGGCGCGCAGTGCCCGGCGCTCATCCGAGGTGAGATCACGAGCGAATCTGCGGTCGAGGATGCGACGGATGTCGGCCTCGAATGCGGCACCGAGTGCAGGGTCGAGCACGAGCTGGGAGAAGGCAGCGAAACTGCGGCCTGCATCCGAGTCGGAGATGTGGTCGATTCCGCGGAAGACTTCGTCGACGACTGACGCCTGAGAAACATCGGACTCGACGATCTTCGCCCTCAGCGACGCATTCAGCGTCTCGAACTCGGCACGCACCCGAGCAAAGTCGTCCGGCACGTCCGCCGCCTGCGCCAGCACGTCGCGAACGCGCTCGAGCGCCCGGTCTTCATCGATCGCGGACTCGTCACCGGAACGCAGGCTCTCGATCCGCCGCTCAATCGACTCGATCTCTTCCTCGAGTAGCGCGATGCGCGCTGACACGTCAGGATCGGTGTCGATCGCGAGGCGACGGACCTGCGCCGCAAGACTCGCAAGCCGAGACTCGGTCACACTCGAACGCGGGGCGGCACGCCCCTGTAAGAAGCGGATCCCGGCGATCGCATCCGGGGAAAGCTCGAGCGTCTCACCCCGCGCTTCCGATGACGGCCGACGCACCAGGAAGCCGGCCGATCGCCACTCCCCGCAGTACCCCTTCGCAGTCAGCGGCAAGATCAGCCCCTGCGCACGGAGCCGCTCGAGGTCGGCATCGATCCGCTCGTACAGCTCCTCAGCGTCGACTCGGCGCTCGTCTCCGCCCAGGTGGGTGCCGAGAAGACCGGCGACCACGGGTGCACTGTCGGCTCGAAGCAGCTTCCACGCCGCATCGCGCTCCGCAAGCTGGGCGAGCTCGAGAACCTGGGCGACGGCGGGCACGCGTCCATTCTGAAGGAACACACCGACATCCGTTGACGCGGCGGCGGCGGATAGTTCGGGCTGAGTCACCCGATGAGGTAGACCATCCCGCGACCGTCTGTCGCGAGCGCCTCGACGAATTCCTGTGCCCGCGTGAGGTAGTCGAGGACGTAGCGGAGCTCGTCGTCATCGTCGACTCCGTGCCGGCTTCGCCAAGTGCGCGCCCACGTTCGCGCCTGGTCCTCGTCGATCGCACAGAGGTCGTCCCGAATCGCTGGCACCTCCTCCGGGAGGATCGTCCTCACCCACGGGTCCCAGCCCATGTCGTGCATCGTCACGTTCCCCTCGAACATCCGGTAGCACGAGCCGGCGGCGGGACTTCCGGGCCCCGAGCGCGTGAGGGACTGCAAAGCGGACCATGCCTTGTCGAGATAGAGCATGTCGCGCTTCGGTGAGACCTGCTCGAACGTCGCGACACTCACGCTCGCGTGCGGCTCCAGGCCCCACGCGTCAGCGAGCGGGTCGCTGGAGAGGATGCTGTGCGGGTCATCGACCGCCTGCTGAGCAAGGTCGGCATCGAAGGCATAGGCGTAGTAGCGGATTCCCATGCGGCCAGCATCCCGACGCAGGCGCAGCCACGATCACCGCATCCGACGCCGTGGGGAGAACGCGCCCGAATCCGCCGCTGTGGAGGAACGGAGGCCTTCGCATGGCCCCGCCCCTGGAGACCGAGGGATATGCGCTCGCGGTCTCGCGGGCAGCGGCACTGAATCTTCGCCCGGTCCAGCCGCAACCGAGCAGGTTGATGAGCGGGAACTCATGATCGAGCTCAGATCGCCCAGAACGGAACGCTTCGCAAACGTGGCAGAAATGGCGGATTTCGTGGCAGATGCGAAATAAACAGCCGCTGATCTGGGATTTTTCTGCGGAGACGGAGGGATTTGAACCCTCGGTCCCCGTGAGGGGACTCCACCTTAGCAGGGTGGTGCACTAGGCCGAACTATGCGACGTCTCCTTGTGCCCGACCAGCGTAGCGGATACGCGGAATCCCTTGTGGTGACTGGGATGTCGGGGCCTTGCCCCTCCCGCACGCCTCGCACTCGTCGCACTCAGAGAAGGGGGCGAATCGCCATTCTCGGGACACTCGGGACACTTTTGGGACACTCGGGCGGGTTCCTGAGAGCCACGGCCGGCGTTCGATCCGGGTCACTCGTCGGCTGGTTCGCGGTACTTGCTGAAGTCCTCCCAGGGCATCCACTTGCGCCTACCGCGATGCACCCACGACTCCATGAGCAGCGGGAACTCGCCGTTGCCCCAGTCGTGCAGCTCTCGCACCTCTGGGAGCGCGCGCTCGCCCTCGGCGAAGGAGACCTCCACCAACTCGTCACCCTCGCCGAGCTCAGGCAGTCGCTTGTCTGTGAAGTCCCCCGGCCCGTAGATGGTCCACCCGGAGAACTGCTCGTCGGCCGTCTCCTCCAGCAGCGCCCAGCCGGGTTCGACCGTCCCAGCGAGCACGGTGGCGGCGATCCTGAGCGTGCTCTGCTCTCCGAGTCGGGTTCCATCGACGTTGAGCGTCATGGTCCGAGGCTACGCTCGCGGTCTGACATGGCGACGGCACACACCGATGAGCCGAGCGGCCGGGAGGCGCCGGGTGCTCGACATCGCTGCCGAATCCGGGTATTGTGTACGCAAGTTTACACTTGGGTACGCAATGGGAAGGAGCCGAGGATGAGTGTGACCGTGGGAGTGCGGGAGTTCCGCCAGGACCTCGCCGACTACATCGACCAGGCCGAGCCGGTGACCGTGACCCGGCACGGGCAGACCGTCGGCCTGTTCATCCCAGTGCGTCGGGATCGGAAGGCCGAGATCGCCGCATACTCCGAAGCGGCGAAGAAGGCCAGCGCCCTGCTGGAGCAGCTCGGGATGACCGAGGACGAGGTGGTCGCCGAGTTCGACGCGATGCGGAAGGCGTGCCGGAAGGAACCGCGGGAAGCCGCTTCCGCATCGTGACGACGAGGCGCATCGTCCTCGACGCGAACATCCTCATCCGGGCGGTGCTCGGAACCCGCGTCCGGGAGCTGATCGAGGAGTACGGGGAGGACACGTCCTTCTTCTCCCCGGACCTCGCCTTCGCCGAGGCCGCCCGGCACCTCCCGACCATCGCCGGCAAGCGCGGCGCTGACCCCGCGCCCCTGCTGGACTCGCTCGACCGACTCCGCGTGGTCGTGGAGGCTGTGCCGATCGAAGTGATCGCTCCGCTGGAGCCTGTGGCGATGGCCCGGATCGGCGCGCGCGACCCGATGGACTGGCCGATGGTCGCCGCTGCGCTCACGTTGGATTGTCCGATCTGGACCGAGGACAGGGACTTCTTCGGTGCAGGTGTCGCGACCTGGACCAGCGACCTTGTGGAAATCTACCTGCGCGGCGACGGCGAGGCGGGAGCCGTCACAAACTGAGGCCGGGAGCGTCGCGCTGCGGTCCCGTCCTGCCGTGGTCGCTCGACGGCCGGTAGCGGCCGAGCTGGGTAGCGCGCTTCTCGCGTGCGGCCTGGGCGCGCTCGGCCGCTTGCCGTTCGGCCTCGGCTCGGGCGGCGAGGCCGCGGACGTACTGTGCGGCTTCGGTGACGGGCAGCGCCTCGATCTGCGCGAGGTCGTGCCTGGCCTGCTCCGCACGGGCACGCCAGCCGGCAGCGCGGGTGATCGCGGTGCTCGGGGTCGCGGAGCCGAGCACCCGCTGGCGCAGGGCGACGGACTCGCGCAGGTGCCGCTCGGCCAGGCGGCTCTGCTCGCGGTGAGTCTGCTCCGCGTCGTGCCGCGTCTCGGTCACGCGCGGGTCGGCGTCGGCCTGCTTCCCGGCGACCGTCTCGGCCCATGGCTCCAGGCCGCCCGCCCCGCTCGGCAGCCCGCCCCAGCGTCGCCGCACCGCGTCCTCCGTCGCACGGTGCGCGTCTGCGGCCTCGGTCGCCGCGCGGCCGGCGGCACGCCTCCTGAGTCGTCCCGCCTGGCCGTGCGCGGTCTGCGCCTCCCACAACCGCTCCCGCCCGGTGAGGTAGGCGAGGCCGTCTGCGGCGGCCTGCTCGATCAGCGGGGACGCGACCTCGGCGCGCACCCGCGCGGCGCGGGCGTCCGCAGCAGCGACAACTTCCTGCTGGTCGTCGGCCTCGGCCCGGTGCGCCGCGCGCTGCCGGTCCAGCGCCGCCACGACCCGCTCCCACTTGCCCGCCTCGCGCTCGGCGCGCTCGATCCGCTGGGCGAGGCGGGCGCGCTCCGCGTTCACCACCCGAACCGGCCCATCGGCCGCGAGGCCGGCTACGGCTTCGCGCGCCGCCTGGGTCGCGGCGACCAGGCCGCGGTCGGCGCGGTCCCGCTCGAGCGCGGCCACGAACTGCTCCCGTGCGTCGTCCACGTCGGCCGCGACGACGTGGAGGCGGTTCGTCTCCTGGCCTCGGGTCATGCCGACGTAGACGCCGGAGGCGTCGAGCGCATCGGACAGGACCGTGTGCGAGCCGGGCACGGTCGCGCCCTGCACGCCGTAGGCGGTGGCGGCATAGGCCAGGTGGGTGTGCTCGGCGACGTACTCGGCCGGCAAGCGTACCGTGCGCTGCCGCCTCCGGCCGTTGCCGTTCTCCTTCGCCCACACCGCCCCGTCCTGGCCGACCGCCTGCACGGTCCAGGTCTGCCGGTTCGCCACCTGCACGTCCGAGTCGTTCTGCCGGGTCTGGATCACGTCGCCCCGGCCGATGCTCAGACCGTCGCTGCCGGTCGTCGTGCGGGCGTCGTCGACCAGGCCTCCCCGCACCCGCTCGTCGCGGACGCGCTCGTTCAGCTCGCGCGCCTCGTCGTTCGTCGCGGTCGTGATCGCGTCCCCGTCGCGGGCGTCGCGGGCGATCGCGTCCTGCACCGCCTCGGTGCTCTCGTGCAGCACCACGAGTCCGAGGGAGTGGAGTCGGTCGAACAGCAGCGCCAGATGATCGCCGCGACGCATCTGCACCGTCAGCGCCGCGTACTCGGGATCGGCGAAGCGATGCACGGTCGTCATGTCGTGGGCGCGCGGCGAGAGCTGCGCTGCCATGTCGAGCAGCCCACCGCGACCCACGGCGGGGAGCTGCGCGCGGTCGCCGACGAGGGCGAGGGTTGCGCCGTGCTCGTCCGCGACGGTCAGCAGCGCGAGGGCGGTGCCCTGGTCGAGCATCCCCGCCTCGTCCACCACGATCCGCTCACCCTGGACGAGCTGCGCGGCAGCGGTGGGGCCGGTGTAGGTGGTGCCCGTCTCCGGGTCGGTGTCGCCCACGGCCAGGCGGGTCCATACGCCGTCGGCGTTCCATCGCCAGCCGTGCGCGTGGACGAGCTTCGCCACGCTGTCGGCACTCACGCCGAGTTCCTGCGCGGCCACGTCTGCCGCCTTCTTCGTCGGCGTCACCACGCGCGTTGCGCGGCCGTGGTCTGTGGCCGCTTCGATGGCCGCGCCGAGCATGGTGGTCTTGCCCGCGCCGGCCGCGCCCTCCACGACCACGAGGAGGTCGGTCCCGGCGACCGCGGCGGCGGCCTGCGCCTGCTCCGGGTCCAGCCCGGCGTCGCGCGTCAGGCGCGTCACGTCCGGCACCCGGCCGGTGCCGGACGTTGCGCGGGCGGTCAGCCGGTCGCGCAGGTTCGTCTCGACCGCCACGACGTGCAGGGTCGTGAGGTGCGCAATGTGCTCGGGTTGCACACTGTCGGGCGGCAGCACGGACAGGCAATCCTCGATGGCCAGGCGGGTCGTGATCGCAACGAGGTCGCGCAGCGCGTCGGGGGTTGCACGCACGCCCGCCTCGGTGATGATGCGCGTGACGTGCTCCTGAACGTCATGCACCGTCCACGTCGATGCGCCGGCCGCGCAACGGTCCAGCGCCCGCGATGCGACCTGTTGCACCCTCAGGTCGTCCAGCGACACCGTGGCGCGCACCGGCACCCGCTCGGGGTTCGGCCGGTAGCCGGCCACGTCCAGCTCCGCACGCCAAGCGGCCTCGTGGCCGAGCATGGCCGGCTTCTTGGCCGGCCGCTCGTGATCCCACGCCATCGCGGTCAGCCGAGACATGGCGACCGGGCCGGGCTCCTGGCCGGGATGCGCCACCCGCCACTCGGCCTCGAACTTGGCGAGGTTGCGGGCGACCTGCTCGCCGCGCTTGGACATGATCGCGTTGTAGGGGGTCAGCTCCGCGACCTCACCCGTCACCGGGTCCAGCGTGAGGCCGTGCGCGTCGAGTACTTGGGCGAGCTGCGGATGCGCGGCGATGACGGCGGTGCCGAGGGCGCGGATCGCGCCCTGCTGCCGGAACAGCGCCCCGGTGTCCAGCCCGCGCCACGCGCCGACCGCCCATACGCGGGTGCCGATCTGGAAGTGGATGTGCCGGTGCGGGTCACCCGCGCGGGAGGTCTTGTGCGAGACGGCGACCGTCTCCAACTGCTCGACCGGCACCACCTCCTGCTTCCCGCGCGGCCCGACCCTCGTGACCGAATGCTGGCCGAGCCAGGACCGGATCTCCGCTGCCGCGTCCCGCTGCGCGGCGTCCAGCGCCTCCGACACCTCCGGGTGCAGCACGGCGGCGATCGACAGGGACTTCGGCGCGTTCACGACCATCTCCGCGAACCGCGGCGACCCCTGCCGCCCCACACCGGGCAGCCGGGGCTTGCCCATCGACTCACTGGTGAGCGGGTTGATCCAGTCCACCCATTGCGCGTACTCGTCAGCCGTCAGCGCGCCCTCACCGATCACCCTGCCGCTGGCATCGACCACGGCGAACTCCGCCAGAGCGGTCCCGCCCTCCAAGTAGTAGTCATCGGCGCGCGACCGATCCGACTCCAAGTAGCGGCGCGCGTCCGCGCCGGAGCCCCGGAACAGAATCACGCCGCCCTTCATCACCGCCTCCTCCAAACTCATGTTCTTGCAACTACCTACGGTAGCATACGTCCACTCAGGGAGAAGATGTACTCAGGGAGAAGATGTGATGTCTCAGGACATTGGTGACAGTTCTGTATCAGGACATCGGTGACACACTCAGGGAGAAGATTCAGTTCAGGGAGAGGATTCATTCATTCATTCGCTTATGACACATTCGCTTATGCCCAAGGAGCCGGAAGAGTGGTGGCGTGGGAAGCGGGGATACAGGGCGTGCGTGCAGCGAGAACCGTAGGCCTTTGCTGGAGTCGGCCCGGGTAGATGGGTAAGCGGCTTCAGTCGATGGTGAGGAGCCCGCGCACCATCGCGACGACGCGCTCGCTGACGGCGGTGAGCTGCTGGTGGTCGCCGAGATAGGCGCCGTAGAGGCCGGTGCCCCAGACGATCGCGAGCAATGCCTCTGCGCTGGTGGCGATGTCGGTGCTGGCGGGCAGTTCCTCTGCTGTGACGGCGTCCTCGCAGAGTCGCCTCAGGAACGCGCGGAGGTCATCGAGATGGCGGCGGGTGAGGTGGTGCAGCTCCGGGGACCTGGCCGTGTCCAGCAGCGAGGCCGTGATGAACGCGGCGTAGCTGCGGTCTTCCGCGTCGACCTCCACCGATGACATGAGGAACGTGGCCAGGCGATCCTGAAGATGGGTGGATGCGTCGAGGGCTCGATGGATGCCGGTGACCACGACCCTCTGGCGGACCTCCTCGAAGACGGCTGAGAACAGTGCCGCCTTGCTGGAGAAGTGGTGGCTGATCGCCGGTCGGGTGACGCCCGCCTCCTGGGCGATCCGTTGCAGGGTCGCGTCATGGTAGCCGGAGCGCGCGAACACCGACCGGGCGGCACGGAGGATCAGTTCGCGCACCGCGGGGTCATCTCCTGAGCGTGCCGGTCGTCCCCGTCCCCGGCCTCGCCCGGGTTCCGGCGTGCTGATGCTCACACGATCAGTCTCTCAGGTGCGAGGCGGGCAGACCG
The DNA here is from genome assembly GCF_040687115.1 of Microbacterium sp. NPDC076895. Taxonomy (NCBI): domain Bacteria; kingdom Bacillati; phylum Actinomycetota; class Actinomycetes; order Micrococcales; family Microbacteriaceae; genus Microbacterium; species Microbacterium sp. NPDC076895. The sequence goes on from NZ_JBFBMQ010000002.1 coordinate 133,336, forward strand.
GTGGCGATGAGAGCGTCGACAGCGATCCGGGCGGACTCGACGCAGCCGCTCTGGCCGGCTGCCATCCAGGGACGTGCGGCGTCGCCGACGTTCCACAGATTCTGGATCGGCGTCGCGTTCGGCCAATCGCGGCCCGGGATGGCCCGCTGGCCGGGCCAGTCGCCGGTGCAGTTCGCGATCGAGACCTCACGCGCCCGGGCGGACTCGGGAAACTCTCGAGCGGCTTCCCGGCGGAGGATGGCGAGCTCCTCGTCGAGGTCGAAGCCGGTGTTCGCCGGATGCGGAGTGCTCGTGACGCAGTAGAGGTGCCAGCCGGCGGGTGCGAGCGACGGGGATGGGCCGCTCATGTAGGAGGCATAGGCCAGGCGTTCTGTGTAGCCGAAGAACACCAGTGTCGTGAGGTTCGGGATCGGCTGCTCGCTAGCGAAGTTGATCGTGATCAGAGTGCCGGGGAAGCTCTCCGCTTCCAGCTTCTCTCTGTCGTCGGCGGGCCAGGCTTCGGCGGGGAAGAGGCGGCTCGTGGCGACGGGGCCGATGTTGCTGATGACCGCCCGGGTGCGGACGGTGACGGTGGCGCCGTCGGTCTTCCGGATGACGACCGTGTCGGCGCGTCCGTCGTCGCCGACACCGATCGCGGTGACGCTGGTGTCCAGCAGGATCGTGCCGCCCGCGCGCTGAATGCCGGCTGCGAGGTCCTGCCACGGCCCGATGGAGCCGTCGGGGTGGGCGCCGTACGTGTTCATGCCGCCCTTCTTCGTCAGGTAGTCGAAGAACAGCGTCGCGATGACGTCGCTCGGCTCGGCGGCGAACAGGGCGCTGGTGAGGTTCCGGCACAGCCGCTTGATCTTGACGGGGGCGTGCAGCTGGTCGAGCCAGGTGTCCAGGAAGATGCCCTCCTTGGGCCGGAACCAGCCGAAGCGACGCGCGAGGCCGCCGATGACGGGGATGCCGATCTTGTTGGCGAGGAATCCCGTGATGCCGCTCATCACCTGAACGTCGCGTCTGCCGAGCCGGAGGATCAGCGGGACGGGCTGCTTCCTCGCCCGGATCGGAATGCCGACGTCGTCGAACAGGGCCTTGTTCGCGCCGCCCAGTTCGAAGATCTGCGCTCCGGTGTTCACCCCGAAGCCGTCGATCGGCTCGGTCGAGGCGCGCCCGCCGACCTGCGGCTTCGCCTCGACGACGAGGATGCGGTAGCCGGCTTTCACCAGCCAGGCAGCCGCGGCGAGGCCCCCGGCACCGGCGCCGATCACCACGACGTCGACCTCCTCCGGCACGTGTGCATGCTGTTCGATCGTCATTGATCGTCTCCTCTCATTCGGTCGCACTGGTTGTGGGCATCAGGTTCGCGCGCCGGCCGTCACCGCCCGGTCAGAGCCGGGGCCGGTGAGGCGACTGCGGCGAGGAGCTCGCGGGCGGCCCGGGCGCCGCCCGCGGTGGCGGTGTTGAGGTTGGAGCAGGAGAAGTAGTCACCCGCGAGGTGGACACGCTTGCGCGGCCGGTACTGGTTCAGCTGCGCGAGGCCCTTGTAGGTGCCCGGGTGACTGTAGACCACGACGGGGTTCCAGCGGTTGACGAGCGCGAACTCGACGTCGTCGCTGAGGTGCGGGATGACCCGGTCGGCGGCGGCGAGCAACTGCGCCACGACCGTCTCGTCATCCTGATCGATCAGCTCCTCCGCCCACTTCGACATCGAGTACAGCCCCACCAGGCCCTTGCCGGCCGGGACGCGGTCGGGTGCCTTGTTGTGCTCGAGCGTGACGGCGAACAGGTTCGTCTCCACGGACTCCGGGATGCACACCACGAACGCGGGGTTCTTCGCCGGCGGCTTCGACAGCGCGACGTTGAGGTTGACGCTCGTGGTGTATTCGAGGTCGTCGAAGTACTCGACCGCCTTCGGGTGCAGCTGCGGGTAGAGCGAGGCGACCTGGGTGCCCCAGACGGCAAGGACGACCGCGTCGGCGGTGTCGACGTGCGTCGTGCCCGCGGCGTCGACCCAGGTGACGGTGGCCTCGTGCTCGCTCTCCTCGACCGACTGGACTCGCGCGTTCGTGACGACGTTCAGATGCGCGGCGACGGTGTCGACGTAGCGCTGCATGCCGCCCTTGAGCGAGTTCAGCTTCGTGCCGATGATGTTCGTGAACGAGTAGAAGAAGTCGATCTTCGAGTTGAACTCGCCGCTGGTGCCGAGCAGGCCTCGCAGCACCGAGTCGATCATGAACTCCGACACCTCCGGGGTGAGGCGCCGCCGAGCGTAGGCGTTCGCGGTCTCGTCGTCCCAGAACTGCCCGAGCGGGGCGAGGTTCTCCGCGTTGATGTAAGGGCGCACCTTCAGCAGGTCGAGGCCCAGGTTCGCCATCTTCGCCTTCGACTTCCAGGAGATGAGCTTCGTGCCGATCGCATCCCGGAGCAGGTGCGCGGAGTCGAGGAAGTGGATCTTGTCCTCGCGGGCGAACCCGACCGTGGTCCCGCCGGGCTGCAGCAGGTGGTCGCCGCCCGCATCGTGGAGCAGCTGCATGACGTACGTGTACGCCTGTGGCAGGACGCTCGCTCCCTGGTCCATGACGAAGCCGTCGCGGACCTCGGTGCGGACCTTGCCGCCGGCCTGGGCATCGTCCTCGAGGACCGTGACGGTGCAGCCGGCCTGCTGCAGCCGGAACGCGGCGGACAAGCCGGACGGGCCGCCGCCGACGACGATGACGGAGGGACCGGACCCCGTGGTGGGGGCGTTCATTTCATGCGCTCGCTTTCTTCGAGGTGGCCCCGTGCGGGGCGGCAAGGATGCGGTCCGCGACGACCTGGGCGTTCTGCGCGCAGGCGGAGATCCCAGCCGTCGCCCACAGGCTCGCGCCGTCGCCGACGTTCCACAGCCCCGGCACCGGGCTCTCCGGCTCGACCGTGCGGCCGGGCAGGGAACGGGCACCGGGCCAGGTGCCGCGGGTGACGTCGATGCGGAGGATGCGGGCCCGATCGAAGCCCGGGAACTGCTCCCGCAGGTCCTCCAGGAGCAGAGCGGTCTCGGCCTCCTCGTCGAAGTCTCCGACGGCCGGCTGTGGAACCGACGCGCCGCTGTAGAGGTGCCAGCCTTCCGGCGCGCGAGCGAGATCCGGGGCGCTGAAGTTCCCGGCGTAGGCCAGGCGACGGGAGCCGGCGAACAGGGCCAATGCCGGGAACTGCGCGAGCGGTTCCCGTGACGCGAAGTGCACCGTGATGAGCGCGCTCGGGCTGTCCGCGGTCCGCAGCCGCTGCACGTATTCCAGGGGCAGCAGCGAGCCGGCCAGAGACAGCAGCGCGGCCGGGCCCGCGTCGTTCACGAACTGCGGCGCGCGATCGACCCGGCCGCCGCCGGCGTGATCGCTGGTGATCCGGAAGCCGCCACCCGCATGATCCCGCTGGACGGAGGTCGCCGTCGCGCCGAGCAGGACGCGCCCGCCGGCCTCCTCGATCACCTCCACGAGCGGAGCCCAGATCGCCCCGGTGCCGCCGGGGGCGAAGCCGAAGGACTTCAGCGCACCGGGCTTGGTGAAGTAGTCCAGGAAGAACCGTGCCGAGACGAGTTCCGGACCGGCGGCGAACAGCGCCCCGCACATGTTCCGCACCAGGCCGTGCACCCGCGCGCTCCTGGTGAGCCGCGCCAGCCACTCGGAGGTCGTCAACTGCTCGGCGGGCTTGAGCCCAGGGAACAATCGCAGGCCCGTGCGCGCCAGCCACAGGCCGCCGCGCACGGCCACCGCCGCGAGCCCCGTGCTCAACGACACGTCCCGCTTCCCGGCGCGCAGCGTCAGGGCGCGCTTCGGCACGTAGAGGCGCAGCGGATGCCCGAGCTCGGCGAAGCTCTGCTCGAGGATGCCGGCCAGCTCGACCAGAACCGCGCCGTCGTTGACGAGGAAGCCGTCCAGCTCCGAGACACCCGCGCGACCGCCAGCCCGCTCCCCTGCCTCCAGCACGAGCACCCGTCGGCCTACGGCAGCGAGCCGCGCGGCGGTGAACAGGCCACCGGCGCCTGCGCCGAGGACGATCGCGTCCCACCGATCCTCGAGCCGCTGCGTCGTCATCTCCGCCTTCCCGTCATGCATATTTTACCTAAAAGCAAATTATTGGGAAGAGGCGGTGTCCGCGAGGATGTCGACCGCGAATCAGAAACAAGAGATGACTATCATTTCGAGCTATCATCGCGGCAGAGCACCCGGAGTCCGATCCGTCCTATCTCGAGGGAGCATCATGATGACCGTTCCGCATGCCGGGCCCGTAGCGGTGCCGCACGCTCCTGTCCGGTCCGACGGCGGATGTCCGCTGCCGGGTCGCGACACGGGCGGTCTCCTGATGCCGCTGACGAGCGCGTCCCCGTACTCGGCAGGAACCGGAGTGGGCGCATGATCCGCGGGATCGAGGCGCCCGAGCTGCTGGTCATCGCCGTTCTCGCTCTCGTTCTGTTCGGCGGCTCCCGGCTTCCGGAGATCGCGCGGAGCCTGGGCAAATCCATTCGGATCTTCGCCACGGAATCCCGACCGGCAAGCAGCGCCGCTCACCCAGACGAGCAGAGCGCCACCGACCCGCATGCTGGCACGGACATGTAGGGTAGTCGTCGACTCGTCCGGCCTGCGTCGCCGTCCCTCACGCAATCGTGTGGTCCGAGCCGGCTGCTCCGGTCCGCTCCGGTTGCCCGTGTTTCTCCGACATCGCATCGACGCGGACAGCGTGCTGATGCCGGGTGACGGCGTTCGGCCAGATGCGCAGCCGCCACCAGAGCTTCGCCGGCGGCTCGAGTTCGACGCGCCTGGTCCGGATGCGCATCTCTGGGAGGTGGTGGATGTGCCCGCCCGCACGGTGGATGAGCACGCTGAGATCGAGATCCTCGTGCACCTTGGTGTGGTCGGGGAAGGCATCCTCGCGGATGGTCTCCCATGCGGTGCGGGTGATGGCCATGTTGCAGCCGACCATGACCTGGCCGCCTGTCAGTATCTCGCTGATCGGGTAGTAGCCGTATTCGAGGGTGGCCTTGCCGAGGAGGTGTCCGAGGGCGGGGTGTCCGTCGATGAGCGCGTCGCCTGAGCCGGTGATTCCCGCCACCTCGTCGGTGCCCGCCCGTGTGAAGTGTGCACGGACGACGGCGACCCAGCCCGGGTCGATGATGCTGTCGGCGTCGATCCTGCCCAGCACATCGCCCGTGGCCGCGTTCAGTCCGCGATTGCGCGCGGGGACGATCCCGGGGATGGGCTCCTCGAGGACGGTGACGAAGGGGTATGAGGCCGCGATGCGGCCGGTGGCGTCGGTGCTGCCGTTGTCGACGACGATGACCTCATCGGGCGGGTCCGTCTGAGCGGCGATCGCCTCGAGACACTCGCCCAGGTAGTCCTGCTCGTTCCAGGCGGGGATCACGATCGACACCCTCGGCCGTGGCGAGCCCCTGCGCCGCCCATCGTCGTCGATGGTCATTCCGCGGCGTCCTCGAAGGAGTCCAGATAGTCGCGCAACCACGCCTTCTGGGCATGGGCGACGGGATGGGCGTCGCTGTAGACGTGGTCGAACATGCCGCCGGGGTCCGGGGCGGGGAGTGCGATCAGGCGTCTGCGGACGTCGCCGGCGTGTTCGGCGTTGTGAGCATCGATGCTCTCGAACACGTCATCGGTGACGCCGCGCTCGCTCAGGTGGGCCCGCAGGCGCGGGATCGGGTCGCGCCGCTCCCAGGAAGAGCGCTCCTGCACGGTCCGGTACTTGGTGGGGTCGTCGGATGAGGTGTGGGGGCCGAGGCGGTAGGTGACGGCTTCGATGAGAGCCGGTCCGCCGCCGGCGCGGACGGCATCCATGACGTGTTTGGTGACGGCGTAGCTGGCGAGGACATCGTTGCCGTCGATGCGGTGGCCGGGGATTCCGAATCCCTTCGCACGCGTCGCGTAAGAGACCGCGGTCTGGGTGGATGCCGGGGTGGAGATGGCGTACTGGTTGTTCTGCACGAAGAACAGGACGGGTGCGTCGTAGGTGCGGGCGAAGGTCAGCGCTTCGCTCGCGTCGCCTTCGGACATCGCGCCATCGCCGATGTAGACGATCACGGCCTCCTCGCCGGGTGGCTTTCGTCCTGCCTGCTGATCGAGGCTGATCCCCATCGCATAGCCCGCCGCATGGAGCGCCTGGGCGGCGAGCACGATCGTGTAGAGCCGGAACCGGGTGCGCTCGGGATCCCAGCCGCGAAACGTGTTGCCGCGAAGGACAGCGAGGATGTCGACGAAGTCGATACCACGGGCAAGAGCCACGCCATGTTCCCGATAGGAGGGGAACACGGTGTCGAGCGGGCTGAGGGCGTGGGCGGAGCCTGTCTGGGCGGCTTCCTGCCCGTAGGAGGGGATCCAGAGGGCGAGCTCACCCTGACGCTGCAACGCGGTGGACGCCTCATCGAGCCGACGGGCGAGAGTCATCTCGCGGTAGAACGAGAGGAGCCGCTCCGTGTCGAGCCCGTCGACGAGGGGCGCGTACGGTGCCGCGGCACGGCTCGGCGCGTAACGCCCCTGAGGCGTCAAGAACCGGATCAGGGCGGGGCCGCGCGGGGTGCTCACACGGCACCGGCGAGAGACCAGCTCTCCTGGTAGAGCTGTTCGTATCGGGAGGTCATGACCCCGGCGTCATGGGTCAAGGCGGTGGCGGATGCCGCACGGCTCATCGCCCGGTAGGCGTCGGGGTCGAGGTGCAGGATGCGTTCGATCCGGTCGGCGAACTCGTGCGCGTTGCGGGGGTGGACGAGATACCCTTCCGCGCCGGAGGCGATCAGGTGCGGGAGCGCGACGGCATCGGCGAGAACCACCGGGGTGCCCGAGGCCATCGCCTCAAGGGTCGCGATCGACTGGAGTTCGGCAGTGGATGGCATCACGAACACCGTGGCCCGGTGGTGCAGTTCGGTCAGCCGGTCGTCGTCGACGTACCCGTGGAACGTCGTGCGATCGGCGATGGCCAGCGAACGCGCCAGCCCCTCCAGGTGGCTGCGCTCGGAGCCGCTTCCGACGATGTCGAGGTGCGCCGCGAGCTCACGGGGGATGAGGCTGAACGCGTTCAGCAGGGTGTCGAGGTTCTTCTCCGGGTCGAGGCGTCCGACGAACAGCACGCGATTCTCCGCCGGGCGGTCCTGCTTGGGCGTGAACCTGTCGTTCTCGACGCCGCACGATACGGGGACCACGCCACGCAGCCGCGTGTTCGACTCCAGATAGTGGGCGGCGGCCGGGGTCGGGCTGGTGACGATGTCGGCGCGGGAGTACACCGTGCTGGCGAGGCTCCATCCGAACGCCGTCAGCCGAGGGTGCAGACGCCGAGGAAGTCCGCTGAACTCGACGACGTTGTCCGGCATGACGTGGTTGGTCGCGATGATCGGGATGTCGAGGCGCTCGGCCTCGTAGGCGAGGCCGCGTCCGATGTCGATGAAGGACTGCAGGTGCACGACGGCGGGCCGCACCCGCAGGAGGATGCGACGCGTCTGCGCGCGCACCTCCCACGGCGGAGCGACACGGAGCCAGTCGTGCAGCGGCCAGCGCACGCTGCGCAGCCGATGGACCGTGAGTCGCTGCCCGTCGTAGACCTCGATGCCGGAACTGGAGCGCATGCGGGTCGCGGGGGCGATGACGTGCACGTCGTGCCCTCGGCGGGCGAGGCGGACGGCATGCTCCCGCGCGAACCGCGCGGCACCATTGACATCGGGCGGGAACGTGTCTGTGCCGATCAGCACGCAGGCGGCGCGGCCGGTGAGAGATTCGCTATGCGGCATGGGTCTGCTGGGTCTTCCATTCGTGGAGGGCGGTGCTCGCGGCGGCGTAGCCCGCATCGATGATGCGCGGGACGTCCGCACGGGACCACTGTGAGCATCCGTCGAGATCGGGGTGGATCATCAGCACGTCGGGACGCCGTTCGAGCTCGGCGATCGCCGCCGCCGAACGCACCACGGGGACGTGCTCCCATTCCGGCCGGAGCCGGACAGCGATCGTGAACGTCGCACCGAGGTGATGTGTGGCGGCGATCGGGAGGTTCGCAGCCAGGCCACCGTCGACGAGGATCTGGTCGCCGGTCACGACCGGGGAGAACATGCCGGGGACGGCGATGCTCGCACGGAGGGCTGGACCCAATCGGCCTCTGTCGAGGATGACGGCCCGACGGGTCCGCAGATCGGTTGCGACCGCCGCGAAGCGCCGCGGCAGCTCTTCGATGAGCGGCTCTCCACCGAGCCGGTCGATGGTGTCCAGCAGGGCGGCGCTGTCGAGGAGCCCCAGCCGCGCGGTGGGACGCAGACGGCCGAACGTCGACCAGTCCGCGTCCAGCACCGCCTCCTCGATCTTTGCGATGGAAAGGCCCGCGGCGAACGCCGCGCCGACCAGTGAGCCCGCGCTCGTCCCCGCGACGACCTTGGGGAGGACATGGTGTTCTCGGAGCGCCTTCAGGACGCCGACGTGGGCGGCGCCGAGCGCACCTCCGCCCCCCAGCGCCAGCCCCACGACTGCACGGGGATGCCCGACTTCTGCCGTCATGTCTGACATCGCTTTCGACTCCAGCATCGGTCAGACGCTCGGGAGCGGGTGCGCCTGCGCGGGGTTCAGGCTGTCGAGGACGAGGCTGAGGTAGCGGCGGCGATGGGCGCCGGAGGGGATGCTGCCGAACCCGGCGGCGATCATCGTCATCAGGTTCGGGATGTCCTCCGGCGTGATGTCGGCACGGAGCGTTCCCGCCGCCTGCGCACGCCGCACGGTCTGCTCGATCGCGGCCGCGTTCCGGCCCATCAGCTCGCGGGTCGCCTCGGCCAGGTTCGATAGCGACCTCACCAACCCACGCTCGCGGTCCAGCACACCGAGGAGCCTCTCCCCGAGCTCGAGCAGCACGTCGCGCGGAGCGTCGGTGCGTTCGAACTGTGCGAAGACGGGCTGCACCTCCGTGGCGAACACGTCGTCGTAGACGGCGAGGGCGAGGGACTCCCGGTTCGGGAAGTGCCGGTACAGCGTCGCGATCCCCACGCCCGCCTCCTTCGCGATCCGGTTCAGCGTCCCCGACCCGTCCCCGAGGGAGAACGCCCGCCGCGCGGCTCCCAGGATCTTCGCCATGCTCGCCGCCGCATCCACCCGCATCGTGCTGCCGTCCATCGAATCCGCTCCTTCCGCGTCGGTTTGACAACCCCGAAAAACGATACCAGACTCTCACATCAGTTGATAGTCAACTATCAGTTGTTCGCATTGAGGCGGCGGGATCGGCCCTCGCGAGGGCTGGTGCGCCCGGAGGAATAGAGGAATCGGATGTCGTCGTGGCTGTATCGGTGGGGTGCGCTCGCGTACCGGGGAAAGTGGTGGGTGACAGCGATCTGGGTGGTGCTGATCGCCGCGATCGTGGGCCTGATCGTGGTGAACCCGCCCAAGCTCAGCAACGAGATCCGCATCGACGGCACAGCCGCCCAGGAAGTGATCGATGATCTCTCGGACCGACTGCCGGATGCTTCCGGTGGGCAGGGCATCATCGCGTTTCACTCCACCGACGGGGAGCGCATCGACGAGGGGGACAACCTCGCCGCCGTCCTGGAGGCGGTCGAGGAGATCTACGACGGCGAACACGTCGTCGACGCGCGCGAGGTGCTCGCCGAGGAACTGGCCAAGGGGCAGGACAGTCTGCTGCTGCAGGCGGCCGCTGCGATCGCGCAGGAGCAGGCGACCACCGGTGGGACGGACGCCGGTGCGCCGACCGCTCTGGTCGTCGACCAGACCCCGGTCCCTGGAGTGGTGGTCTCCGCCGACGGCCAGACGGCCCTGTTCCAGTTCGTGTTCGACGCGCAGACCTTCGAGCTCCCCGAGGGCACCGTGGACGACACGATCGAGACCGCCGAGGACGCCGTCGCCGGTGAGGCGATCGACGTGCTGCCGTCGTCGACGATGATCCAGGTTCCCGAGCTGATCGGCGCGGGAGAGATCGTCGGCGTCGCGATCGCCGCGCTCGTGCTGATCGCGACGCTCGGCTCGCTCATCGCCGCGGGCCTTCCGCTCGTGTCCGCGCTCTCCGGTGTCGCGTTCGGGGTCGGCGGGGCGTTCGCGATCTCCAGCATCGTCCCGATGCATTCGCTGACCGCCGTGCTCGGGCTCATGCTCGGGCTCGCGGTCGGGATCGACTACGCCCTGTTCATCGTGAATCGGCAGCGGCGGTTCATCCTCGATCAGCGCCTCAGCGCGCCAGAGGCGACCGCCCGCGCGATCGGCACCGCCGGCAGCGCCGTGTTCTTCGCCGGAACCACTGTCGTCATCGCTCTGCTCGCCCTCACGGTCGTGCAGATCCAGCTCCTCACGACGATGGCCATCACCGCCGCAGCCACCGTCGTCATCGCCGTCCTGTCCGCACTCACCCTGCTGCCGGCGCTGCTCGGGTTCGTCGGCGAACGGATCTGCTCGGCGAAGGCACGGCTGAACGCCGGCACCTCCCACGACAACGGCTCCTCGCACCGCGTCGCGAACACGTGGTCGCGTCTGCTCGTGAAGAACCGCTACGTCGCCGCCGTCGGCGCTCTCGCGATCGCCGGTGTCATCGCCGCCCCCGTGCTCGACATGGACCTCGGCCTCCCCTCGGGCGCGAGCTACCACCCCGACACCGCGCAGCGGCAGAGTTTCGAGGTGGTGGGGAACGCGTTCGGCGAGGGCTACAACGGGCCCCTCGTCGTCGTCGCCACCTCGCCCGACAACGAGACCATCCCCGCTACGGACCTCGCCGGCATCTACGGCGACCTCTCCGGCATTCACGGCGTCGAAGCGGTCTCCCTGGGCGGCCTCGACGAGGACGGCACCACCGCGGTGTTCTCCGTCGTACCCGAGACCGGTCCCACCTCCCAAGAGACCGCCGACCTCGTCACCGCGATCCGTGACATGACACCGACCTTCACCGACGACTACGGAGTCGACGTCGGCGTCACGGGATTCGCGGCCCTCGCGATCGACGTCTCCGATCGTCTGGCTGACGTGCTTCCGCTCTACATCGCCGTCGTGGTCGGCCTGTCGCTGATCGTGCTGCTGCTCGTGTTCCGCTCCATCATCGTCCCCATCAAAGCCACCGTCGGGTTCCTCCTGTCCGTTGCCGCGACCTTCGGAGCGACCACCGCCGTGTTCCAATGGGGCTGGCTGCAGCCGATCTTCGGGATGGACGCCACCGCCCCCGTGCTCAGCCTGCTCCCCATCATCATCACCGGCGTCCTGTACGGCCTCGCCATGGACTACGAGGTGTTCCTCGTCTCCTCGATGAAGGAAGCCCACGTCCACGGCGCCAAGGGCACGGAGTCCGTCACCCGCGGGTTCGCCGTCGCGAGTCGCGTCGTCGTGGCCGCCGCGATCATCATGACCAGCGTCTTCGCCGGGTTCATCTACAACCCCGAGCCCATGATCGCCCAGGTCGGGTTCGCCCTGGCCTTCGGCATCCTCGTCGACGCCTTCCTCGTCCGCATGACGCTCGTCCCCGCCATCATGGCCATCTTCGGCGACAAGGCCTGGTGGCTCCCCCGCTGGCTCGACCGCATCCTCCCCGACCTCGACATCGAAGGAGACAAACTCAACAAGCAACTCGAACGAGCATGACCGAACGCGTGCACCCGCGGGACGCGAACGGCATATGGCCGACTCCTGTTCCCGACGCCGCGGCCGCGGCCGCCAAGAGTGCTAACTCAGGTGCTGAGCAACGTATAGCTGCGCGCACCTCGATGCAGTCATCCACAGGCCGGAACCTCAAGACCATTGGATCTACGGGCCTCAACGCGGTTCGTGACCCTGCGCGCGAAGGGGTCGAGCGCAGCTCAACTCCCTCGCGCGCTATCCCGCTCGCCCTCGGCGGCCAGGTGGGAGCAGTCCGCGGGCTCGGGCTTTGGCGACCCAACCCTGGGCTGTGGAGAGGGCGACGTCGCTGAGGCGCGCGATTCTCGCGGTCGGGTTCGGGTCGCCGTCCTCGGCGAAGCGGGTGTGCTGGAGTGCGACGAGTTCGTAGAAGTCCGGGGTGCGCTTCGGGTCACCGAGCGGTCGGACGAGGTCTTGCCCGCGCAGCGTGCGCCCGCTGGGAAGGGTGATCTTGCCGTTCTGGAAGCGGGTGGCACCTGTGACGGCGAACAGGCGCTTGTTGATCGCGGCCTCGATCTTCGCGGTCGGCAGCTCGCGCAACAGCTGGCTGGTGATCGGGTCGCCGGCGAAGAACGGCATGTGGACGATGCCGGTGATCCGCACCTCCCCCATCCGGTTCTCATAGACCCGCACCTGCTGCTGAAGGCGCAGGAGCACGCGGGTGCCGCTCTCGGTGTGCTGGATCAGGAACCAGCGCCCCGCATCGAGGTTGCTGTGCTCGGAACGGAGCTTGCGATCGAGGCCTGGGGCGTTGTCGATCCAGTCCTCGTAATGCAGGGAGCGGTCGATGCCGGCGCTCTCGCCCTCCGTGTCGAGCGGGGACCGTTCGGGGAACCACCACCCATCCGGCAGGTCCGCGTCGATCAGCAGCGCGAAGTCGGGCTGCTGATCGGAGTCCTGCGCGGAAGTGGTCACGTCCCGAGTCTAACGAGTCGGAGGCGTAAACTCATGTAGTTGCGAGTCGGCGCGTTTCGTGGTCTAATGTCGTGTATTCGCGGAAACGCGATATACGCGAGGAGGAAGGTATGAGCGACGGCGAGACGGGCAGCGCGCTCGGTCGGGCGCCCCTGTTCTACTCCGAGGAGGAGACCGCCTCACTGCTCGGTATCCACCGCACGACGCTACGCACCCTCGCTCTGGACGGCCGCGCTCCGGTGGAGCCGATTCGGCTCACCCCGCACAAGCGCGTCTACCGGCGCATCGACGTGGAGCGCCTGGCGGGGGTGGTCGATTGAGCATCGAGGCGCGCAAGACCAAGGCGGGCAAGACCCGTTACCTCGCGCGCGTCCGCTCCGGCACGCAACTCGTCGCGTCCCGCACTTTCGACCGCAAGAGCGACGCTGAGGCGTGGGAGCGGGAGCAGAAGCACCTGCTGGACACCGGCCGGCCGCTGCCGCCGAAGCGCAAGTTCACGATGCAGGAACTGGTCGACAGGTTTCTCGTGGCACGTGAGGGCGGGAACCCGCACACGGTGGACACCGATAGGAACAACCTCGCCGCGCTTCCCGCCTCGCTGCTGAGGCGGTCGCTCGCCACCGTGCAGGCCGGGGACATCCGGGAGCATCTGCTTGCCGAGCTGCGCGGTGGGAAGGCACCGGCGACGGTCGCCCGCGCCAAGACGACGCTGAGCGCGCTGTTCACTTACGCGGACGAGCAGGGCTACCTGCACCAGCCGCACCCGGTGCGGACGATGAAGAAGATTCCCGAGTTGAGCAGCGTCGCCCAGCGCGCGGTGAGCCCGAACGAGATTCCCTCCCCGCGCCGAGTCGCCGGAGTGCTCGCCGCCTTGCGGCAGCGGCGCAGCGACATCGCGGACGTGTTCGAGTTCATGTCGCTGACCGGCGTGCGCTGGGGCGAGTTGCGCGCGACCCGGGTGGGCTGGCTCTCAGAAGTCCCACTCGCGCAACTCAACGTCGAGCGTTCCCACTCCGACCGCTACGAGGAGAAGAACCCGAAGTCCTCGCGCGGCACTCGGCCGGTGCCGCTGTCGCCGCGGGCGCTGGCGATCTTCCGTCAGTACGCCGCGGGCAAGCAGCCCGACGACTACCTGTTCACCAACCAGCAGGGGGGGCAGCTCTCGGTCGGCGTGGTCCGCAAGTTCCCGCTCGGCTTCCGCCGCCACGCGCTGCGCCACTACGCCGCGTCCACCTGGCTGCGGCTCGGCACGCCCGTCCACGAGGTCGCGGAGTACCTAGGCGACGAGGCACGCACCGTCCTCGCGGTCTACGCGCACGTCCTCGGCGAAGGTCAGCGCCGCGACCATGTGCGGCGTCTCGCCGCTGCCGAGGAGTTCGGCAGAAAGTCGGGACACTCACGGGACACTCGGCGCGGTCCGAACCTCGGACGCTGAACTCAACGCCTCCTGGCGAGCCGGAAGAAACAGGCTCTGACCAGGGATTTCCAGCGGAGACGGAGGGATTTGAACCCTCGGTCCCCGTGAGGGGACTCCACCTTAGCAGGGTGGTGCACTAGGCCTGACTATGCGACGTCTCCAGGCATCCGTGACCGAATCGGGCGGATGACCTCGTCAATACTAACCGCTGCGGTGCGCCGCGACGAATGGATGCCGTCAGCCGAGGTTTCCGACCGAGCAGGTGCTCTGCGCTGCGGTTGAGCCGGTGATCGAGTTCGGAAGAACCACGGCTTCCTGAGCAGGGGCTTCGGTAGGTGCGGCTGTCGCACTGGGGTCGGTTGTGGTCTCGGGAGCCGGCTCCTCGGTGGGAGTCACATCGACGACGCTTCCGTTCATACCCGCCTTGCCGGTGAGTTCGATCGGCGCGTTTGCCGCGAGTGCCGCCCAGAGCTGGTCGGCGGCGGCGTAGTTCGGCACGACTTTGTTCGGGTCGTCGGGGTCGCCGTTGACGGGGTACTGAACGAAGACGATGTCTGAGAAGGGAACGTCCTTGATCGCGAGCGCGATCTGCACGAGCGTCAGCGGGTTGGTCAGGCTCGAGCTCTTCGTGATGTTGTCGATCGCCACGGTCGCGAGCCGGTAGAGGGTCGTCGGATCAGACAGCACGTTCTCGCTCACGAGCTTCTTCGCAAGACTCGACATGTACTGCTGCTGGTTGCTGATCCGGCCGAGGTCTGAGCCGTCACCGACACCCTTGCGGGTACGCAGGAAGGCGAGCGCCTGAGCTCCCGAGACGGTCGAGATGCCGTCGGGTAGATAGAGGCCAGCTAGCGGGTCGCTGATGCCACCCTGGACACACACGTCAACGCCGCCGATCGCGTCGGTGATGTTGATGACACCACCCCACGTGACCTTCGCGGCGAACGGAATGCTCTGGCCGCTCAACTGCGAGATGGTCTTCACGACGCAGGACAGGCCCCCGCCGTTCGCGCCGCCGCCGGCATAGAAGGCCGAGTTGAGGGGCTGCTTGCTCATTGCGGATGACGTCGAGCCATCACCACGATCGCACGCGGGGATAGGGAGCATCAGGTCGCGCGGGAACGAGATGACTGTCACACGACGCGGCGCATCCGAAATGTGCACGAGCATGTTGACGTCGTTGAGTTCACCCGCGGCGTCGGAGCCCGAGCAGCGGTCTCCAAAGATCGCAGAGAACTCGGGCTCACAGGCATCCGTGCCCGCCACGAACAGGTTGACGCCACCTTCGATTGCGCCGATGTCCGGCGGGACGATGACCTGATCTTCAAGCTCGACCGTGTTCTCGGTGGCGTAGCTGGCCGCCAGATCGTAGAGCGTATAGGCGGCAACTCCGGTGCCGGAGACGAGGACCACGGCAACGACAATGCTGAGCGCCTTCACGAAGACGGCGAACGGATGTGGCGACCTCAGCGCCCCATGACGGGCCACCGTCTGGCGGCCGCGCTGCGGTGCTGTCTTGCTCACAAAGTTCCTTCCGGTGCCCGTCGCAACCCACCTCGGTCGCTGGCTGTGCGACGCGTGGCTCGACTCCGGCTACGCGCGATCCTTTTCGGTCACACGTCGTTGACCTCTAGGACGTCGGGTGTTGGCACAGCCGAAGAACTGACGCCTTAAGAAAGGTAGGTTATGCCATGGCCGCTGGACATGCACTGTGCGGTCGCTGACCGCGGCTCCTGAGACGCATATGCAATGTTCAGCATCCGTTCGGGCTTTCACGGCCCGCGCTCGGTTTCTCACAACATAGGACCGGTAACATCAGGGTCGTGACCACCGTTGACGGCGACCGGCAGGCCGATTCCGTCCCGGCAGGCGAGCCCTCCCTAAGCGATCAACCCGCCCTGAGCGAGGGCCATTCGTCGGATTCGCAGGCCATCACCCGACGCGCCCGGTCAAGTGCGTCATCCGTCGCCCCGAAGCCGCCGACGACCCGCCGCGAGACGCGGGCGCGGCGCACCCCGGCCCGACCGCTGGCTCGGCATGCCGCACCCGAGTCTGGAGCGTCGCGCAGGCGGCGCGGATGGCGGACGTTCTGGATCGCAGTCAGTCCGCTCGGGCTGATCCTGGTCGGAACCGTCATTCTGGGAGGCGTCTTCGCGCTCCAGGTGCTCGAGGTGCGCGATGACCTCGAGACGGTCAAGTCGCAGCTGGGTGGACTGGCAGAGGCTGCTGTGTCGGGCAACACCGACACTCTCCAGCAGGCTGGCGATGAGATCGTCGCTCGCACCCAGCGTGCATCCGAAACCGCGAACGGTCCGCTCTGGGATCTGGCATCCACGCTGCCTCGCATCGGTAACAACGTTCTCGCGGTGCGCACGGTCGCCGAAGCCGTGAACACGATCGCGAGCGAATCGATCCCACCCGTCGTCAACATGGTGTCAGCTGCGAACGTCGACGAGCAGCGCGCCGAGGGCAGCCTCGGGATCAACCTGCAACCGTTCCTCGAGGCCGAGACGGTGCTTCCGACGATCATTTCGTCGTTCGAGGATGCCTCAGCCATCGCAGCGACCATGGACCGCACCGACGTCTTGCCCGCCGTCTACGAGCCGATGGACGAGATGGTCGGACTGCTCGACCAGGCGATCCCGATCCTCAAGGTTGCGCAAGAGAACCTCCCCGCGCTCTTGCAGGCCGCGGGCGCCAACGGGCCGATGCTCTACCAGGTCATGATCCAGACCCCGGCCGAGATCCGTGCGACCGGCGGTGGCGTCGCTCACTGGCTGATCCTCAAAGTCGATAACGGGCAGGCAGAGCTCGTGGGTCAAGACAACGGCGTCGACCTCATGTACTCGCGGCTTCCCTCGCTCGGGTTCGACACCGTCAACGGCTCGCTGATCACGCTCCCCCGCGACGTCAAGTCTCTCTACCCCCGCGAGCTCGTGAGCTGGTCATCGAACTTCACGATGACGCCCGAGTTCCCGCGCGCCGTTGAGCTCTTCCAAGCGACCCGCGAGTGGGAAGACCTGCCCGAGTTCGATGGCGCGATCTCCATCGACCCGATCGTGCTTGCGCACCTCATCGAGGCGACCGGGCCTCTCACTCTCGATTCGGGCGAGCAAGTGACGGCCGAGAACACGGCGTCGCTGCTCATGAGCGAACCGTACGAAAGGTTCGGTGCCGACAACGCCGCGATGGACGCCTACTTCAATGAGGTGACATCCAAGATGTTCAGCGCGCTCACCAGCGGCAACTGGGAGTTCGGCGCCATGTGGGATCAGTTAGTGCGCAGCGCCAGCGAAGGCCGCATCCAGATGTGGTTCGACGACCCCGGCCTCGAAGCTTTCGCGACCGAGTACGGCCTCGACGCGTCGCTGCGGGAAGACAACGCGGATGCCACCCAGCTCGGCATCTACTTCAACGACTACTCCATCGGCAAGCTGAACTATCACCTGACCTACGACCAGCACGCCACCTGCAACGTCGACGAACGCACCATCACCGTGTCGATGAACCTCCACAACAGCATCACCAAAGACATCAAGAGCGAGTACACGCTGGGGCTTCGTAACGTGAATCGCGGTATCGATCCCCGCACGATGATGCTCGATGTTCTCTTCTTCGCGCCGCCCGGTGGCGAGATTCTGTCGACCGATCCCAAACGCGGCGACTACCAGGACTCGTACTTCCGTGACCGCTCGGGAGTCGACCACGGGAACGAAGGGCTGAGCCGTACCTTGCTGCTACCCATGGGCGAGTCCCGCACCGTGTCGTACACGGTTCAGTTGCCCGAGGGCCCGCTCGGTCCGCTGCAGCTGCGCCACACACCGGGTGCGAACGACACCCAGGTCACAGTGGACGCGAACTGCGCGAGCCTGTTCGCCAGCCCCGAGGGGTCGACGAACATCTCCCTCACGAAGATCGGCTGAACCCCGACGCGTCGCGCGCCTGGCGGAGGTGGGCGCGAATCGTCGGCATCCGAGGCAAAGACTGGCGCACATTGTCGCCATAGGCGCCGGATGCGACAAGACGAGCCCACTTCTCTGCCGGCGGCGTGGGCCTCCCCACCGCGCCCGAGAATCGGAAGAGGCGCCGCCCTTCGGGCGACGCCTCTTCCGATGGCGGAGGGTGTGGGATTCGAACCCACGGGACATTGCTGCCCACTGGTTTTCAAGACCAGGTCCATCGGCCGCTCGGACAACCCTCCCGATGACGCCGCGCGCGGCATCCATCGAACGGCGTCCACTCTATCCGACCACCCAGGCGACGTTCGCGCCGCGGCGGCTCAGAGGGCGCGAAGGATCGCTGCCACGCCACCCTCGTGAACGGATGACGTGATCTCGCCGGCAGCGTCGAGCACTTCCTGCGGGCCCTGCGCCATGGCGATGGCACGACCGCCGTTCTCAAGCGCCCAGGCGAACATACCCACGTCGTTGCGACCGTCGCCGATCACGAGCACCTCGTGCGGGTCGAAGCCGAGCCACTCGCGCACCATCTCCAGCGCCGTCGACTTGTCGATGCCCGGCGGGGCGATGTCGAGCCAGGCGGTCCAACCGATCGCGTACGAGACCTCGTTCAGACCGACCTGCGCCACGAGATCGACGAAGTCACCCTCGGCGTGATCGGGCGAGACGACGACGACGCGGCAGACCGGTTCGCGCGTGAGTTCGTCGAAAGCGACGCGGCGCGCGCCGAGCAGGTTCCAGTCGTCGAGTTCCTCGGTATAGAGGCGGCTGCCGTCTTCGAGTTCGACCATGTACTTCGCGTCGGGCAGGTGCTCACGCAGCAACGTGACGACCTCGGTCGCGTCGAAGGTCTCGGTGTGGACCTGCTCGTAGCGCACCTCGTCACCCTCGATCTTCTTCAGGATGACGGTGCCGTTCGAACACACGACGTAGTCGGGTTCGATCTCGAGGACGCGCACGACTCCGCGCGTGCTCGCCCACGAGCGACCGGTCGCGAGCATCACCTCGTGCCCGGCGAGGCGCGCGTGCTCAACCGCCTCGACGACGCCGGGGCTCAGGGTCTCGTCCTCGAGCAGCACCGTGCCATCGATATCGAGGGCGATCAGCAGCCGCGGCGTGCTCCCGGGGTGGTGTTCGGTCTCTTCGGCGAGTTCCTCAACGATCTCGGCGGCATCCGCTTCGGGAACCGCCTCCACCTCTCCGGTGTGCGGCACCCCGGCATCCGTCACGCGACCGGCTCCAGGACGTCCATCCCGCCGAGGAATGGGCGCAGCACCTCGGGCACCGTCACGGATCCATCCTCGCGCTGGTGCGTCTCGAGCAGCGCGACGATCCAGCGTGTGGTCGCGAGCGTTCCGTTGAGGGTCGCGACGTGCTGTGTCTTACCACCGTCTGGGCGGTGACGGATGTCGAGCCGACGGGCCTGGAAGGTCGTGCAGTTACTCGTGCTGGTGAGTTCGCGGTAGGCATCCTGGGTCGGGACCCACGCCTCGACGTCGTACTTGCGCGCGGCGCTCGATCCGAGGTCACCGGCGGCGACATCGATGACGCGGTACGCGAGGCCGAGGTCTTGCAGCATCCGTTCCTGCATCTCGACGAGGCGGAGGTGCTCGGCTTCGGCATCCTCGAGGCTCGTGTAGACGAACATCTCCAGCTTGTTGAACTGGTGAACACGGATGATGCCGCGGGTGTCCTTGCCGTAAGACCCAGCCTCGCGCCGGTAGCACGTCGACCAGCCGGCGTAGCGCTTGGGGCCCTTCGCGAAGTCGATGATCTCGTCCATGTGGTACCCGGCGAGGGGAACTTCGCTGGTCCCGACGAGGAAGAGGTCGTCCTCGTCGAGGTGATAGATCTCATCGGCGTGCTCACCGAGGAAGCCCGTGCCGCGCATGACCTCGGGGCGAACGAGGGTCGGCGGGATGACGGGAGTGAACCCGGCCTGCAGGGCCCGGTCGAGCGCGAGGTTCATGATCGCCAGCTCGAGGCGCGCACCGACGCCCGTGAGGAAGTAGAAGCGACTGCCCGAGACCTTCGTGCCGCGCTCCATGTCGATGGCGCCGAGAATCTCGCCGATCTCGAGGTGGTCGCGCGGGGTGAAGTCGAAGGTGCGCGGGTCACCGTGCGTGCGGAGGGTCACGAAGTCAGCCTCGCCACCAGCCGGAACACCGTCGATCACGATGTTCTCGATGCGTGACAGTGCTGCATCGGCGGCCTCTTCGGCGACCGTCACGCGCTGCTGGGCCTGCTTGACTTGCTCGCTCAGCTCCTTGGCTTCGGCGACGAGCGCTGCCTTCTCATCCTTGGGTGCCTGAGCGACCCGCTTGCCGTGGGCGTTCTGGGCCGCGCGGAGCTCTTCGAACGCCGTAATGGCGGCGCGGCGCTCACGGTCGGCGTCGAGGGCGGCATCCACTGTCTCGGACGAGTGCCCGCGAGCCTCCTGCGAGCGCTTGACCAGCTCGGGATTTTCACGAAGCAGCACGGGATCGATCACCCGATAAGTCTGTCACAGCGCCTGGAACTGGCTCCGCCCGCATAGAGGGTTATCGTGTGTGCATGACGCACGCTTCCGCATCCGACGAGGAAGCCGCGTCGACCAACGATCCCGGCACCGATTCGCCCGTCGATTCCGCCGGGCACGAGGCACAGCCGGGGGATTCCAAACGGGCAGCTCTCGTCTATAACCCGATCAAGGTCGATCAGGATGCCATCCGCGCATCCGTCGAGCGCGAATCCGCCGCCGCCGGATGGGGACTCCCGCTCTTCTTTGAAACGACAGTCGACGATCTCGGTCAGCTCGCGACCCGCGAGGCGCTGGAAGCCGGAGCGGATGCCGTGCTCGTTGCCGGCGGCGATGGCACCGTTCGGGCCGTGGCCGAGGCGCTCACCGGGACTGGCGTTCCCCTGACGATCGTGCCGTCGGGAACGGGGAACCTTCTCGCGCGTAACCTGCAACTACCGCTCTCACCTCCCGACGCGATGGTGACAGCTACCTTCTCGGGCGATCACGAGACCATCGATGTCGGTATCGCGGAGTTGCGGCGCGCCGACGGGTCGCGCCACGAGCACGCGTTCGTCGTGATGGGCGGCATGGGTATGGATGCCGCGATGATCGCCAACACGAACGGTGATCTCAAGAAGCGCCTCGGGTGGATCGCTTACGTCGACGGAGCAGCTCGATCCCTGTGGAGTGCAAAGCCCTTCCGCATCCTGTACGAAGTGTCGGGACAGCGGATGCGGACCGCCCGCGTGCAGAGTGTGCTGTTCGCCAACTGCGGGTCACTGCCCGCTGGCCTGTCGCTCATCCCCGAGGCGTCGGTCGCCGATGGACAGTTGGATGTCGCGGTCATCCAACCCAAGGGCTTCTTCGGCTGGTTCTTCGTGTGGCGCAGGGTCGCATGGATCAACGGGTTCCTTCGCCGTCACTTCCATCGCAGCCGGGCATTCTTGAAGTTGCGGACCGCTGACAACGCCATCGTCTACTCCCGCGGGACGACCGTCGAGATCATGCCCGAGGCTGCCCAGCCGGTGCAGCTCGATGGGGACGAGTTCGGCGAGGCCGTGCGGATCGAGTGCCGCGTCGAGCAGAAGGGTCTCGTCATTGCGATCCCCGCCGGTCACGACATCAGCGGAGCGTGAGACGCGGGTTCGTATCGCGGTTCGAGGATGGCCCGCGCAACCGACTCAATGTCGGAGGGTGCTGTCATCATTAGAACATGTCTTCGAATGTCGGGAACGGTGACCGGTCGATCGGGCCGGTGATCGGGTACACGGATGCCGACCTCGGCGCCCTGTGCCAGATCGTCTCCGACTTCGAAGACGTCGAGGTTCGGGCAGCTCGCGAAGAGGTAGCTCGCGTGCGAGTCCTCGCTCGCGCCGGCCAGTTGGCGCGGAAGCAGGCGATGGGCCAGACGGCCAAGGTGCGCGCCCACGACATGGCGCTGCGGTCGATCGCGCTGGAACTGGGCGCCGCCTCGCGGGTCAGTGACCGGTCGATGCAGCGCCAGATCAATGACGCCGTTCAGCTCGTCGAGGACTACCCCACCCTGCTCGCGGCACGCGAGACCGCGGCGATCACCCGTCAGCACGTCACCCTCGTCGTCGAGGCTGGCGCCCCGCTTCCCGCCGAGGTGCGCGCCGAATTCGACCGGCTGGCCACCGAACGATGCCTGACCGACTCGGCGAACCGGGTTCGCGCCGCTGTCATGATCCTCGCCGAGCGCATGCACCCCCGCACGCCGCAGGAGCGCCACCAGGATGCACGCGAAGGGCGCGCCGTGCGGATCAGGCCGTTGTCAGACGGAATGAGCGAGGTCTGCGCGCCGGTGCCGACCGTGATCGCTGTCGGCATCGACGACCGGCTGACCCAGATGGCGCGCGCAGTCATCGATTCGCGGCCAAGCCCGGCTGCCCCTGAGGAGGGGCCCAACGTTCACGGGAACGTCTTCACCGGCGATGCCCGCACGATGGATCAGATCCGGGCCGATCTGTTCGCGCAGCTGCTGCTCGCTGGTTCGCCCGTTGTCGACCCTGCCGCCGGTGACGGAGAAGGCCCGCTCGGCGCGATCCGGGCGAAGGTGCAGATCGTCATCCCCGCGCTCGCCCTGACCGACATCGACACCGCCGGACCCGCCGACCTCGTCGGGCACTCTCCCATCGACCCCGAGACGGCGCGTGAGCTCGCCGCCGGCTCGACCTGGTGGGAGCGGTTGGTCACCCACCCGGTCAGCGGCACCGTGCTGGCAGCAGACGGGTATGCCAGGCCCGCGGCGCTCGATCGCTGGCTTCGGGCCCGGGATCAACACTGTCGGACACTCGGATGCCGCGTTCCTGCCGTCCGCTGCGAGGTCGACCACAACGACGACTACGCCAAGGGTGGCAAGACCGAGCACGGGAATCTCTGCCATTTCTGTCAGCGACATCATTCGATGAAGCAGTTCACGGCCTGGCAGGTGCAGCAACTCGAGGGCGGCATCCTCCGGTTCACCTCGCCGACCGGCCGGATCTACACGGACCATCCGCCGCCCGTCTCCGTGCACTTCACACCAGACGACCCGCGCGAACCCGCACCTTTCTGACGCACCGGAATGGGATCAAGCCACCCGGCGTTGCATGGAACGATGTCTGCCACACCGCTTGCCCTCTCCGTCCTCGACCTCGTGCCGGTCCGCACCGGGCAGACCAGCGCACAGGCGGTAACAGCTTCGCTCGCCACCGCCGATGCGGCCGACCGACTCGGGTACCGGCGCTACTGGTTCGCCGAGCACCACAACATGCCGGCCGTCGCGTCGACGACCCCGCCGGTCCTCGTTGCAGCAGCCGCGGCACGCACCTCCCGCATCCGCCTTGGCTCGGGAGGTGTCATGCTCCCCAACCATTCGCCGCTCGTCGTCGCAGAACAATTCGCCGCTCTCGAAGCGATCGCCCCGGGACGCATCGACCTCGGCATCGGTCGCGCACCCGGAAGCGACCCCGTCATCACGCAACTCCTGCGACAGTCCGGAACCACGAGCGACGTCGACCGCTTTCCCGACAACATCCGCGACATCCTCGCCCTTGCCTCCCCCGAAGGCGCGAGCCTACGCTTCACCTCCGGCCAGGAGTACGCCGTCCGCGCAACCCCTGCGGCAACCGCTGCTCCCGAAGTCTGGTTGCTCGGCTCCAGCGACTACTCGGCGCAGCTCGCGGCATCCATGGGTCTTCCCTACGTCTTCGCCAACCACTTCTCCGGTGACGGCCTCGAACGAGCACTCGACCTGTACCGCTCGCAGTTCCGACCAGCAACAGACGGCGACGCCCCGAGGACGTTCCTCACGGCAAACGTCGTCGTCGCCGACACGGATGCCGAAGCCCACGCTCTCGCCCTCCCTCAGGTGCGGATGATGGCGCGGCTTCGCGGCGGACGGCCGCTGACAGCACTAGAGACCGTGGAACAGGCGCACGCCGCCGAGGCAGCCGACCACCTGGCGGCACCTCTGGAATTGTGGGCGGCTGAGCGCTGGTTCATCGGCACACCGGACGCCGTGACCGAGCGACTGCGGGAGTTCGCGACACGGTGGCAGGTAGATGAGGTCATGATCTCGCCGGTCGCCGCAGCACACGACAGCGACCCGATGGATGCCGCACCCGCCCGCCTTCGAACCCTCGACCTGCTCGCGGCAGCGTAATCTCCGCCGCTGAATACCGCACGATCGGGCCCTACGGTACTCGGACGCGGCTAGCATCCCAGGGTGACCTCTCGCACGATCGTCTGGTTCCGAGACGACCTGCGGATCGGTGACAACCCCGCTCTTCACGAGGCTGTGCAGCGGGGCGAACCGATCGTTGCGGTGTATGTCCTCGACGAGCAGTCCCCCGGCATCCGACCCCTCGGCGGCGCCAGCCGCTGGTGGCTGCACCACAGCCTGAGCGCCCTCGAGGGCGAGCTGCACGGGCTCGGCATCACTCTCATCCTGCGGCGAGGAGCCGCGGGCGAGATGATCCGCGAGCTCGTCGCCGAGATCGGCGCTGACGCGATCTACTGGAACCGACGCTATGGCCTTCCCGAGCGCGACATCGATGCCCAGCTGAAGTCCCAGCTGCGGGATGCCGGGCTCGATGTGCGCTCGTTCGGCGCGAACCTGCTCTTCGAACCGTGGACTGTCCGTACCGGGTCGGGCACACAGTACGGTGTCTTCACGCCGTTCTGGAAGGCGTGCCTGGCACTCCCCGAACCGCGCGAGCCGCTTCCTGCCCCCACAGGGGCACGCGGCGCCCGACCCGCCATCGACAGCGACGACGTGGGCGACTGGCAGCTCCTACCCACCGACCCCGACTGGGCCGAGGGTTTCCGCGAGACGTGGGAGCCGGGCGAGGCGTCAGCTCACGCCCGGCTCGAAGCGTTCCTCGCCGACGATCTGCCCGACTACGCGGCAGAACGTGACCGGCCCGACCGCGCCGTGACCTCCCGCCTCTCCCCGCACCTGCGGTGGGGCGAGATCAGCCCGCACGAGATCTGGCATCAGACACGGGCGCGCCACGCAGGGGGGCCTCACGCGAACGCGGCACAGAAGTTCCTCGCCGAAGTCGGCTGGCGCGAGTTCGCCTGGCACGTCCTCTTCCACTTCCCCGACCTTGCGACCAAGAACTGGCGCTCCGAGTTCGACGCGTTCCCCTGGCCGCGGCTGAACCCGGCCCGACTGGAGGCCTGGCAGCGCGGGCGCACCGGTGTCGCGCTCGTGGATGCCGGGATGCGCGAGCTCTGGCACACCGGAACGATGCACAACCGCGTCCGGATGGTGACGGCATCCTTCCTCACCAAGAACCTCATGATCGACTGGCGTAAGGGCGAGCAGTGGTTCTGGGACACCCTCGTGGATGCGGATGCCGCATCCAACCCGTTCGGCTGGCAGTGGGTGGCCGGCTCCGGCGCCGACGCCGCACCCTACTTCCGCATCTTCAACCCGGAGCTGCAGGCCGCCAAGTTCGATCCCGACGGAGCCTACGTGGGCCGGTGGGCTCCCGAGCACGCCGGTGAGGATGCGCCCGAGCCGATCGTCGACCTCAAGGCCACACGTGACGCGGCGCTGGCCGCCTACGAGACGGTCAAGAACGCGCGCTGACTAACCGGCCATGGTCGAGGCGCCGATGATGCGAAAGACGATCACCAACGCGCACACCAGGAGCACGGCAGAAACGGGCGTCCAGATCGCACGTTCGATGCGACTCCGTGAGATTCCGTTCATCGCGGTCGCGATCGCAAACAGCCCCACGAGCACCCACAGCACAACGATGTTCCACGAGTCAGGCACCGGCCCCGCGAGAGCGGGGATTGCAAGGGACAGGAAGAACCACGCGACGAGTGCCCAGACCACCGCCGCTATGCCGCTGGCGATACGAAGCCGTGGCTCGAGCGTCGCCGATGCGCCACCGTAGGCCGCCTTGCCCCACGGCACCCCCACTGCGAGCGCTACCTGAAACCCGACGAGCACCAGCAGCAGGATGACCGCGACCCACGCCGCGACACTCACCAGGATGTCCATCGCGGGCCTCAGCGGTCGGGTTCGCCCGAGAGCAGCCCGCGCAACCAGTCGCGGGCCTCGACGAACACGTCATCGGAGTACCGGTCGGGGTAACGGATGATCGCGTGGTCAGCGCGGGGGTAGGAGCCGAGGAAGATCACCTTGGGACTGAAACGTCGCAGTCCCAGGAGGGCATCGGCCATGCGCTCATCCATGATGTGCCCGTCGGCGTCGATGACGAATCGATAGCGACCCAGCGCGTCTCCGATGGGCCGGGAGGCAAGCAGGCTCAGGTTGATCCCGCGCGTCGCAAACTGCTCGAGCATCTCCAGCAGCGCACCGGGGTGGTCATCGGGCAGCTCGGCGATCAGCGAGGTCTTGTCGGCGCCGGTCGGTTCGGGCGGCGCGACGGTCCGGCTGACCAGCACGAACCGCGTGACGGCCTCGGCATTGTCGCCGATACCCTCGGCAAGCAGCTCGACCTCGAGGTGTTCCAGGATGCCGGGAGCGGCGATTGCGGCATCCGCATCCGACGTACCGTCGATCAGCCCGACAGCGCTGGCGACGTTCGACGCTGCCGGGATGTGCGCATGGGCGGGCAGGGTAGCCGTGAGCCACCGCAGGCACTGGGCGTAGGCAACGGGATGCGCAGCCACAAGCGACACATCCTCAAGCCGCGTGCCGGGCCGCCCGACCAGCACGAACTCAACCGGAACGAGGTACTCGCCGACGATCCGCAGCCCGGGCATCGTCGCGAGGGCGTCTTGCGCCGTCGATACGCCGCCGTCAACCGAGTTCTCGATGGCGATCATCGCGGCATCCGACCGGCCCTCGACGACATCGGCGAGCGCCTCGCCGACGTTTCGGACCGGGCGCCAGATCTGGCCCCGAGCTTCTGGCACCTGCGCCAGGGCTGCTTCGGTGAAGGTCCCCGCGGGTCCGAGGTAACTGTAGGTCCGGCGGGTAGCTTCGGGCTCGTCGCTCACGGCAACCCAGCCTAGACCTGCGGCTCTGCTGCGCGCTGGCCGCCCCCACACCTGGGGGCATTGCGTGCGCCCGCACGGATGACAGACTGTGTTCATGAGCCGCGCAGGTCTGCCAGCCGAAGAATCCGACCTCATCGACATCGACGAACTGATCGCCGCCTACTACGAACGCGTCCCCGACCCTGCCGTACCCGAGCAGCGGGTCGCGTTCGGCACCAGCGGCCACCGCGGTTCATCGCTGTCGACGAGCTTCAACGAGGTCCACATCCTGGCCACGACGCAGGCGATCGTGGACTACCGGACGGCGAACGGCATCGCCGGGCCCCTGTTCCTGGGCCGCGACACGCACGGCCTGTCCCGCCCCGCCGAGCGCAGTGCCATCGAGGTACTGGTGGCCAACGGCGTCGGCGTGCGCGTGGACTCGCGCGACTCCTGGGTGCCGACCCCGGCACTCAGCCACGCGATCCTCACCTACAACCGCGGCAAGGCCACCGACGACCCGACGCGCGCCGACGGCATCGTCGTGACCCCGTCCCACAACCCGCCCCGCGACGGCGGGTTCAAGTACAACCCGCCGCACGGCGGTCCCGCCGACACAGACGCGACGGGGTGGATCGCGAACCGCGCCAACGAGCTCATCGCCGCGGGGCTCGAGGGCGTGAAGCGGGTGCGCTTTGCCGACATGGACGGCGAGCGCATCGGCTCCTACGACTTCCGCGACGTCTACGTGCGAGACCTCGAGAACATCATCGATGTCAGCGCGATCGCCCGCGCTGGCGTGCGGATCGGGGCGGATCCGCTGGGCGGAGCGTCAGTCGAGTACTGGGCGCTGATCGCCGAGGTCTACGGCCTGGACCTCACCGTCGTGAACCCCGATGTCGACCCGACGTGGCGTTTCATGACGCTGGACTGGGACGAGAAGATCCGCATGGATCCGTCCTCCCCGTCCGCCATGGCCTCGCTGGTGGCGAAGCGCCACGAGTTCGACATCCTCACCGGCAACGACGCCGACGCCGACAGGCACGGCGTCGTGACCCCGGATGCCGGACTCATGAACCCCAACCACTACCTTGCCGTCGCGATCGACTATCTTTTCTCGCACCGTGACGGCTGGCCCGGGGATGCCGCAGTCGGCAAGACCCTCGTTTCGTCAATGATCATCGACCGTGTCGTCGCCGCCCTGGGCCGCGACCTCTACGAAGTGCCGGTCGGGTTCAAGTGGTTCGTGCCGGGCCTGCTCGACGGATCGGTCGCGTTCGGCGGTGAAGAGTCGGCTGGTGCGTCGTTCCTGCGGAAGGACGGGTCGGTGTGGACCACCGATAAGGACGGCATCCTGCTGTGCCTGCTCGCAGCCGAGATCCTCGCCGTCACCGGCAAGACCCCGTCGCAGCGGTACGCCGAGCTCGAGGCACAGTTCGGTTCCTCCGCCTACCAGCGGGTTGATGCGCCGGCCACTCCCGCCCAGAAGGCGACGCTCGCGAAGCTCTCCCCCGAGTCGGTGACCGCTACCGAGCTCGCCGGCGAACCGATCACCGCGAAACTCTCGCACGCGCCCGGCAACGGAGCTGCGATCGGCGGCCTCAAGGTGCAGACCGAGAGCGCGTGGTTTGCTGCGCGCCCCTCAGGCACAGAAGACGTCTACAAGCTCTACGCCGAGTCACTCAAGGGCGAAGAGCACCTGCGCGAGGTGCAGGAGCAGGCGCGCGCCGTCGTGTCTGCGGCCCTCGGTTCCTAGGCCGCCCTGCGGAACGCCCGAAGCGGCACGAAGCTGACGGCCACCGCCAGCGCTGACCCGACGATCGTGTCGACGACCCGTTCGCCGGCGATCGCCACCGAGCCGAACTCTCCCGCTGCCGCCCCCGTCAGCACGAGCACTAGCGGCGTGATCAGCACGAGCGCGAGCGCGTAGTTGCGAGCCACGACGAGCTCGATTCCGAACTGCAGCACCGCCAGCAGCACCGCGATCCCCAGCGGCTGCCACGGGAAGAGGACGAGCAGCAGATAGAGTCCGGCCCCGAGGACGGTTCCGATCATGCGATGGATGCCGCGACCGACGATCGCCGTGCGAGCCGCCGAGATCCCGACGACAGTGACCCCGGCGGCGACGATCCAGTAGGCCCGGACCGGATCGACGAGCAGGCCAGCGGCAGAACCCACCAGCGCCACGATGACCGTTCGCTCGAACAGCAGCCGCGCCGTGTCATCCCATCCTGAGCGGGGAAGGACCTCCCGCAGCTGACGGGTCGGTGCATCAGGTCGCCGTTCGAAGACCGGCAGGATCGCGATGACATACGTCAGCACGCTTCCGATGGCGAGCGCGCCGAGCGACTGCAGAGCCACGATCTCGGTCGAGATCGCCCGGATGTGGGCGAACATGCCGTAGACCAGGACGAAGAACATGACTCCGGGTGGTCCCACCGAAAAGCCGTAGACGAGGGCGGCCGCGACGATCGCGACGCCCGCAAGGGCGATCACCGTGAGCGGACGCGACCACCCCACGCCGACCCCGAGGGCTGCCGCCACCACGAGACCGGCGGCGATGAAGGGCACCGCCTTGGCGCGCTCTCGCGCCGGGAGCGCACCGCCGTACAAGGCGGCGAACGAGCCCACCGCGGCACTGTATCCGAGGTGCGGCACGCCCAGCATCGCCGCAATGGCGATGGGGAGGCCGAGGGCCAGGGCAGCTCGCAGCGCTCGAGGAAGCGCCGGCACGGTCAGCGGGTCGAGGCGAAAGAGGCTCGCCCAGAGGTCCCGCATGCCCACATCGTAGGGGCTGGGTGGACCCGCCGCAGAACGAGCCCACCCAGCCGCCTCACTCTCGCTTCGTCGTGACCAGTCGTTGCAGCAGCACAAAGATGAGGAGCACCCGCTCTACGTGCCGGGGCCTGCGACCCGCGCGGGCAGCAACGAACTGGTGATCCTCACGCTGGATGCTGCCGACACCGCGACAGCGCGGTTCACCGACCACCGCTCTCCTCGGCCCCGCCGAGGAGTGAGAGCGAACCTGACAGGATGGGAAGCATGAGCTGGCTTGTCACCGGCGGTGCCGGATACATCGGTGCCCACGTCGTCCGCGCCCTATCGGCCGCGGGCCTGTCGCCCGTCGTGATCGACGACCTCTCCAGTGGACATGCCGGTTTCGTGCCGGAGGGAGTGCCCTTCGTGCGCGGCTCCATCCTGGACCGTGAGCTGGTCGAGCAGACCCTCCGCGAGCACGACGTCGAGGGCGTCATCCACGTCGCCGGCTACAAGTACGCGGGAGTCTCGGTCACCCGCCCGCTGCACACCTACCACCAGAACGTCGAGGGCACCCGCGTGGTGCTCGAGGCGATGGCTGCGGCAGGGGTGACCAAGATCGTGTTCTCGTCCAGCGCCGCGGTGTACGGCACCCCGGACGTGCCGCTCGTGGTTGAGGATCTGCCCAAGCGCCCAGCCTCCCCCTACGGCGAGTCCAAGCTCATCGGGGAATGGCTCATCGCCGACCAGGCACGCGCAACGGCCGACACCGACGCCCCGCTGCAACACACCTCGCTGCGATACTTCAACGTCGTGGGCTCGGCAGACCCGACGGTGTACGACACGAGCCCGCACAATTTGTTCCCGATCGTGTTCGAGAAGCTCATCGCTGGCGAGACACCGCGCATCAACGGCGATGACTACGACACCGCCGATGGCACGAACGTGCGCGACTACGTGCACGTCGGCGACATCGCCGCAGCCCACGTCGCCGCTGCACAGCGCCTGATCGCGGGCGAGCCGATCGAGGCCGCTTATAACCTCGGATCGCAGAACGGCCTCTCGGTGCGCGAGATCATGGACGCCATGGCTCGGGTCACCGGGATCTCCTTCACCCCCGAGATCGGCCCGCGCCGCCCCGGCGATCCCGACCGGATCGTCGCGACCGGCGAGCTGGCTGCCCGCGACCTCGACTGGCAGATGCGCTACTCGATCGACGAGATGGTGCGTACGGGCTGGGAAGCCCGTCAGAACGCGCTCTGAGCGCGCGGGCACCCGTTAGGCAGGCTGCACGAAGGGCGCGCCAGTGCTACCGCGCACGACCAGCGGCGCCTCGATCACCGCGCGGGACCCAGCTTCTGCGCCGTCGAGCACCGCAGCTACCGCACGCTGACCGAGCAGATCGAATCGCTGACGCACCGTAGTGAGTGCGGGGGTGAAATTCGCGGCATCCGCGACATCGTCGAATCCGACGACACTCAGTTGTTCGGGCACAAGGATGCCGAGTTCGGATGCCGCCCGCAGGACGCCGAGCGCCATCTGATCATTCGCGACGACAACCGCCGTCACGGGATCACTGGCGTCGAGGTTCGCGAGAAGCTCCAGACCTGCCCGGTAGCCGGATGCCGAGTCCCACGCGCCGCGCAACAGCGCGCCTGGCTTCAGACCCGCAGCCGCGAGAGTCTCACGCCACCCGCGCTCACGTTCGGCGGCGGCATACGACGACTCTGGCCCGCCAATGTGGGCGATGACACGGTGCCCGAGTTCACGAAGGTGCGTCGTCGCGGCCGCTGAACCAGCAGCGTGGGCGGTCTCCACCCCCGCGTACCGGTCGTCGGGCGGTGAATCGACCACAGCCAGACGCAGGTCGGTGGGCAGCTCGCTCTGACGAAGAAGCGCTGAGGCCTCATTGACGACGATCGCCCCATCCACGCCCTGATCGCGGAGCCGCTCGAAGGCCTCGGCTGGGCCACCCTCGCCGATACGTGCGACGGCGACGGCATAGCCGCGCGC
The DNA here is from genome assembly GCF_040687115.1 of Microbacterium sp. NPDC076895. Taxonomy (NCBI): domain Bacteria; kingdom Bacillati; phylum Actinomycetota; class Actinomycetes; order Micrococcales; family Microbacteriaceae; genus Microbacterium; species Microbacterium sp. NPDC076895. The sequence goes on from NZ_JBFBMQ010000002.1 coordinate 164,956, forward strand.
AGATGCCTCATCGACGACGGCCTCGAGCAGCATGGAGTTACCGACCGTGGCGAGGGTCGACACGACGGCCCCGACGACTCCGGTGCGGCCGGTGCGCAGCGCCCGGGCGGCTCGGTGGACTCGATAGCCGGCCTGGGCCATCGCCGCCTCGACACGCGCGCGCGTCACGGGGTCGACGCGCGGGCTGCCGTTGGCAACCCTCGATACAGTCTGCGTCGACACCCCGGCCAGTTCCGCGACATCGGCCATGGATGCGCGTCGTTGCTGGGTCATTGGGCCCTCCAATGTTGACGATATCACGCCCGAGCATTAGCGTGTTATCGTGAACATGCTTCGGGAACCGATAACCCTCGGCGCCGGTGTCGTCAGACGGGACACCACGCTGGCCGATGGGCGAGACCTCTTCTACTACGACGATCCCGATACGACGCTCGGTGCTGATCGCGGAATCGATCAGCGAACGCTCGATCCGCGCCCGGCAACAGCCACGATGCGCCAGGACATCCTGACCGGCGACTGGATCTCGATCGCCGCCGCGCGGCAGAACCGCGCCTTCCTGCCGCCGGCAGAGCTGGATCCCCTCGCCCCGCAGACGCCGACGAATCCGTCCGAGATCCCGTCGCGCTACGACGTTGCGGTCTTCGAGAACCGCTCGCCCTCGTTCGGCCCGGCCCTCACCGAGGCTCACGGCGACGCACCGGAAGCATCGAACCCGCCCCGCGGTCTCGATGATCTCGATGCCCTCGGCCTTGGCAGCGTGCGAACCTCGGTGGGACGCTGCGAGGTCGTCTGCTTCAGCCCCGAGCACACCGGATCGTTCGGAACCCAGTCGGTCACCCGTGCCCGCACGGTCATCGAAGCGTGGGCCGACCGCACCGCAGCGCTATCTGCCCTCCCGGGCGTCGAGCAGGTGTTCCCGTTCGAGAACCGCGGTGAGGCGATCGGCGTCACGCTCCCCCACCCGCACGGACAGATCTACGCCTACCCGTATGTCACCCCGCGTACTCGTCGTCTGCTCGAGAACATCTCTCGCACCTCACCCGATCTGATACAGCGCGTGCTCGACTTCGAGCGGGAGGGCGGCCGCGTCATCCTCGCCGGCGAGCACTGGACCGCCTATGTCCCGTTCGCCGCCCGCTGGCCGATCGAGGTGCACCTCATGCCGCACCGCCACGTCCCCGACTTCGCGGAGTCCACGGATGCCGAACGCGACGAACTCGCCAGCATCTATCTGCGTCTCCTGCGCGGCATCGACGCACTCTACGAGACCCCGACTCCGTACATCGCCGCCTGGCATCAGGCTCCCGTGAACGTCGCGCGTGACAGCGTGCGGATGCATCTGGAAATTACCTCTCCCCGGCGTGCCGCCGACAAGCTCAAGTTCCTCGCCGGCTCGGAGGCTGCGATGGGCGCCTGGATCGGCGACATCCCGCCCGAGGCCGCCGCCGACCGCCTGCGCGAGGCCATCGAGGGGGTCCAGCTGTGAGCACCATCGATCCGCAGGAGGGTGCCCTGGCTCTGCTCGGCCAGATGACGGATGCCGCCCCGCTCGGCGTCTGGTCTGCTCCCGGGCGCGTGAACCTCATCGGCGAACACACCGACTACAACGACGGCTTCGTGCTGCCGTTTGCGATCGATGCCCGCACGGCGGTCGCCGTCGCCGCGCGCACGGACGGTGTCCTGCGGGTTCGCTCGAGCTTCGACGAGTCCGGTGCTTCCGTGGCCATCGCCGAGCTCGACGCGCTGTTCGAGACTCCCGCACCGGCATCCGTCCCCGAATGGACGACCTACCCACTCGGGGTCGCGTGGGCCCTGCTGCACGCCGCCGGCGAGGCCGCGAACCCGCAGGGGCTCGACCTCGCGATCGCGTCTTCGATTCCCGTCGGCGCAGGGCTCTCGTCATCCGCCGCCATCGAGTGCGCCGTCGCCGTGGCCCTGAGTGAGCTGTGGGGCGCTGAACTCAGTGCGAAGGACCTCACGCGCGTAGGCCGTACCGCCGAGAACGAGGCGGTGGGAGCGCCCACGGGAATCATGGACCAGACCGCGTCAATGCTCGGCGAAGCCGATGCCGCGGTCTTTCTCGATTGCCGCACGCTCGCCACCGAGATCGTGCCCCTGGGGCTGGAACCCGCGGACCTGGAGGTCCTCGTGATCGACACCCTCGTGACCCATGCCCACTCCACGGGCGGGTACCGCGAGCGCCGGGCATCCTGCGAGCAGGGTGCTGCGGCGATGGATGTCGCGATGCTGCGCGATCTGGCCCCGGGCGACCTCGAGCGGGCGGCCTCCGTCATGGACGAGGTGACCTTCCGCCGGGTGCGTCACGTCGTCACCGAGGACGCGCGCGTGCTCGAGACCGTGCGCGTCCTGCGCGAGAGCGGCCCGCGCGCCATCGGCGAACTCCTGCTGGCCTCGCACGCGTCGATGCGCGACGACTTCGAGATCTCGGTTCCCGAGCTGGACACGGCTGTCGAAGCGGCCATGTCGGGTGGCGCGATCGGCGCACGGATGACCGGCGGAGGCTTCGGCGGCGCAGCGATCGCGCTCGTCCCCCGCGACCGGCTTGACGCGGTGACGGATGCCGTGACCGCCGCGTTCTCGGCATCCGGGTTCCGCGCACCGCGCATCTTCACAGTGCAGCCCTCGGTCGGCGCCCACCGTGACCGCTGACGCGGGCCCCACCCATCTCGCCGAGGTAGGACATATCCCCGGGGCAGGAGGAATGGTTCACCAAACGTCCTACCCTCAGGATTTCGCCTACCTTCGCGAGGGCCCGGCGCATGCCCGCACCGGCATTCGCGCTACCGCGCCAGCATCCGCTCCCGCCCCCCATCTCGCCGAGGTAGGACAAATCCCCGGGGCAGGACGATTGGTTCACCAAACGTCCTACCCCGGGGATTTTGCCTACCTTCGTGAGGGCGGCCGCAGGCGCCTACTGCTGCGGGGCGTTCGCCATCGCGATCAGGCCGTCGATCATCTCGGGGCTGACCTGATCGCCGGCCATCATCGACATCCGGCCGATGGGGAACGACATCATCATCTTGTCCATCGACACGCCCTCGGGCATGACGGACTCGAGATCATCCATCCCCGCCATCATCTGCTGTATCGCCGCTTGCACCATCTGGCCGACGACCGGATGTGCAATCACTTCGCCGAGCGACGACTCACGCGACAGCGGGACCGCCACCGGGTCTCCCTCGACGGTCACCGTCGCCGAGCTGCGGATGTCGCGGCTCGACGCCCCGACCTCCACGGCGTATTCCCCACCCTCGACAACCCAGCCATCGAGTCGGATGTCCCAGTAGGCGAGGTCCGCGCGGCGCACCGCGACCGCGACCTCCCGGGACTCACCGGCAGCGAGCGCAACCGATACGAAGCCCTTCAGCTCGCGCACCGGGCGCTGCACCGCCGACCCCGGCAGCGAGGTGTAGACCTGGACGATCTCGCGCCCGTCGCGCTGACCCGTGTTGGTCACGGTGACCGTCACCTCGAGATCTCCCGTCTCGGTGACGCGGGCCGCGGCATCCGTGTACGAGAACGTCGTGTACGACAGGCCGTGACCGAAGGGATAGGCAACCTCGAGGTTCCGCGCGTCGTACCAGCGGTAGCCGACGAACAGACCCTCGCCGTAGCGGACGTGGCCGAACTCCCCCGGGAAATCCAAGTACGCCGGGGTGTCCGACAGCCGCAGCGGGATCGTCTCGGTGAGCTTGGCCGACGGGTTCACGTCACCGAACAGCACGTCGGCTGTCGCCCCACCGCCGGCCTGACCGAGGAGCCACCCCTCGAGGATCGCGGGAACCTCGTTCGCGAAGGGAAGGGCGACGACCCCACCGTTGGAGAGCACGACGACGACGTTCGGGTTCGCGGCAAGCACGGCATCCAACACCGCAAGCTGCTCGGCAGGCAGATCGATGTCGTCCCGGTCATACCCTTCGGACTCGAGGCGCGCCGGCAACCCGAGGAACAGCACGACGACCTCGGCGGCGGATGCCACGGCCACCGCCTCGTCGCGCAGGCGCACCTCCTCGGCCTCCTCGACCTCGGCAGCAAGCGAGAACCCGGGAGCGTAGGCGACGTCACCTGTCGCGAGCGCGCGGATCTGCTCGATCGCCGTGTCCAGGCGGGTCGGGTTGATCAGCGATGAGCCAGCCCCCTGGTAGCGCGGCTTCTCGGCGAACGCCCCGATGACGGCAAGGTTCGCGTCCTTGGCCAGAGGCAGGATGCCGCCCTCGTTCTTCAGGAGCACGATCGAGCGACCGGCAGCCTCGCGGGCGAGGGCGTGGTGTGCGTCGACATCGAGCGGTCCTGCCACTGTGCCCGCCCCGGCCCGGGCCTTACGGACGAGGTCGATGACGCGGCCCGCTGCGACATCGAGCGCTGATTCATCGAGCTCGCCGGAGCGGACCGCGGCGACGAGTTCGGCATCCGTGCGCCCGTTCGAGGAGGGCATTTCGAGGTCGAGCCCAGCGGGAAGACCCTTCACCCGCTCGTTGACCGCACCCCAGTCCGACACGACGAGGCCCTCGAAGCCCCACTCGTCGCGCAGCACGCGCGTGAGCAGCCACGGGTCCTCCGAGGCGTAGACGCCGTTGATCTTGTTGTACGAGCACATGACAGTCCACGGCTGGGCATCGCGCACGACCCGCTCGAACCCGCGCAGGTAGATCTCGCGCAACGGCCGCGGGTCGATGTCGGAGCTTGCCCGCATCCGGTCGGTCTCTTGATTGTTCGCGGCGAAGTGTTTGAGCGAGGTGCCCACTCCCTGCGACTGGACGCCCTTCACGAAGGCGGCGCCCAGCACGCCCGAAATCAGCGGATCCTCCGAGAAGTACTCGAAGTTGCGACCGCACAGCGGCGAGCGCTTGATGTTGATGCCGGGGCCGAGCAGGACGGCGACATCCTCGATGGATGTCTCGGCGCCGAGGGCTTGACCGACCCGATCCAGAAGCTCGACATCCCACGAGGAGCCGAGGCCCACGGCTGGCGGGAAGCATGTCGCCGGAACCGACGAGCCGAGGCCGAGGTGATCACCGGTTCCCCCTTGCTTGCGCAGGCCGTGGGGTCCGTCGGTGACCATGATCGAGGCAATCCCGACCCGCTCGACCGGCTTGGTGTGCCAGAAGTTCAGACCGCTGGTCAGCGACGCCTTCTCTTCCAGTGTCAGATCGGCGACGGTTGCGTCGGCGGCGATGCGGTTGGTGTCGGTCATGAGATTCCTTTCGAGGGGAGGGACGGAGCCCCGGGGCGCGATGATCCTGCCCCGGGGCGAACGGCTACTTGACGGACCGGATCGGCCAGACGGCGAGCGCGCCCAGGACGCCGAGAACGATCGCCACGGGGAACAGGCCTTGGTATCCGACTGTCAACACGATTGCGCCGGCGACCGCGGGCGCGAGAGTCTGCGGCAGCGTCGCGGCGATGTTCACGACACCCAGGTCCTTCGCGAACGACTTCGCGGAGGGGAGCACCTGGCTGATGAGCGCCGTATCGACGGCCTGGAACATTCCGAAGCCAAAGCCAGCGATGAAGGTCATGATGAACCACGCCGTGAGGTCCTGCCAGAACCACGGGAGAAGGAAGGCGAGACTCACGACCGCAGCGGAAGCGAACACGAAAGGCTTGCGGCGTCCGATTCGGTCCGAAAGCGGCCCGGATACCACGGTGGAAATCAGAATGCCCACGAGGCTCAGGAGACCAAGAAGTGGAATGACGGTCTCGGGCGACTCAACCCCGAAATAGTCGGTTAGAAGGAACAGCTGATACCCGGTTACCGCGAAGTAACCCGTGTAAAGCAGGAGGCGGCCGGTGAACGCCCAGAAGAAGTCGGGATGGGCGATCGGGTTGACCCAAAACGTGCGGAGGAAGTCGCCGAGCTTGAACGGCTCGGGTCGGATGTCGCGGCTGGAGTAGTCCGGGTTGAACACCACGAACAGGATCAGCATTACGAGGGCGAACACGGCGAAAGCGATGTACCCGACGGTGACGCTGTTGTAGAAGAACGCGCCGAGGATTGAGCCACCCAGGGCACCCACCATGAGCCCGATGCCGGTGAGCGCGGCGAAGGTCCCGCGACGAGCGACCGGCACCCGGTCGGGCATGACCGCTGATAGCGGCCCCTGTGCGAAGTTGAAGCTGATCTGCACGAGCGTCCACGCGATGACGACACCGAGGAACGAGTTCGCGAAAGCGAGCCCGACGAGGGCGAGCGAGCCTGCGAGAGCGCCGATAACCATCCACGGCGCCCGGCGGCCGAACCGCGTGCGGGTTCGGTCCGAGATCTGACCAGCGATCGGCTGGGCCACCATTGCGGCGAAAGCGCCGATCGTCGAGGCGATCGCGAGGTTGGCAACCTTGTCCGCCTCACCGAAGAGCACCGTGATCTGCTGCGGCAGCAGGATGCCGGGAATTGCACCCCAGAGCATGAAGATGCCGAGGTTGGCGGGGATGATCCACCACATCAGGCGGCGCAGGCCCTTGACCGGCGGCGGCGGGTCATCGGTACCGGATGCCGACACCATGAACGTGTTCTCGGTCATGGGCGCGGATGCTGCGACGAGCGCAGGATCGGCGGGGCTCAGCGGGGAATCAGACGGCGATGTCATGGCACAGACCCTTCGGGCGAGGACGGAGTCCGACGATGGACCCGACGAAAACCATATGACACTAGGTTTTGAAAAACAAGCATCATTGGGCACACTCATCTCATGGCACAGCGAGGTTCATACGCCAAGGGCGTGGCCAAGCGCGAAGAGATCCTCGAACGCGCCCTCGACGTGATCGCGACGGAAGGCTACGACGGCGCAAGCGTCAAGCGCATCGCGGAGGCTGTCGGGCTCAGTCAGGCGGGGTTGCTGCACTACTTCGACAGCAAGGAGGAGCTGTTCACTGAGGTCCTGCGCAAGCGTGATGAACACGACGGCGAACAGTTCGGTCTTCCGGATGGCAGATCCGGTGACGCCACTGCGATCGATGTCGCCGTGATCCGCGAAAGCTTCCTGCGCGTCATCCGTCACAACACAGAGGTTCCAGGGCTCGTCGAGCTCTTCTCCCGCCTCGCCGTCGAGGCCGCGAACCCCGAGCATCCCGCCCACGACTACTTTCTCGAGCGAGGCGAGGCGGTGCGTGATGGCTTCGCGCTGACGGCCCCGCCAGGCACCATGCCCCCCGATGTCTATGCCCGGATTCTCCAGGCAGTCGCTGACGGTCTTCAGCTCCAGTGGCTCGTCGACCCCACCGTCGACATGGCGGGCATCGTCGACCAGCTCCTCGCCACCCTGCAGCAGAAGCCCGCGTCAGCATCGTGACCAATCCCGCATCCCGACCGGCCCGCGAGGCACCCGTCGTCGACACCACCGCCGGAGCAGTCAGGGGCCTGTGGGGCGATAACCCCGAGGCACCCTCTGCCGCCTTCCTCGGCATTCCCTTCGCGCAGCCACCCACTGGCGAGTTGAGGTTCGCAGCACCGGTTCCGGTCGAGCCGTGGACCGCTATCCGGGATGCGACGAGTTTCGGGGCGACGCCACAGCGCGGTCCCGTCGCCGAGGTCACCCTGATCCCCGAGCCGTCAGTGCCCGGAGACTCGACCCTGAACGTCAACGTCTTCACCCCGCGGCCCGGCGACACCGCGGCGCGTCTGCCGGTACTCGTCTACATCCACGGGGGCGGCTACGTCTCGGGATCACCGGCGAGCCCCTGGTATGACGGCGAGTCCTTCGCGCGCGACGGGGTCGTGACTGTCGTGGTGTCGTATCGGCTCGGTTTCGACGGATTCGGCCTCATCGACGGCGCACCGAGCAATCGCGGTGTGCGCGACTGGCTCGCGGCACTCGAATGGGTCCAGCGCGAAATCACGGCGTTCGGTGGAGACCCGGATGCTGTCACGATCGCCGGGCAGTCGGCTGGCGGCGGCGCCGTGCTGACGCTGCTCGGGATGCCGGCCGCCCAGCACCTCTTCCAGCGGGTCTGGGCACTCTCCCCCGCGCTCGGCGACGTGTCGCTCGCGCGGGCCGAGAACGTTGCGGCGCAGCTTGCCGAGCTCGCCGGGGTGCCTGCCACGCGCGACGGATTCGCATCCCTCGATCCGGATGTGCTGATCGGGCTACAACAAGAGGTCAGTGAGCGAGGCGGCGCGCGACTGTCCAGCATCCGTGGTCTGCTTGCCGACGGACTTCCGTGGGGGCCGATGATCGACGGCGATCTGCTGCTGACCACGACACCGGAATCGATCGCATCGGGTGTCGGCGCCGATAAGGCGCTGGTCATCGGATCAACTGATGACGAGTTCACGATGATCACGGATGACGCGCGCACCAAGCTCCGGTTCGTTCCTGCTGCGGTAGCGCTCGGTGCCCTCGGCATGGATCGCCACACCCGGCGCGGCTACCTCGCCGACAACGCCGAGCAGCACCGGCTCGGCACGGCGGCCCTGCTCGGCCGCTACGTCTCCGACACCGTCTTTCGTCGCGGCGTGGCTCGGATCGCGGCAGCCCGTGCCGCGGCGCCGACGTGGGCGTACCGCTTCTCGTGGGCCTCAACCCGCATCGGGTGGGCCTGCCATTGCATCGACGTTCCATTCTGGTTCGACGTCCTCGACAGGGATCGCGTCGATGCACTCACCGGCGAGAGCCCGCCCCCGTCTCTGGCGCATGCCTTGCACGGCGCCGCGTCATCCTTCGTGCGGGCCGGCGACCCGGGATGGGCGAGCTGGTCGGAGGAACCCGGACGCACCCGCGTCTTCGACATCACCGGGCCGGAGACGATCGCTGACGGCTACGCCAGCGTCCGAGCCCTGCTCTGACCGGCGCCGGCCGGCCTACGAGAGGGCCGGCACGACCTGGGTCTCGAACAGCTCGATGCCGGTCGTGTCATATGCCGCTTCGGGAAAGTAGTGGATGGCGTACCCGAGTCCATGGCTCGCGCGTTCCTGCAGCCGTTCAGCCACCTGCTCGGGAGTCCCGAACCCGAGCGATCCGCGGTACTCGGCCTCGATCCCGGCACGACGCTCGCCACCGACGAACGGCGCAAGGCGATCCAGGACCGCCCGGAGTCGCTCCTCGGCCTCGGCTTCGGTGGCGCCGACGATGGTGTTGATGTTCGAGGACTGGGTAATCTCGCCGGGGTCACGACCGAGGGCCGCGCAGTGCTCGTGCAGTACCGAGCGCTTGTGGTCGAATTCCTCGATGCTGCCCGCGAAGTTCGTGTAAGACGCGTACTTTGCGGCGACCTTGAGGGTGACCTTCTCGCCGCCACCGGCGATCCAGAAGGGGATGCCGGCGGGCTGCTGCGGCTGTGTTGCTTGCAGCGGCTGTGTTGCTTGCAGCGGCTGGGGCTGCACAATCGCGCCGTCGACCTGGTAGTACTTCCCGTCGAGGGTTGCCGACCCGGTCGTCCAGGCCTGGTGCATGATCTCGACTCCCTCCCGCAGCATCGCGAGGCGATCGCGAACCTCTGGAAAGCCGTACCCGTAGGCGCGCCATTCGTGCTCGTACCAGCCGCCGCCGATTCCCATCTCGGCGCGGCCGCCCGAGATGATGTCGACTGTCGCGGCAACCTTCGCGAGGTAGGCCGGGTTCCGGTAGCCCATGCAGGTGCACATCTGGCCGAGACGGATGCGGGTGGTCGACGCGGCGAAGGCTGACATCAGCGTCCAGGCGTCGTGCGTCGCCTCCTGGGTCGCAACGGGCACGGTGTGGAAGTGGTCGTAGACCCAGAGGGACTCCCAGGGGCCGGTATCGGCCCGCTGCGCCAGTCCGTTCATCGCTTCCCACTGCTGCGCGGGATCGATCCCGACGAGGTCGAGACGCCAGCCCTGTGGGATGAAGATTCCGAATCGCATAGCGCCAGCCTAGGTCGCCTCCGTGGGGGCCGGTCAGCTTTCGATGATCGTCGCGAGCGGCATCCGTTCTCGCATGATCGCGATCGCCTCGGGGTTGGCGTCGATGAGCACCGCGTCCCGTCCGAGCCCCTGGGCGACAGCGCCCGTCGTTCCCGATCCGGCGAACGGGTCGAGAACGGCTCCGCCCGGGCGCAGGGATGCCTGCACGATTCGTCGCAACACACCCTCGGGCTTCTGGGTGGGGTATCCGGTCTTCTCGCGTCCGGTCGTGGGAACGATCGTGTGCCACCACACGTCGGTGGGGAGCTTGCCGCGGGCTGCTTTCTCGGGCGTCACGAGCCCCGGGGCCATGTACGGCTCGCGATCCACGGCCTCGGAATCGAACCAGTAGCGCGCCGGATCTTTCACATAGACAAGGATCGTGTCGTGCTTGGTCGGCCAGCGCTTGCGTGTCTTCGCTCCGTAGTCGTACGACCAGATGATCTCGTTGAGGAAGTGGTCGCGGCCGAACACCGCATCCAGCAGCACCTTCGCATAGTGCGCCTCCCGATAATCCAGATGGAGGTACAGGGTGCCGTCGTCGGCAAGCAGACGCCACGCTTCGAGCACCCGCGGTTCGAGAAAGCCCCAGTAGTCGTCGAACCGGTCGTCGTACACGCGCAGGTCTCCCCGCAACCGCTCGTAGTCGCGGCCATGGAAGCCGCGCCGGGTCACGGATCCGGGAAGGGGCGCATCGCGCGGCGTGCTGGCCGATTCGACTGCCCGCTCACGCACGCGACCGGTGTTGAACGGAGGGTCGAGGTAGACCAGACCGAATGACGCATCCGGCAGTCCGCGCATCACCGACAGATTGTCGCCGTGATGGATCGTGACGGTCACGGAACCCGATGCAGCCACGCCTCGGTGGCGAACTTAGAGGCGACAAGAGCCTCCGCTTCGGCGTATTCCTCTTCGGCGATATGCCCGACCTCGGCGCCGTAGAGCGTGGTGAACGTGTCGGCGAACGCCTGGATGATCGCCTCACGCGGCAGCCCCGTCTGGCGTCGCAGCGGGTCGACGCGCTTGGCAGCCGATGTCGTGCCTTTGTCGCTGAGCTTCTCGCGGCCGATGCGCAGCACGTCGGTGAGTACCTTGCCGTCCACGTCGTAGCTGAGGGTCGCGTGATGCAACACCCCACCGTTCGCGAGGCGCTTCTGCGCGGCGCCGCCGATCTTGCCCTCCGGACTCGCGATGTCGTTGAGCGGCTGGTATGTCGCATCGATCCCGAGGGACCGCAGCGCCTGCAAGACCCAGTCGTCGAGGAACGCGTACGAATCGGCGAAGGTCATCCCCGCCACCAGCGAGGCGGGAACCGAGAGCGAGTAGGTGATGATCGCGTCGGCACCCATGAGCATCGCACCGCCGCCCGAGATCCGGCGCACGACGTCATAGCCATGACGGCGCGCGCCCTCCGGATCCACCTCGTTCCGGTACGACTGGAACGACCCGATGACGACAGCTGACTGGTTCCATTCCCAGAGGCGCAGCGTCGGCATCCGTCGCCCGTCTCCAACCCGGGTCGTGAGCACTTCGTCGAGCGCGAGGTTCATGCGCGGCGAGACGGGGCGGTCGTGGACGATCTGCCACGAGAAGTCCTTCCACCCGGATGCCGTCACGAGGGCCCGGCGCACGACGGTGCCCACGGACTCGGGCGTGAACCCGAGAAGCTGCGCGCCTTCCGGGAGCGCCGCGCGGACTACCGCGGCGATCGTGGGGACATCGGCTTCGGCGGGAAGACCCGACACCGCCTCGTTGATCGCGACGAGGGCATCGTCCGGCTCGAGGAAGAAGTCGCCCGCGAGGCGCACGTTTGTCAAGCGCCCAGCTTCGACATCCAGGTCGACGACGACGAGCTTCCCACCCGGGACCTTGTACTCAGCGTGCATGGCACCAGCCTAGGAGGAGCCGCGCACCGTCAGTCGCGGACGGGGAAGCGGGCATCCAGCCACGCCAGAAGATCGGCGCGAACCTCGGCTTGCTGAGGCTCGTTGAAGATCTCGTGCCGCGCTCCCGGGTAGACGAGCGTGGTGACATCGGTGAACCCCGAGCGGGTGCGGTAGGCATCGGCGAGCCGGTGGTTGCTGCGCGGGCCGCCGACGGTGTCCTCGCGACCGACCATGATCAGGGTCGGCACATCGTTCTCGAGCTGACGAGCCGGCTTCCCGATCAGACGGAGTGTGTCGAGCGGACCGAAGAGCTTTGCCAGCGGAGTGGAGGTCGTCAGCGGATCGGCGAGGAACTGTTCGGCCACTGCCGGATCGGTCGAGAGCCATTCCATGCCGCCCGCGTCCGGCCCCTGCCACGGCGCATTCAGGTCACCCGAGTTCAGCGATCCTGGCCAGCGCAGCGCTGACCCGCTCAGGATGAGCCCGTCGATCGCCGCGGCATGACGGTTCACCAGGATCTGCGCGAGGAACGAGCCCCACGAGTGACCGAGCAGGATGAAGGGAAGATCCGGATGCTCCGCCCTGGCCATCTCGCTCAACTGCCAGACCGCGTCGATCGTCGCGCGCAAGCCACCGGGGCCGAGCCGACCGAGGCGCTCGCTGCCGCCGTGCTGACGCATGCCCGTGCGGCCATGACCGCGATGATCGTCGGCGTAGACGATGAACCCGGCATCCGTCAGGGCACCGATCAGCGCGCTATAGCGGCCGGCGTGCTCGCCCACGCCGTGCAAGAGATGGATGACGCCGCGGGGGGTGGTGACAGGGGTGGCGAGGTCGTAGACGATCTCGACACCGTGCACGTCGGTGTACTCGGGCATGCCGGAAGCTTAGCGAGCCGGACGGAGGGTGATGCGAGACGCAGCGGCTCGGGCCTGCGCAGCAGCCCTCACCGTGTGGTCTGCGCACCAGCGAATCTGAACCCCCGGCCCCGGGAAGGCGCAGCTTTATATCTTTAGCATGACTAATGAGCTATGCTAAAGAAACCGTGACCGAACCCACATCACCTCCTGATTCGCATCCCCTCGCCGGCGACGCCTCGCAGTTGCGCATGGGCGTCTTCCGGTTTGCGAGGCGGATGCGCACGGAGCGCTCGGTCGACTCGATGAGCGATGGTCAGTTCGCGGTTCTCGCGGGCCTTTACCTGCACGGACCGCGCACGCTCGGCCAGCTCGCGGAGCGCGAGCGGGTCTCGCCGCCGTCGATAAACCGAACGGTCAACTGTCTGCAGGATGCCGGATATGTCGAGCGGTCAGCAGATGACAGCGACGGTCGCAAGGTCGTCATCACGATCACCGATGCCGGGCGAGCCGTTGTCGACGAGACGACTCGACGCCGTGATGCATGGGTCGAGACAGTGCTTGCTGACGTCAGCGAACAAGAGCGGATGACGCTGGCTGCGGCCGCGGAGATCCTGCAGCGGCTGGCAGCGCAGTGAGCACAATGTTCCGGTCCCTCGGGATCTTCAATTACCGTGTCTGGTTCATCGGCGCTCTCGTGTCGAACGTCGGCGCCTGGATGCAGTCGACAGCCCAGAACTGGGTGGTCCTCACCGAGCTGACTCCTGGTGATGCGGGTGCCGTCGGGGTCACGATGGCCCTCCAGTTCGGGCCGCCCCTCCTGCTCGTGGGCCTGACGGGGTGGGCAACCGACCGGTTCGAGCGACGCCACATCCTGCTCGCGACGCAGGGCGTTTCACTGCTGCTTGCCACGGCGATCGGCATCCTCATCCTCACCGGCGCCATGACGCTCCCCCTCATGTATGCGTTCGCCCTGGGGCTGGGCCTTGTCGCCGCCTTCGACAATCCGGCGCGCCAGGCCTTCGTCTCGGACTTGGTGACGAAGGAGAACACCAGCAACGCTGTGGCGCTGAACTCGGCATCCTTCAACGCGGCGCGGATGATCGGACCCGCAGTGGCGGGCCTGTTCATCGTTCTGGTCGGGACCGGATGGATGTTCATCGTGAACGCGTTCACCTTTCTCGCAACGATCGGCGCCCTGCTCGCGATGCGCCGGCACGAGCTCACCCCCCGCGCTGTCACCCACGGTCGTTCCCGCCTCTCCGACGGATTTCGCTATGTCGCCACCCGACCCGACCTGATCGTGGTCTTCATCGTCGTGTTCCTGCTGGGCGCGTTCGGCATGAACTTTCCGATCTACGCCTCCACGATGGCTCTCGAGTTCGGCGCTGGAGCCGACGGATTCGGCCTGCTGAATTCCGTGCTCGCGATCGGGTCGCTCACGGGCGCCCTGCTTGCTGCCAGGCGCGACCGCGCGCGGGTTCGGGTCGTGATCGCCGGGGTCCTCGGATTCGCGGTGGCGTCAGCGATCTCGTCTGTCATGCCGACGTACGCGCTGTATGCCGTAACGCTGGTGTTCACCGGATTCACCGTCGTCACGATCCTCTCGACGGCCAACGGATACGTCCAGGCAACGACTGACGCTCACCTGCGCGGGCGCGTCCTGGCGATCTACGTCGCCATTCTGCTCGGAGGCACCCCGGTGGGGGCACCGATCGTCGGCTGGGTTGCGGACGAGCTCGGGCCTCGCGCCGCCATCCAGCTGGGAACCCTCGCGTCCCTGATCGCCGCGGCCATAGCCATCACCTGGCTCGTCTGGTCGGGGCGAGTGCACCGGGGTGGCAGGCTCCGGCTTCGACTTGACGAGACGCGCCCCCTCTCGGTCATCACACAGCCGATAGCCAAGGCTTCCGCGTCGAACTGAGGTCAGGCCGGCTCCGCAAGCCGTGACGCGAGCACGGATCCAGCGGCCTCGAGGTAGCGCTCCGGACTGGCCAACGCGGCAGCCGGATCCCCCGCAATTTCGGTGAGCGAGAGTGCCGCAGCGAATGCGTGAGTGTCGGCAGCGCCGTCGACGCGGCCCGCGACAAGCGCCGCACGTGCTCCGGTGCGTTGCGCCAGCCGGGCGACGACCTCCGGCACCTTCCCGGCCGTTGTCGCCTGATCGTAGGCGCCTTCACCCGTGACCACGATCGTGTCGGGCGTAAGGAGCCTGGGCAGTCCGATGAGTTCGGCCACATAGCGGGCGCCGGACACGATCTTCGCACCCCAGACGTGCATAGCGAACCCGGCTCCACCGGCGGCTCCCGCGCCCGGCACGTCCGGCGGCGTCCCCATCTTCGCAGCCCACGCCGCGAGCGCCGCATCAGCCTCGGCGATCTCGTGGTCACGCAGACCCTTCTGAGGGCCAAAGACAGCGGCAGCGCCCCGAGGACCGCACAGCGGAGTATCGACGTCGGCGAGCACCATCACGCCGCCCGAGGGCAGGGAGGCGAGCCCTGACAGGTCGACGCTCGCGACATCCCTGAGGCCGCGAAGGCCCGGCGCGATCGGCTCGCCATCCGCATCAAGGATGCGTGCACCCAGGGCGCGGAGGATCCCGGCCCCGCCGTCCGTGGAGGCACTCGAACCGAGACCGACCATGATGCGGGATACGCCGGCTCGCAGCGCATCGACGATCGCCTCGCCCACCCCCGTGGTGTCAGCATCCCAGGGACGCAGACGACCCTGTAGCGCTTCGATTCCCGAGGTCGACGCCAACTCGATGACCGCGGTAGCGCCGCCCCACGAACCCTCCGGAGGCACGAGCACCCACGCGCTGTCATGGCGCTCACCGTCAGCGCCTGTCGCCCGCATCGGCCGCAGCGTGGCGCCGGGGATCGCCGCCAAGAACGCGTCGAGCGTCCCTTCGCCGCCGTCAGCCATCGGACGAACGATCACCTCATCGTCGGGCCTTGCCCGGCCCCAGCCCCGCGCCAACGCGTCAGCTGCACGCCGCGCCGATACCGACCCCTTGAAGCTGTCGGGCGCGATCACAATGCGCCGTTTCACGGTCACGCCGCGAGTCTACGGATCTTCGCGAGCGCGGTAGCTGCGCGCCGCAACCCACACCAGCGGCACCTCCCGCCGATAGCCTCGAACAGTGATGACCTCACGCCACACGATCCACCAGACGAGCGTCATCGCGGCGCTGCTCGACGGTGTCTATGATGGCGAAACCACCGTCGGCAGCCTTCGCCGCCGCGGTGACTTCGGAATCGGCACCTTCGAAGGCCTCGACGGCGAGCTCATCCTTCTCGACGACACCTGCTACCGCATCCGCGACGACGGTACGGCGACGGTGGCCGCCGATGGCGAAGGGGTGCCGTACGCCGTCGTGACGCGCTTCGAGCCACACCTGAGTTTCGAGATCACCGGGCGGCACACCCGGGCAGAGGTCACCGCGCTCATCGACGAGAAGCTCGGCTCGGCGAACTACATGTACGCGGTGCGGGTCGACGGCGTCTATGAGCGGATGACGGTGCGTGCCGTTCATGTCCAGCAGCAGCCCTACCGCCCACTCGTGCAGGCGACTGCCGAGCAGAAGGTGACGGAGTTCACCGACGTATCAGGCACTGTCGTGGGATTTCGAACGCCGGCGTTCGAGGAAGGCCTGTCAGTTCCTGGCTACCACGCCCACGTGCTGCTCGATGAGCGCCGCAGCGGCGGACACGTGCTCGATCACGTCATGCTGCACGGCCGGGTGCAGGTGTGCGTGGGCACGGATCTGCATCTTGAGCTCCCCCGCACCCCCGAGTTCGCCCAGGCAAACCTCGACCCGGAAGACCTGCGAGAACAGGTCGACCGGGCCGAGTCCTGAGGAGGTCGATCAGCGCACGGTGACGGATGTCGTGACCGGCGTGGGGTTGGCGAAGAGGTCGAGCACAGGACAGTGCGCGTCGACGACCTGGCGCAGACGCTCGTAGTCGGCGGCGCTGGCTGTGCCGCTCACGTCGATCGCGACGCGCACCGCAGAGAAGCCGGGGCGCACGGTCTCGTCCTTTCCGAACAGTCGCGCGGCGTCGAGGTCACCTTCGGCAGTCACCTCGATGTGATCCAGCGGGATGCCGAGCGCGTGGGCGTAAAGGCGGAATACGACAACCTGACATGCGGCGATCGCGCCGAGCGCGTACTCGACGGGGCTGGCGGCTGCATCGTCACCGGCGAGGGCGGCAGGTTCGTCGATCACGAATTCATGTCCGCCAGCACGGATGCGGGTCGCAACGGCTCCCTCGCCGGTGCCGCGGACGCGATAGGTGAGATGGGACGCGGTGCGGTCGGCGTCGATCCGTGCTCCCCACGCGGATGCCGCAGCATCCAGGCGCGACGCACGCTCGGTAGCAAGGTCATCAGAGGTCGGGGTAAGAGTTGTCATGCCGCGACGCTAGAGGCTCGACAGCATCCTGAATACTCAGCACGACACGCACCGTCACGAAGAGTCACGCACCGTCACGCAGTGTCAGAGACCGTCACGCAGTGTCAGAGACCGTCACACCGCTGCCCTGACGACGCCGGCCGCGGGGAGCAACACATCGTCGATGAGCGAGATGAGAAACTCGCGTGTGATCGGCTCGCGCTGCGCGAGCGTACGAAACGACGACATCGCGGGCATGAGGGCAGCGAGGCGGTCGACGTCGATGTCGGGGCGGGTCTCTCCGCGGTCTCGCGCGCGCTCCAGCAGAATGCGGTTCGCCGTGATGCGCGGTTGCAGAATCGCCGCATAGGCGGTGCGCGCCAGCTCGGGCTCCCGGGACATCAGCGAGAGGATCCCCCCCATGACATGCATCTTCCGATCGGCATCGGCAGCCGACGGCGCTCTCACCAAGGCGATGAGGTCACCACGCAGCGTTCCTGTGTCGGGCAGTTGCGCGGGGTCGAGGTCCCGTTTCTTCATGCATGCCACGGCGTCGATCACGAGGTCGGCCTTCGACGGCCACCGTCGGTAAACCGTCGCCTTGCCCGCCCCCGCCCTCGCCGCGACCATGTCGATCGTCATCCCGTCGAAGCCCTGCTCGGCGAGAACCTCGATCGTCGCTTCGAGGATGTCGGTGTCGCGAGACGCGTCCCGGGGGCGTCCCAGCCGTGCCCCGGCGGCTGCCGGCTGCGTCGCCTGCGGATCCATCGCACTCCCTGGTTGTCGAACACCGCCAGTCTACTTCAGAAACTATTCATTTCCGATACTCCTCGGTTTCGTATACTCTGACGCCGTGACGACTCCCGACATCTCTTCACCGACAACCCCCGCCACGCGCCGCTGGTGGACGCTCGGCACCGTGGCCATCGCCCAGCTCATGGTGGTGCTCGATGCGACGGTCGTGAACATCGCGCTGCCCGCCGCGCAAGCCGACCTCGGATTCTCGGACGGTGACCGCCAGTGGGTGGTGACCGCCTACTCCCTCGCCTTCGGCAGCCTCCTGCTGCTGGGCGGCCGCCTCTCCGACCTCATCGGCCGCAAGCTGGCCTTCCTCATCGGACTGGTCGGATTCGCGGCTGCCTCGTTGCTGGGCGGTCTTGCCGTGTCGTTCGAGATGCTCGTCGCCGCTCGCGCGCTGCAGGGTGTGTTCGCGGCGCTGCTGGCACCGACCGCCCTTGCCGTGTTGACGACGACCTTCACGATTCCGCGCGAGCGATCCCGCGCGTTCGGCGTCTTCGGCGCGATCGCCGGCGCCGGAGGTGCTGTGGGCCTCCTGCTCGGTGGCTTCCTTACCGAGCAGTTCGACTGGCGGTGGAACCTCACGATCAACGTCTTCTTCGCGGCGATCGCCTTCGTCCTCGCTCTC
Organism: Microbacterium sp. NPDC076895; assembly: GCF_040687115.1. Lineage (NCBI taxonomy): Bacteria > Bacillati > Actinomycetota > Actinomycetes > Micrococcales > Microbacteriaceae > Microbacterium > Microbacterium sp. NPDC076895. The sequence goes on from NZ_JBFBMQ010000002.1 coordinate 183,398, forward strand.
GTGTTCGTTCCCGCAGCATCCCGGCAGGGTCCGCGCCCCCACCTCGACATCCCCGGCACCCTCTTGGCATCTGCCGGACTGTTCGCCCTCGTCTTCGGCTTCTCCCGCGCCGAGTCGGACGGGTGGGATGCCCCGCTGACCTGGGGGTCACTGGTCGCTTCGGCCGTGCTCCTGGTCGCGTTCGTGATCTGGCAGCGCGTGACACGGCATCCGCTGCTCCCGCTTCCCGTGGTCGTCGACCGCAACCGCGGCGCATCCTTCCTGTCGGTCATGATCACCGGCGCGGGAATGTTCGGGGTCTTCCTCTTCGTGACCTACTACTTCCAGCTGTCGCTCGCCTACACCCCGATGCAGACCGGGTTCGCCTTCCTCCCGATGATCGTGATGCTCGTCATCGCCGCGCAGCTCAGCACGAACCTGCTGCTGCCGCGGCTCGGGCCGAAGATCCTCGTGCCCGCGGGGATGCTGCTGGCTGCCACCGCGATGATGCTGTTCACCCGACTCGATGTCGACAGCGCCTACCTCGACGCCCTCCCAGCCCTGCTCACCCTCGGCTTCGGTATGGGAACGATCATGCCCGCTGCGATCCAGACCGCAACTCTCGGGGTCGACCGCCGGTACGCCGGCGTCTCCTCGGCCATGGTCAACACCAGCCAGCAAGTCGGCGGCTCCATCGGAACCGCGCTCCTGAACACCCTCGCCGCGACGGCCTTGGCCGACTATGTCGCCGCCAACCAGCCGGCATCCGATGCCGTGCTCGCTGACGCAGCTGTGCACAGCTACACGGTCGCGTACTGGTGGAGCGCGGCGTTCTTCGCGGGCGGCGCGATCATCGCGGCGTTCCTGTTCCGACGGAAGCGCTTCTCGGTGGCAAGCGCCTTCCACACCGAATCGACCGAGGCGCCCGCTCTCGCACACTGACGCGGGCCAGATCACCCGCGGGGTTCACGCCTCGCGGGTGATCGTCACCTTCACCGACATGTCGCTCTTGAACGGTCCCGCATAGACGCCCCGCACCGGCGGCACGTCGTTGTAGTCGCGGCCGCGTCCAACCAGAACGTGGCGGTCTCCGATCTCGGTGTTGTTCGTCGGGTCGAAGCCCTCCCACGATCCCGCGAACCACTCGACCCAGGCGTGCGACTCGCCCTCGACCGGAACGCCGACTTCGGCGTTCACGTTCGGGTGCAAGTATCCCGAAACGTAGCGCGCGGGGATGCCCACCTCTCGGAGCGCGCCCAGCACGATGTGCGCGATGTCCTGACAGACGCCCTTGCGCGCCTCCCAGGCCTCTGCCCCGGTGGAATGCACGCCGGTCACACCGTGGACGTACTCGACGGCATCCCCGATCGCCATCGCGATGGCGTGGGCTGCCTGGCCGGGCTGATCGTGTTGCGCGGCAATCGCCCGGGCGATCTCGGCCACCTCCGGATGAGGCTTGGTGCGTGAGGTCTGGCCGAGCTGCTCGACGACCTCGACCGAACGAGCCGCCTCCCGGCGGAGCTGATCCCAGGTGATGTCGGTGTGCTCGATCGGACGCGGGCGCACCTCCACGAGGGACCGCGCGGTGAGGGTCAGTGAGGCGTGAGGGGAGAGGATGTCGAACGAGGTCACGCGCGTGCCGAAGTAGTCGACGTACTGATTGACCGAGGTCGACGGTTCGATGTCGAGCGATGCGCTCAGCACGAACTGACTGTCGGTGGAACCTGGCAGCATCCGCGCCTCGTTGTAGGACGCCGAGACATCCCCTTGGTAAGCGAAGGCCGTCTGGTGTTCGATGCGCAGGCGCTTCATGAGATCTCTCCGATCCAGCTCGGCTCGGCCTGCGTCGGGAAGAAGCGCTGGCGGATCGCCTCCGATGCCTCGCGGGTGACGACCTGCACGCGCTCCATCTCTTCGGGAAGGTCGCTGAGGATGTCGGCCACGGGCTTGTACTCGAGCTCGTTGCGAATCCGTCCGAGCGCGCGCAGCACACTGTTGGAGTGTCCGACCCTGTCGGCCCGCGGGTCGATGGCCGACATGCACGCCTCCGCCTGCTGGATCGAGTAGATGATCGAGCGCGGGAAGAGGCGGTCCAAGAGCAGGAACTCGGCGGCGTTACGCGCACTCGGGATGCCCCGGTAGGTGCGCAGGTACGCCTCGTATGCGCCGCACGAGCGCAGAATCGTCGTCCACGACGGGCCGGATGCCTCGGTCAGGGATCGCGTGGCGAGCAGCCGCGCGGTCATGTCTGCGCGCTCGATGCTGCGGCCGAGCGTGAAGAACTGCCACGACTCGTCACGGCTCGTCGAGGAGTCGACGATTCCCACCGCGAGCGCTGCGCGTTCGCGCGCCCACTGGAAGAAGTCGTGCACCTTGTCGGTCTGCAGGCGCCGCGGCATCCGGGAGTTGGTGGTGTTCAGGCACTCCCAGAGTTCGGTCGAGACGATCTCACGCGCCCGACGTGCGTTTTCGCGGGCGGATGCCACCGAGTAGGCGATGCTCGACGGGTTCATCCGGTCGACGGCGAGCCGCTGCAGGACATCGTCACGCCCGACGAACTCCAGTCCATCCGGTGGAACGGATCCCATGACACTCAAGAGCGACCGACACGCAGTGTCTTCGTCGATCCACGGATCTTCCAGCAGCAGCTGCAGATGCACGTCCAGGATCCGGGCGGTGCCGTCGGAGCGCTCGATGTAGCGACCGATCCAGAAGAGGCTCTCGGCAATGCGGCTCAGCATGACGCACCGCCCTCAGCCTGCTGCTGCTGTTGCTCCTGCTGTTCGGTGTGCGTCCGGGGACGATCCTGCGGCGAGTGCGTCGGCTCGGTCTGCTCGGGATAGACGATCGGGATCGCCTCGGTGACGGACGCCTGATCGGCGACGAGCCCGGCAAGCCCGTGACCCTGCCCATACTCGACGTGGGTCGGCGCGTCGCCTCCGACGATCCAGGTGTCCTTCGATCCGCCGCCCTGGCTCGAGTTGACGACAAGCTGTCCTTCGGGAAGCGCCACGCGGGTGAGACCGCCCGGGAGCACCCACACCTCGTCGCCGTTGTTGACGGCGAACGGACGCAGGTCTGCGTGCCGTGGCCGCACACCGTCCTCAACGAGAGTCGGGATGGTCGAGAGCATGACGACCGGCTGCGCGATCCAGCCGCGGGGGTCGGCAAGCAGGCGCTTGCGGAGCTTCTCGAGCTCGGCAGGCGAGGCATCCGGGCCGACCACCAGACCCTTGCCGCCGGAGCCGTCGACCGGCTTGACGACGAGCTCGTCCAGCCGGTCGAGAACCTCCTCAAGAGCGTTCGGGTCCTCGAGGCGCCAGGTGTCGACGTTTTTGAGGATCGGCTCTTCCGCGAGGTAGTAGCGGATGAGGTCGGGCACGTAGGTGTAGAGCAGTTTGTCGTCGGCGACGCCGTTGCCCACGGCGTTGGCGATCGTGACGTTGCCCAGGCGAGCCGCCAGCAGCAGGCCCGGAGCTCCGAGCATCGAGTCGGCGCGGAACTGCAGCGGGTCAAGGAAGTCGTCGTCGACCCGCCGGTAGATGACGTCGACGCGCTGCGGTCCGCGGGTGGTGCGCATGAAGACCTTGCCGCCGATGCAGACGAGATCCCGACCCTCGACGAGCTCGACGCCCATGAGCCGGGCCAGCAGTGTGTGCTCGAAGTACGCCGAGTTGTAGACGCCGGGAGTGAGGACGACGACATTGGGGTCTTCGATTCCGGGCGGCGCGGAGGCCCGCAGGGCCGCCAGCAACTTGTTGGGGTAGTCGCCGACCGGGCGCACCCGCATGGAGACGAACAGCTCGGGGAGCGTCTGCGCCATGACGCGCCGGTTCGAGATGACATAGCTCACGCCGGATGGCACGCGAACGTTGTCTTCGAGCACCCGCATCTCGCCGTGCTCATCACGGATCAGGTCGATCCCCGACACCTGGATACGGACGCCGTTGGCGCTGTGGATCCCGGCCGCCTGCCGGTAGTAGTACTGCGACGACGCGATCAGCGCCGCGGGCAGCACACCGTCGCGGACGCAGTGCTGACGGCCGTAAGCGTCGTCGAGGAACGCTTCCAGGGCGCGAACACGCTGCGAGACTCCCGCCTCCACGCGCGACCACTCGTCGTAGGGGATGACGCGGGGCACGGCATCCAGCGGGAACGGGCGCTCTTCGCCGGCGAAGTCGAAGGTGACGCCCTGCGCGAGGTAGGAGCTTGCCAGCGACTCCGTGCGGCCGCGCAACTCCTCCTGGGTCATCTGCGCGAGCGCCTGATACAGCTCTCGGTACGCCCGTCGCGACTCGGCCGAGCCATCCTTGGCCGGCGCCGACGCGAACATCTCATCGAACGGCGGGACGCCCGACGAGGTCTTCCGCGTCGATGCGGTGGAGCCGTATCCGTCGAACAGGTCACCCATGGGTTGAGCCTAGTCGCGGCCGTGTTGCACGGATGTTTCCTTCTTTCGGATTCCTTACGAACGGGCCTTACCCCCTGCGAACGCGGTTAGCCTCGGGGACGTGGGTGACACCCGACACAGGCAAGACACCGCCGTCGCCGCTCTCGCAGGAGCCGCCGCGGCGATCCTCGGCGCGGGCCTGGGGGAACTGTCAGCGGCCCTCCTCGCTCCGGCATCGAGCCCGTTCGCCGTCATCGGCGGAGCGATCATCGATGCCGCCCCGCCGTGGGGCAAGGATCTTGCGATCGCCCTGTTCGGCACGAACGACAAGATCGCGCTACTGACAGGCATCGGGATCGTCCTTGTGCTGCTGGCCAGCTTTGCCGGCGTTCTGCAGCTGCGCAGGCCCCCGTGGGGCCTAGCCATCCTCGGCGCGTTCGGCCTCGTGGGCGCTGTCGTGGCCCTCACGCGCAGCGACGCCAGCGGCATCGCATGGCTCCCCTCCGTCATTGCGGGCATCATCTCGGTCGTGGCGCTGCGGTACCTCATCGGTCTGGTGCAACGCAGCACGGTTCGCGATGACGACACTGCCGACACGGATGCCGACACCCGGCCGAGTCGCCGCCAGGCACTCGTCTGGATGGGCGGCGCTACAGCTGTGGGCGTCATCGCGGGCGTAGCCGGGAACCTCGCCCGCGGTGGCGCCCGCGCCGTGACGACCGTTCGGGAGGCGCTGAAGCTGCCGGCCCCCGCCACAACGGCACCGCCGATCCCAGCGGGCGCCGAGCTCGACATCGAGGGGATCTCGCCCCTCATCACCTCGAACGCCGACTTCTACCGCATCGACACGGCGCTCGTCGTTCCTCAGGTCGATCCGGCGACGTGGAGTCTGCGCATCCACGGCATGGTCGAGGAAGAAGTCGAACTGACGTGGGATGAGCTGCTCGCGCTGCCGCTAGAGGAGAGCACGACGACCCTGACCTGCGTCTCCAACAACGTGGGCGGCGACCTCATCGGCAATGCCGTGTGGCTCGGCTATCCGATCCGCGAATTGCTCGCCAGGGCGCGCCCGACGGCGGATGCCGACATGGTGCTGTCGACCTCGGTCGATGGGTTCACGGCCGGGACGCCGCTGGAAGCGCTGACCGATGACCGCAACGCGATCCTCGCGATCGGCATGAACGGCGAGCCCCTGCCACCCGAGCACGGATTCCCGGTGCGGATGGTCGTGCCGGGCCTGTACGGCTACGTCTCGGCAACCAAGTGGGTCGTCGATCTCGAGGTCACCCGGTTCGATCAGGCCGAGGGTTACTGGACCCCGCGCGGCTGGTCGGCGCTCGGCCCCATCAAGCTGCAGTCGCGCATCGACGTCCCCCGGTCGGGCGTGACCGTGCCGGCCGGCGAGACTGTCATCGCCGGTGTCGCATGGCAGCAGCACGTCGGGGTAGCCGGTGTCGAGGTGAAGATCGACGACGGCCCGTGGCAGCAGGCAGAGCTCGCTACCGCGATCTCGGACGACACCTGGGTGCAGTGGAGCATCCCGTGGAACGCGACGGATGCCGGCCAACACACCATCCGGTGCCGCGCCACGAACGTGAACGGCGAAACGCAGACATCCGATCAGGCCCCTCCCGCACCCGACGGCGCGACCGGCTGGCACACGATCATCGCCAACGTCGCCTGATCGGTCCGTCCAGTCAGGCGGCGAGGACGTGCTTCAGCTGCTCGACCGCCCAGTCGATTTCGGTGGCGCGGATGACCAGAGGCGGCGCGATCCGGATCGTCTGACCGTGCGTGTCCTTGACGAGCACACCGCGGGCCAGGAGCCGCTCGGCCACCTCACGGCCGGTACCGACCCGCGGATCGATGTCGATGCCCGCCCAGAGACCGGCGACGCGAACGGCGGTGACCCCGTGCCCGACGAGGTCCGCGAGGCGCGATGCGAGGTGCTCCCCGAGTGCGCGCGCCCGCTCCTGGAACTCACCCGTCGAGAGCATCTCGACGACGCGCTCACCGATCGCGGCGGCAAGCGGGTTGCCCCCGAAGGTAGAGCCGTGCTCGCCCGGTCGGATGACGCCCAGGACGTCAGCGTTCGCCACGACAGCCGACAGGGGCAGGATGCCGCCGCCGAGCGCCTTGCCGAGCAGATAGATGTCGGGGACGACACCCTCGCGGTCGCACGCGAAGGTCTCGCCCACCCGGCCAAGCCCAGCCTGGATCTCATCGGCGATCAGCAGCACGTTGTGGCGATCGCAGATCTCGCGGACCGCGCGCAGGTAGCCATCCGGCGGCACGATGACGCCTGCTTCACCCTGGATCGGCTCGAGAAGAACCGCCGCAGTGTTCTCGTCGATGGCTGCCTCGATGGCGGCGGCGTCCCCGAACGGAACCTGCGCGAAGCCGCCACTGTAGGGCCCGAAGGCGTCCCGCGCCGAGGGGTCATCAGAGAACCCGACGATCGTGATGGTGCGGCCGTGGAAGTTCCCGCCCGCGACGATCACACGTGCGGCATCCGCGGGGATGCCCTTGACCCGATAACCCCACGCGCGCGCGACCTTGATGCCGGTCTCGACAGCCTCGGCGCCGGTGTTCATCGGAAGCACCATGTCTTTGCCGGCGAGCTTCGCGAGCGCTGCCGCGAAGGTCCCGAGCTTGTCGTTGTGGTACGCGCGGCTCGTGAGCGTCAGGCGGTTAAGCTGCTCCCGGGCAACGGCAAGCAGAGCCGGATGCCCGTGGCCAAAGTTCAGCGCCGAGTAGGCCGACAGCAGGTCGAGGTAGCGCTTGCCCTCGACATCCGTCACCCAGACCCCTTCGCCGCGGGAGATCACGACCGGCAGGGGATGGTAGTTGTGGGCGAGGTGCTCGTCTTCTGCCCGGATGATCTCGAGCGTGGTCGTGTCGACGGAGATCTGGTCGGCGCTCATACCGACTCCCGCTTCGCGCGCAGCTCGAGCGTGCAGCATTTGATGCCGCCGCCACCGAGAAGGAGCTCGGACAGGTCGATGAGCACCGGGTTGTAGCCGCGCTCGCGCAACTGCGCCTCGAATCCGGTAGCGCGGGGGGAAATGAACACGTTGTATCCGTCGCTTGCCGAGTTCAGCCCGAACACGGCACCGTCGGCATCCGAGACGCGGATGGCGTCGGGGAAGCGCTCGGCGAGGACCTGCTGGCTTGCCTCATCGAAGGCGCCGGGCAGGTACGCGATGTTCGCGGCATCCGGCCCGCCCTGGGCAGCACCGACGACGGGATCGAGCACCGAGATGGCGGTGTCGAGGTGATAGAAACGCGGATCGGTGAGGGTAAGCGACACGACCTCTCTGCCGAAGACCTCACCGACCTCGCGGTGGCTGTCGCCGGTGGACCGGAACCCGGTACCCGCGAGGATGACATTGCCCGCGAGCAGGAAGTCACCCTCGCCCTCGTTGACCTCCTCGGGGATGACGGTCTCGAAGCCTGCGGCACGGAACCACTCGATGAAGTGGCGCTCCTCGCCGGCACGCTCGGCGAAGCGGAACTTCGGCGCGTACGCAATGCCATCGATGATGAAGCCGCCGTTGGCCGTGTAGACCATGTCGGGCAGCCCCTCGGCGGGGTCGATCAGCTCGACCTCGTGCCCGAGCTGCAGATAGGTGTCGTAGAGCACCTGCCACTGCGCGACAGCCTTGGCGGTGTCGGTGGGCTTCGCGGGCTCCATCCACGGGTTGATCGTGTAGCTGACCGTGAAGTGCTCGGGACGGCACATCAGGTAGCGGCGGTGCTGAGCCGTGCGAGTCGTTGGGGCATTGTTTGCGGGCGTCGTAGTCGTCACGTCGTTCTCCAAGAGAGTGCGGCTGGCGGACGCTGTCCAGAGGCCCGACGGAGCAGAAAGATGCCGGCGACACGGGCACGCCGGCATCCATTGTCGCACGATCGTCGCGATCGGCCGAGAGCGTGAGCTCCACGCTTCCAGCGCGCCGGTGCGGCAAAGTCGGATGCCGCAAGTCACCGAAGTGGGATCGCTGAGTCAACTATCTGTCCCTCATGGTCAATTATGGAGGCCCCCGGTCATTCACCATCGTTCTCACGGACCGCGCGGCGATGCGCGCCGCAAGGAAACGAAGGAGTCTCCGTGACGACGATGTACGCATCTGCCCGCGATCTCGCGCAGGCGATCCGTTCGGGTGAGCTCACCTCCCGCGAGCTCGTGGAGCAGGCGATCGCGCGCGCCGACGAGGTGGACGGTGCGATCAACGCGCTCATCTGGCGCAACGACGACGACGCGCTTGCTGCGGCGGATGCCGCGGATGCCGCTATCCGAGCTGGTGACGATGTCGGCCCGTTCCACGGTGTGCCGCTGCCGATCAAGGAGCTCACGTGGGTGGCCGGCCAGCCCGGCACGTTCGGCTCGCTCGGTGTCAGCGATGCGCCCCGCCCCGTCAGCGACCTGGTCGTGGATCGGTTTCGCGAGGCAGGTTTCGTGCTGTTCGGGCGTTCGAACTCCCCCGAGGCGGGCCCCATGTCTGTCACCGAGAACCAACGCTTCGGCATCACGCGCAATCCCTGGAATCTCGACTACTCGCCGGCGGGCTCCTCGGGCGGCGCCGCGGCGGCGGTTGCGGCCGGCATCGTTCCCGTTGCCCACGCCACCGACGGCGGCGGGTCGATCCGGATGCCGTCATCGGCCACCGGGCTCGTCGGGCTCAAGCCTTCCCGCGGCCGCGTCCCCGCACGAGTTCCCACGTGGGAGCACTCCATCGTGGAGGGGGTCATCACCCGCCATGTCGCCGACACCGCCGCGATCCTCGATGCGATCAGCGCTCCCGACTACACCCTGCCCTACGTGGCTCCAGCACCCGCGCGGCCCTTCGTCACCGAGCTCGATGATGACGGTCCGCGCCTGCGCGTCGGACTGGTGCTCGACACCCCCAGTGGTCTGCCGGTGGACCCTGCCGCGGTCGCCGCCACGCGGGATCTCGCTGCAGCCCTGGAGCACCTCGGCCATCACGTGGAGCCGGTGCAGCCCCGGATGCACAGCTTCGAGGCGGTCATGGGATTCGTCGACGTCATCATCAATGCGTGGCTGTGGGCGACGCCGTACGAGAACCCCGACCTGGCCGAGCCTTACATCCGCGCGCGTAAGGAACGCGCCCTCGGACATCACTCCGGCCAGTACGCGATCGCCGCGGCGCGCCTGTACGCCGAGAACGTCGACATCCTCGCCCAGTGGGGCCGCGACTTCGACGTGCTGCTGACGCCGACCATGGCAACCCTGCCGCCGCTGGTGGGCACGGTCCTGGCCGAGGCCAACGAGCAGTTCGATGGTCCGCGTGAGACAGAGAACCGGATGATCGCCTTCACAGCCTTCGCCAACATCACCGGTCAGCCAGCGATCTCTCTTCCCGTCGGCATGTCCCCGTCGGGGCTGCCCGTCGGCGCACAGCTGATCGGCGGGCCCTTCGACGAAGCGACTCTGATCCGCCTCGCGGCATCCGTCGAGCCCGCCTTCGGCTGGACGCAGCTCCGCCCCGATCTCTCGCACGTTCCGGTGTGACACACAGCCACCCCACCACCCACCAGAGAAAGACAAAGGAGCACGTTATGTCCTTGCATCACCACGCAAAGAAGCGCGGTCTGATCGCAGCATCCGCCGCCGTCGCCGCCGTCGCAGCCCTCATCCTGAGCGGCTGTTCCACAACGACCGACACACCCTCGGCCACGGAGTCCGCCGGCGCGGTCCCCACCGATGTCAGCGCCGCCGTCGCGGCAGCCTACGAGGGCACCTCCGGCCCGTTGCCCGCCGAGTCCCCAGAGGTATCGGCCGGCCACGACGTCTGGATCGTCTCGGCCTTCCAGATGGTCCCCGGCCTGGCCTACCTCGCCGAGCAGCTCAGCGCAGCCACCGACACTCTCGGGTGGGACTCGGAGATATGCGACGGACAGAACAACGCCAACAGCGGCTGGGCCAACTGCATCCGTCAGGGCGTCGCGGCCGGCGCCGACAGCATCGTGCTGCTGAGCGTCGACTGCGCTCCGGTCAAGCAGGCCCTCGCTGAAGCCAAGACCGCCGGCATCGCGATCGCAGGCGTTTCGTCGTTCGACTGCGACGACCCGAGCCAGGGCGCGTCCGAGGCGATGTTCGACACCGAGGTCCAATACGGCGAGGGCATCGACGGCGTCGCCGACTTCTTCGAGAAGAGCGGGCGCCTGCGCGCTGACTACATCATCGAACAGACCGGCGGGAACGCGAAGGTTCTCCATGTCGCCTTCGAGGGCGTCGCGATCGGCGACTACCTAAGCAAGGGCTTCGAAGAGGAGCTGGCTGAGAAGTGCCCGGACTGCGAGATCGTGAACACCGTCTCGATTACCCCCGCGGACATCGCACAGATGCGCCAGAAGTTCGAGACCGGGCTGCTGCAGGCGACGGATGCCAATGCGATCGTCGTCGACCTCGGCTTCATGCTCGCCGGCGGCATCCAGCAGTCGATCGTCTCCAACAACGCTGCAGACGGGCGCGTCGTCCTCGGCGGCGAGTGCACGCAGGACGAGATCGGTTACATCCGCGACGGGGATGGCATCCAAGCCTGCATCGCGATCTCGAATGGGCGCGCCGCGTGGTCGTTGGCCGACCAGCTCAACCGCTTCTTCAGCGGTCAGGAAGCGGTCAAGGATGGGATCGGCTGGACGCTGTTGGATGCAGAGTCGCCGAACCTCCCACCCGCGGGTGAGAACTACGACGGTCCGCTGGACTACCGCAGCGGCTACGCGGAGCTCTGGGGCCTGTCGTGAGCTCAGCCTCCGCTCTGCTGCGAGGAAGCGGTGACCCGGAGCCTGTGCTCCGGGTCACCGGGCTCTCCAAGACATACGCGACAACCGTGGTTCGTGACGTTTCGCTCACTGTCGCGCCGGGCAGAATCCACGCACTTCTCGGCGGCAACGGATCGGGCAAGTCGACCCTGCTGAAGATGATCGCGGGGGTCGTTCCCGCCGATCCCGGCGGCACCCTGGTCGTGCACGGACATCGGTACGCGTCCCGCGACTACGCGTCGGGGGATGCCGCCTCGCACGGGCTGCGGTTCGTGCATCAGGACCTGGGGCTTGTCGACCTACTCAGCATCGCGGAGAACTTCGCGCTCGCGGGAGGCTACCCCCGTCCCCTGTGGATCGACGATCGCGCGATCATCGCCGACACGGCCCGCGAACTCGCCCGCCACGGGCTCGCCTTCGACCCACGGATGCCGGTGGGTGCCCTTCGACCCAGCGACCGGACCCGCGTCGCGATCGCCCGGGCGCTGCGGGGTTCCGACGAGGCCGAGCTCACCCTCATCTTGGACGAGCCGACCGCGAGCCTCCCGATCGCCGAAGTCGAGGCGCTTCTCGCCTCGCTACGGCGGCTGCGCGAAGCCGGCCACGGAATCGTGTTCGTCACCCACCGACTCGGGGAGGTGCTCGCGGTTGCCGACGATGTCACGATCCTGCGGGACGGGAAGGTCGCAGCATCCGGCCCCGTCGAGGAGTTCGACGAAGATCGGATCCTCACCGAGATCGCCGGGCACGCGCCCGACCGACTGTCCGCGCCCGCAGGCGTGGCACCCGAAAGCCCCGTCGCCCTCGCGGTGCGCGGGCTCAGTGCCGGACCGCTCGACGGGATCGACCTCGACGTCCATCGGGGCGAGATCGTGGGCGTCGCAGGTCTCGTCGGGTCTGGACGAACCTCCCTGCTGCGAGCGCTGTTCGGCGACCTCCCCTCCCAGGGCAGCGTCCACATCGCCGGAGTCCCGCGCACTCTCCGATCCCCCGCGGATGCGGTAGCTGCCGGCATCGCGCTCGTGCCCGAGGATCGACTGCGCGAAGCGGCGTTCTCCGAGTTCGCGATCTGGGAAAACCTCGCAGCCATCCCCACGCCCGCGCACCGCCGCTGGTACGGACTGTCGTCTCGCGCACAGCGGCGCGCCGCCCCCGCCATCATGCGGGACTTCCGTGTCCGCGCGGATTCCGCAGCATCGGCTCTCGCAAGCCTCTCGGGCGGCAATCAACAGAAGGTCATCCTTGCCCGCTGGATGCAGCGAGCGCCGGCCATCCTGCTGCTTGACGAACCAACCCAGGGAGTCGACGCCGTCGCCCGCGACGAAATCCACCGCCTCATCCGCCGTAGTGTCAGCGCCGGCGCAGCGGCAATCGTGGTGTCCAGCGATGTCGACGAGCTCGAGCAGCTGTGCGACACCGTCATCGTCCTGCGCAACGGACGCTTGACGACCCGATTCAGCGGTGCCCAGGTGCGCCGCGAGACCCTCACCGCCGCAATGCAGCAGGCGGATGACCAGCCCGGAGCAATGCCATGACCGACACCATGCCCCCCTCGACCATCCCCGCCACCTCGACGCTGCCGGTTCCGCCCGACAAGCCCCGGCGCTCGATCGGCACCACCATCGAGCAGTACGGGCTCCTCATCCTCGTCGCGGTCATGATCATCGTGTTCTCGGTGCTGCCGTCGTCGGGACCGGCGTTTCGCAGCATCCTGAACGTACAAACCCTCGTCGCGAATCAGTCGGTGGGCCTCATTGTTGCGATCGCCCTGCTGTTTCCCCTGGCAGCAGGCTTCTTCGACTTCTCGGTCGGCGCCGTTGCGTCGGCCAGCTGCTTGCTCCTGGCGGCAACGACCGCGACCTACGGCTGGCCGCTGTGGCTCGGCATCCTCACCGCGCTCGCCTTCGGCGTCGGGATCGGCGCCGGCCTCGGGTGGATGGTCGCGTACCTCCAGGTGAATCCGTTCATCTCGACGCTCGGGGTCGCGACTCTCCTCGGCGGCGTGATCTTCGCCTATACGGGCGGACTTCAGATCACCAACGGCATCCCGGAGCTGCTGCCGGTCATCGGGTCAGGATCGCTCGGTGGCGTCCCGATCATCGCTGTTGTCGCGACGGTCATCGCGGTAGCCGCCTGGTGGCTGATGTCCAAGACGGCATTCGGACGCCACTTCTACGCCGTCGGGGCGAACCCGCGCGCGACACACCTCCTGGGAGTCGATGTGCGGCGCGTGCAGCTGCTCTCGTTCGTCGCCTCCAGCACGACGGCGGCCGTGGCCGGCATCCTGCTGCTTGCCCGGCAGGGCGCGGCAACCTCCGACAGCGGGATGACGATGCTCTTCCCTGCTCTGACGGCCGTACTTCTCGGCACGATCGTGATCCATGTCGGGCGCCCCTCCGTTCCGGGCACCGTCATCGGGCTGCTGTTCATCGCGGTCCTCGTGAGCGGGCTGACCCTCTCGGGCGCGCCCGCGTGGGTCGGACAGGTCTTCAATGGTGCAGCCTTGCTGATCGCGGTAGCCTTCGCGAGACTCGCGCGTGGATCGAAGGCTGCAGCGCGAACAGTATGAGAGGCGGCGCGGCGATGGATGCGGACGGTGGCCGCCGCGAGGCCCTCATGTTCGGGTGGCTCGAGCCCGACGGAGAGAAGTTCGATCGCGCACAGGACACCAGCGACGCGATCCTGGTCTCCACGCCCGAGGGGCAGGCCCTGCCGCAGTTCGGCATCCGATTTCAGATCGGGCGGATCGAGGTGGCCAACATTACGGGGGGCCCCGTGGATGTCGAGCCCCTGCCCACCGCACGCGAATGGCGCGGGCTGATTCTCGGCTACCTGCACGCGGGCTCCCTGACCATCACGCAGGAGTCCCGCACCCTGGCGCTGTCGGCGGGTCAGTTCGTCTTCTACACCGGAGCGCAGCGGTACCGGATCACGGCCGACGGCCCGCACGAGTTCCTGGTCGTGCGCATCCCGACCGCATCGATCGCCCTGCGCCACAGTCATTTCGCCGACGCGATCGCCACCGACCTGTCGGCCACGCCTTCGGCGCCCCTGCTACGCGCACTGCTCGAGGAGTTGTCGCGACTCACGGTACCGCCGAGCCTCGCCGCGGGTGCTCACGTGTCCGACGCACTCATCGCCGCCGCCCACGCCGTGATCGCCGACTCTCGGCATCCGGGTTCGGCAGCCGTCACTTCCCGGTTCCACGCGTTCGTACTGTGGCTTGAGGATCACCTCGCCGACGACGGGCTGAGCGCCGAAGACGTGGCCCAGGCGCACTTCGTCTCGACGCGGTATGTGCGGCGCGTCTTCGCGGCCAACGGAACGACGGTCTCGGCGCTGATCCGCCAGCGCCGGCTCGAGCAGATCCGCAACGACCTGGTCGATCCGGCATACCGCGACACCCCGATCCGCACGGTTGCCGAGCGGTGGGGACTGGCCGATCCCGCCGTGTTCAGCCGCGCCTTCGCACGCCAGTTCGGTCTGCCACCCCGCCGCTACCGGGCTCTCCACATGCGGCAGGGGCAACCCGATGCGCGGGACTGGCACCAGCCGGCGATCGAGCCCACGCCAGAGCCCGCCGGCCCGGTCGGAGGCTGAAGCCTCGGTCGGACGCATCCGCGGCAGCTCTCCGACCACAGCGGATCGCTCCGACCGAAGCGGATCACTCGACAGTGACGACCACCTTGCCGACGGCGTGTCCCGCATCCACGTGAGCGAGCGCGTCGCGTGCCTTGTCGAACGGGTAGGTCGTCTGGACCACGGGACGAATGCTGCCGTCGCCGGTCAGCTCCAGCAGCCGCGCCAGGATCTCAGGTTTCGCAGTGGCGGCGAGAGAACGGATGCGGCGGCGTCGCCGCGACACGAAGACGGCTTTCAGCATCCGGCCCATCGGACCGAGGACCTTTCCCCCAGCGCCCGAGACGAGCACGACGGTGCCACCGTCCCGCAGCAGCCCCTGGAGTTGGGTGAGCGGGGCGGTGCCGGCGATGTCGATCACCGCGTCGAAGGATCCCGCGGGAAGCTCGGGTGAGCCCGGCTGCACCCGCCTGTAGTCGAACGCGCGGCCGGCCCCGAGGTCAGTCACCAGATCGAGCGCTCGCTCGCCGGCCAGCGCCCACACCTCGGCGCCGCGGTGGGCAGCAAGCTGCACTGCGTAGGTGCCCACGCCTCCTGCCGCACCGAGCACGAGCACGCGACTGCCGGAAGCGACGCGCGCGGCATCCAGCGCCTGCCAGGCCGTGCCACCCGATACGGGTAGCGCGGCGGCGACGGGCGCAGACACTTCGGCCGGGCGGCTGACCGCGCGAGCGGCGGGCATGATCGCGTATTCGGCGAGGCCGCCGCCCACACCGACCTCGGCCACCACCTCGTCGCCAGGGCGAAAGGACGTGAACCCCGAGCCGACGGCGATGACAGTGCCCGCGACATCCATCCCTCGTGTGCGAGCCCGAGGGCGACGGATGCCGAAAGCCAGCCGCACGAGCGAGGGATCGCCACGCATCAGGCGCACGTCTCCGGCGTGGATGCCGCACGCTCGCACGCGGACGAGAAGGTCAGTAGCGCCTGGCGCGGGGACCGGAACCAGGGCGGGTTCGACGACCTCGGGGCCGCCATAGCGGCGCTGGAGCCAGGCGCGCATCGTGGTCGCTGGCGTTGTCATGCTGTCGCTCCGTCCGGGGCATCCGTTGGGTACTGGAAGAGGTCGTCGATCGCGACCCCGAACAGCCGCGCGAGCTGAAAGGCGAGCTCGAGCGACGGGGAGTACTTGCTCTGCTCGATCGCGATGAGCGTTTGCCGCGTGACACCGACCTGTCGGGCCGCCTCGGCCTGGGTCATCCCGGCAGCCTCACGGGTCGCGCGAATGGAATTGGTGATTCTCGTCGGTTTAGCCATTACGGCATCCCGCGCCGATAGACGACGATGCGGGCGATACCGCCGATGAAAGCGGAGAGGAAGAAGCCGAAGAAGACGGCATTGCCGATCCAGAACCACTCGGCCTGCACCATCGCCAGGATGAGCGCTGCCAGCCCACCGATGACCAGGAACGCCTGACCCACCCGGTCACCGAGGTGCTCGATCTCCCGGTCGCGCTGGTCAGCACGGTGTTCCTCGTCGGGGTCGCGCATTCCCGCGCCGATTCCCCACAGGATGCTGATCACGATCGAAACCACGATGGCCCCGCCGATCGTCCAGACCATGGGCCACTGCCAGGCAATCTCACCGACCGGGGTGCTCCCCAGCTGGGGCAGCACGAGCGCGAGATACACGGCCGTCCCCGCGGCGCTTGCAATCAGTTGTGACCAGGTGTTTCTCTCGACGTACCCCATGTCGGCCCCTCGCTTTGATGTATAGAATCTTTAACATTGTCGAGCGTACGACCCCCGCGCTCACTATGTCAAGTTTTCTTTACATCGCGAGGACTGCGGTGCGTGTCAGGCCAGGCCGAGGCGCGAGAGGTAGTCGTTGGTGAACCGGCCGCCGGGGTCCATTCGCGAGCGGAGAACCGCGAACTCGTCCCATCTCGGGTACCTGCTGCGGATGCGGTCGGCATCCATCGTGAAGACCTTGCCCCAGTGGGGCCGTGCCGACGCGGGCAGGGCGTCTTCGATGCGCGGCAGCAGCGCTTCAACACCGGCCGAGTCGGGTCGCCACGTGAAATGAAGACCGACGGTCTCACGCCCGAACGCGGGGCTCAGCCACAGGTCATCGGCTGCCATCGTGCGCACCTCGCACACGTAAAGCAGCGGGGCGATCGCCGGCGCGAGCGCTCTCAGCGCCTCGACCGCGCCGGGAACATCGCGCCGGTCGACGAGGTACTCGCTCTGCAGTTCCGCGCCGGCCGACGGCGTGAACTCGAGTCGGAAGTGCGGCAGCCGCGAGTGCCACGGACCCGGAACTCCGCCCTGCACCGTGCACGGCTCGGGTCCGACCCCGGGCACCGGATGCCGCGGGCCGTCCGCCTCGCGCCCGCCGGCTGACAGCACGGCGTCGGCATTCGCTCGCCCCGGTCGGGCCTTGACCCAGATCTGGTCGATCGTGTCGGTGTCCTGCCACGTGGTGAACAGGCTGACACTGTCTCCCGCGCCTGTGACCGCGTCGAACCGGGCGAGCACGTCGTCCCATCGGGCGCTGTCATAGACCGTCTGCGCGATCTCGTATGCCGGTTCGAGCTCGAGCGTCAGATGCGTGACGATGCCGAGCGCACCCAGTCCTACGACGACGCCGTCGAAGTCAGGATCGCCGCGTCGCAGCGTCAGCGTCTCGCCGTCGGCGGTCACCAGCTCGACGCCGAGCACCTGGGTTGCGAGCGACCCGGTCCGATCCCCCGAACCGTGCGTCCCGGTCTGCACAGCGCCGGCGACAGAGATGTGCGGCAGCGAGGCGAGGTTGGCGAGCGCGAACCCGGCGGCATCCAGAGCAGGCACCAGATCGCCGTGGCGAAGGCCCGCCGAGACGCGAGCCGTGGCGGCATCCGTGTCGATCTCGATCTCGCGCGGCATCCTCGCGAGCGACACGAGCACGCCATCCGTGTCGGCGATCGGGCTGAACGAGTGCCGGCCTCCGAGCGCCCGCACCCGCGGAGTCCGGGTGACGATCTCGGAAAGCTCGCCGAGGCTCGCAGGCTCCTGCACCTCCACGGCTCGATACGTGAGGTTCCCCGCCCAGTTCGTCGCGACCATGCCCCCATTCCAGCACGCCCGTGCCGCGCGATGCGGGCTCGGCCCGTCGCAACGGCGCACGGTTTCTCCGACACGCTGCCCCACGGATGCCGACCCCGGCGCGTCGCACAGGATCTGCGCCGTTGCGACCTGCCGTCCATACGCCGGGGCCCCGGTGTTAGCGTGTGACTGGCGAGAGGAGGCCGACGGATGCGTAACGCGCCCACTGCGCTGCTCTCCCTCATCCTCTCGACGCTCGGCCTGCTGACGCTCGCCGATGCGAACACCGTGACGCTCGCGGTTGTCGTCGTCACCACCATCGCGCTCGCCGTCCTCGCCCTCCATGCGATCTCGCGCCCGGGCTCAGCCCGGCAACGCCTCGCCCGAGCCGGCGGACAGATCGACCCCTCCGCGCTGGTGGAGCAGAGCGACCCGGATGCCGAGGGCCACGCCCGCCCGAGGGCCCCGGGACTCGCGGCCTAGGCCGCACCCGTTCGTTCGCCTCTTCCGGAGTTCGCGCACGCATCCGTTATGGCGTGCACCCGGACGTTCGATGACCCTGCGGCCAGACGCACCCGCATCCGTCATCGACCCTCCGGGAGTCCGCCATGGACCTGTTCGCCTTCCCTCCACTCGCCTTCCTTCTCGACACCGCTTACCAAACCCTCATGGGCATATCTGACCTGCTCGCGCCTCTCGCGGGCGCCGCGTCAGCCGCCCTCGCCATCGTCGTCATCACCCTCCTCGTGCGCGCGGCGCTCATCCCTGCCGGCATCGCGCAGGCTCGCTCCGAGCAGGTGCGCGCGCGCCTCGCACCCCGACTGCGGGAGATCCAGAAGCGGTTCCGGAAGAACCCCGAACGGATGCAGCGCGAGATGATGCAGCTGTACCGCGACGAGAACACCTCACCGCTCGCCGGTATCCTGCCCGCCCTGATCCAGGCCCCGATCGTCGGCCTGATCTACGCCATTTTCCTGCGCACGACGGTCGCCGGTCACCCGAACGACCTGCTGGCCGAGCACCTCATCGGCGTACCGCTGGGCACCAGTCTTGTCGCGTCATTCGGTGCGTTCGGGATCGAGACGGCGATCGTGTTCGGCATCCTGATCGTGCTGATGGCGGCTGTCGCAGAGGTCACACGGCGCGTGTTCCGCCCGGCGTTTCCCGTAGAGCCGGATGCGTCACCACTGGCATCCGTCGGTGTGCAGCGCGGGCTCGGATTCCTGCCGTACCTCAGCGTGGTGTTCGCGGCGTTCGTACCGCTCGCGGCCGCGATCTACCTCGCCGTGACGGTCACCTGGACCCTCGGCCAGCGCTGGATCCTGCGGCGGATCTACCCGATCGAGTGATGCCGCGGTCACAACGGCGCACGGCGTAGCCGACACGCCGGCATCCGAATGCCGCCAACGGCGTGTCGGGCAAGATCTGCGCCGTTGCGACCAAGCAACCGCACCGCCCGCGTGGGGTTCTCGCGGCTAGATCACCTCGGCAGACCATGCGTCGGGGTTGCCGAAGCGGTGGGCGGTGATGGTGATCGACTGCTCGTGCAGGAACGGGAGCAGCTCGATGCGGCCCGCCGTGGTGACCTCGTTGTCATAGATCGCGACATCCGGATCCCCGCCGACCGCCTCGGCGAGAGATCGGTGCAGCGCCGCAACGGCGTCGGAACCGCCCACGAGCCGCACGCGGGGCGGACGGATTGGCCGGGGCTCGCCGGCAACGGCATCCGCGACATCCTGCTCGGGGCGGGCGACGCGGTCGAGCCACTCGTCCTCGGTCTCGACGAAGACGTTGACGTCCTGATCGCTGAGCGCGCGGCGCACAGCCGCGGGAAGGCCGACGGGGGCGCTGACGGTGGTCGCCGATCCGGTGCGGATGCCGGCGAGGATGACGCGCAGCAGCGCTTGCCACGTCGCATCCCCCGTCGCCCGGATCGCGACCTCGACAGGCCGATAACGGAAGAGGTTTCGCTCGACACCGAGCCGCGAGACATCCGTGACGCGGCCGAATTCGTCGTTCCATGCGACGGCGTCCGAGAGTGCGGCGCGGCGAAGCCACTCGAACGCGGGGTAATCGAGTGATGCCTGAGCAGCTTCGATGACCGTCGTGATCCGCGAATCGAGGCCGCGCAGGTGCAGCGTCGACGAGGGGGCACCGGCATCCGTCCCCCGCCACCTGCCGAGGCCGATCAGGTAGTTCGGTCCGCCAGCCTTCGTGCCGGGCCCGACCGACGAGCGCTTCCAGCCACCGAACGGCTGACGTTGCACGATCGCTCCCGTGATCCCGCGGTTCACGTAAAGGTTGCCGGCCTCGACGGTGTCGAGCCACAGCGCGAGATCGTCGGGGTTCTGCGTGTACAGACCCGCGGTGAGGCCGTACGCGACGGCGTTCTGCAGCTCGATCGCGTGGGCAAGGGAGTTCGCGTGCATGATCCCGAGCACGGGTCCGAAGAACTCCTCGAGGTGCACGCGCGACCCCGGCTGAACCCCGACCCGGATGCCGGGGCGGAAGAACCGGCCGGCAAACTCGGGCCCGAAGTCGAGCGGCTCGGGGGCGACGAGCCACTGCTCGCCCTCATCGAGGGTCGTCAGCGCCCACTCCAGCTTGCCGCGGGGCGGTTCGACCACCGGCCCCATCTCGGAGCGCGGATCGGTCGGTGGTCCTACCCGCAGCGAGGTCGCGGCATCCACGAGCTGCCGCGCGAAGCGCTCCGAGCGCCCGACCGGGCCGACGAGTATCGCGAGCGATGCTGCGGAACACTTCTGCCCCGCGTGCCCGAAGGCACTCTTGATGAGATCGGATGCCGCGAGGTCGAGGTCCGCGGACGGCATGATGACCATGGCGTTCTTGCCGCTCGTTTCAGCGAGAAGGGGCAGATCAGGACGCCAAGAGCGGAACAGGGATGCGGTCTCGAACGAGCCGGTCAGGATGACGCGGTCGACATCCGGATGCGAAATCAACTGCTGCCCGAGGCCACCCTCGTCAATGTCAACCAGGGCGAGGACGTCCCGGGGCACGCCAGCCGACCAGAGGGCCTCCGCCACCACCGCAGCGCAGCGTCTCGCCTGCGGCGCCGGTTTGAAGATCACACCCGAGCCCGCGGCGAGCGCAGCCAGCACGCCGCCCGCGGGAATCGCGATGGGAAAGTTCCATGGTGGGGTGATCACCGTGAGGCGCGCGGGCACGAACACCGCACCGCTGACACGATCGAGCTCTCGCGCGGTCGCGGCGTAGTAGTTCGCGAAGTCGACAGCCTCGCTCACCTCGACATCCGCCTCAGCGAAGACCTTGCCCGTCTCGGATCCAGCGACCTCGATCAGTTCGCCGCGCCGGGCTTCCAATGCCCGCGCCGCGGCCTGCAGCACTGCCGATCGGTCGGCCGCCGGCATCGCGCCCCACCGAGATGCCGCGTCGCGGACTCCGGCGATGATCTCCTCAAGCCGATCGGCATCCGTGACCCGAGATGCCTCGATCGTCGCATCCCCTGCCGTCGACACCGCCATGCGCTCCAGGACGTGCCGCGCCCACTCGCGGTTCGCCGGGAGTGCCGGGTCGGTGTCACGCGCGTTGCGGAACCCCGGCGCGCCCGTGGCCACGCCATCCGATTCGGTCGCGGAGTAGATCGCCGTCTCGACGTATTCGACACCACCGAAGCGGGCGATGCCATCGTCGGATGCCGCGGAACTCGCGATCCCGAGCACGGCCTGTGTCAGGCCACCGGCTTGCGGCGAAGGAGCGTCGCGAAGGATGCGGGACTCGGCAGCGCCGTCAGCGTATTCCTCCGCCCCCCGGTTCTGTCGACGGTTGGGGCCGGCCGAGAGCCCCGCCTCAGCGGAGCGCTCGAGCGATGCGATGAAGCGATCCCGCTCCCGCTCGAACAGCGCCGGGTCGTCGGCCAGATCGAACGCCGCCGACAGGAAGTTCTCACTCGATGCGTTCTCTTCGAGTCGGCGCACCAGATAACTGATCGCAACGTCGAACTCCTGCGGGTGCACAACTGGCACGTACAGGAGCACGTGTCCGACCTCGCGCGAGATTGCCGCGACCTGCCCCTGCGCCATGCCCAGGAGCATCTCGACCTCGATGTCTTCGCGCACACCCCGCTCGCCGGCCAGCAGCCACGCGTATGCGATGTCGAAGACGTTATGTCCCGCGACGCCGAGCCGCACGGCATCCGTGTTCTTGGGCTGCAGCGCCTCGTCGAGGCAGCGCAGGTAGTTGGCATCGGTGTCGAGCTTGCGGTCGTAGGTCGCCAGGGGCCAGTCGTGCATGATCGCGTCCACTCGCTCCATCGCGAGGTTGGCGCCCTTGACGAGCCGGATCTTGATGCGAGCACCGCCGCCCGCGACGCGCTGGCGCGCCCAGGCCGTGAGCTCCCGCAGGGCGGGGAGCGCATCGGGCAGATAGGCCTGCAGCACGATCCCCGCCTCGAGGTCGCGCAGCCGCTCATCCTCGAGGATGCGAGTGAACACCGCGATCGTCAGGTCGAGGTCGCGGTACTCCTCCATGTCGAGGTTGATGAAGGTGCGGCCACCGTTCTCTGGCAGCCCCGCGGCGGCGGTGAGGTACAGCGGCGTGAGGCGTTCGACGACGGCATCCACAAGCTCATCGAAGGCCCACATCGAGATGTGGCTCGCGATCGCCGAGACCTTCACCGAGACGTAGTCGACATCGGGGCGACGGATGAGGTCGTGGATGCCCTCGAGCCGGCGCAGCGCCTCGCGTTCGCCGAGAACAGCTTCACCCAGCAGATTGAGGTTCAGTTTCGCGCCGCCCTCGCGCAGCGCTGCGATCGCCGGCCCGAGCTTTTCGGGGCGCGCGTCGACGACGAGGTGCGAGACCATCTCGCGCAGGGCGCGGCGGGCGATTGGCACGACAGGAGAAGGGAGCACGGGAGCCACCGCCCCGCCAACCTTCACGGCACCCCGGAGGTACCAGGGCAGAAACTCCGGTGCGAGCGGCGCGATGCGAGAGAGCGTGGATGCTGCGGCGGTGAGACTCTCGGGCCGCATGACACCGTCGACGAAGCCGATCGTGAACGGCAGACCGTTCGGATCTTTCAGGACTCCGGCGAGGCGCTGGGCCGAGGCATCCGCGGGGAACTCGGCGGCTTCGGCAACCCAGCGTGCGGCGAGATCGATCGCGCGCTGCGCCAGGTCGCCCGACGGCGCGGGTGGCGCCGTGTCGGGGGTCTCCTGCATGCGATCAGCCTACGTCCGGCCGACCCGCACAAGAGGTTGCAGCTGCCGGGTTCAGGCCCAGATGCTCGGCGCCTCGGCCTTCGTGGGCGGGAGGGCGGATGCCGCCGCCCAGTCGTGGATCCAGGACGAGACATCCGGGGTGTCGTCGGGGCGTCCGACCGCGGCGAAGAACTCGTCGTGGGTGACCGTGCCGCCGGACCGCTTCAGCATCCGCGAACGGATGATCGCACGGGCGAAGATCTCGCCGTTCACGACCGCGCGATGCTCGAGGTACAGCGCCTTGTCGTCGTGGCCAATAAAGCGCGACTCGACGTCGAAGCGCTGCCAGAGCTGGAGCGACTTGCGAAACGAGATCGTCTCGCTCGAGACCACGGCGTACCAGCCCTGCTCACGCATTGCGTCAAGCAAACCCGACCTGATCAGCAGGTCCCAGCGCCCGAGATCGAACAGCGACAGGTATCGACCATTGTTCATGTGCCGCAGGATGTCGATGTCAGTCGGCAGCGTCGTCAGCCGAATCCGCGCGACGCCGGTGGGCGACGCTAGCCCCTCGCGGCGCTTTCGCCGCCGCGCTCGCCACATCACGAGCATCGTTCGCCACATCACGTTCACGAGGGGCGATGCTAGGGGAGAACGCGTCGAGGGGGCACGCGGTTGTGGGATTCCCACAGCGCGGGCCCGCCGCATCCGCTCGTCTTTTGCGCCGATTTCTCTCCCCGTGATCGCCCGCGTAGAGTCTGGCCATGAACGCCGAAACGCAGACGGATGTCGTCGTCAGGCCCGTGCGTGATGTCGACGCACAGGAACTCGGTCGCGTCCACGCGACGTGCTGGCACGAGACCTACGACCACCTCATCAGCAAGGCAGCACTCGAGAACGTCTCGCCGAAGAGACTCGCCGAGCTGTGGACGCACTGGGCCGCCCAGGGCGATGAGTACCGCATGAGCGCGGCGCTCGTTGACGGCGAGATCGTCGGATTCGTCGGGTCGGGACCTGCCCGAGACGACGATGCTCCGCGTGAGCGCGAGCTCTATTTCATCTACCTGCTGCACCGCTTCCACGGCACCGGTGTCGGACAGCAGCTCTTCGACGCCGCGGTCGATGAGGGCGAAGGCCTGTACCTCTGGGTAGCCGCCGACAACCCGCGCGCGCATCGGTTCTACGCTCGCAACGGCTTCGCCCTCGACGGCGCCACCCACGACGAGGCCTTCCTCGGCGAAACACTCACCGAGGTCCGTTTCGTCCGGTGACAGCGGGGCATGACGGGTCGGCTCGAACGGACCGTCGGTGACATCGCTGCAGATCTGGGCGCTCGAGGGCATCCCCGAGATCATCACCGGTGACGACCTCGTCGCCGTGATCGCGCGCGCGGCGGATGGCTCGCTCGCCGACGGCGACATCGTCGTGGTGACCTCGAAGATCGTCTCGAAGGCAGAGGGGCGCTTCGTGGCCGCGGCCGACCGTGAGGATGCCATCACCGCCGAGACCGTGCGTGTCGTCGCGACGCGGGTCGCGGCATCCGGCCACACCACCCGGATCGTCGAGAATCGCCTCGGAATCATCGCGGCGGCTGCGGGCGTCGACGCGTCCAACACGCCCGACGGCACGGTGCTGTTGCTTCCCGTCGATCCGGATGCCTCGGCCCGCGCCGTTGCTGCAGGGCTTCGCGACGTGACCGGCGCCGAGGTCGGCGTCATCATCAGCGACACTCTCGGGCGCGCATGGCGCGAAGGACAGACCGACACCGCGATCGGCGCGGCGGGAATCCGGGTGTTCGATGACCTTCGCGGGGGTACGGATGCCGAGGGCCGGCCGCTCGTCGTGACGATGCCGTGCGTCGCCGACGAACTCGCGGCAGCTGCCGACCTCGTGAAGGGCAAGACAGGGAGGACGCCGGTTGCCGTCGTCCGCGGACGGAGCGACCTTGTCGGTTCGCTCGATCTGCCCGGAGCGCGCTCGATCATCCGTGCACGCGAGCATGACATGTTCCACACCGGCGCGGCCGAGTCCTACGCTGCGGGATACGCAGCGAGTCTGGCTGCCCAGGACGAATCCGGCGTACACGGCGGAGGGGCGAGGCCCTGAGCCCCGCCCCTCCGCCGCTGGCGCATCAGCGCGCGGAGCGCAGCGTCACCTGTCCCGCCGAGACCTCGACCGAGATCGTGCTGTCAGCATCCGGATCACTCCCGAGCTGATTGCGGAAGTTGCCGGCTGAGACATCCGAGGTCACGTCGTACGCCCCGTCGGGAACGACGAGCGTGAGCGAGCCGGCACTCACCCCGGCACGGATGTCGCTGGGCTGAGTGCCGTCAAAGGAGGCATCCATCGACCCGGCACTCACCGTCAGGTCAGCGGTGTCGACATCCGCGAGGTTGAGGATGGCGCGCCCGGCGGACAGGTCGACTGACACGTCCTCGGCTGACCCGTCGAGCGCGAGCTCACCCGCACCGACGGTGAGGCCGACGACACCGAACTCGCCCTCGGCGTGGAACGAGCCCGCGCCCATCTGAAGCTCGGCATCCAGGCCTTCGAGGTCTTCGGGCAGCGTGAGCACGGCCCGGCCGCTGCCCCCGAAGATCCATCCCATCCCCCACTCCCAGCTGGGGGATGCAACGGTGAGGGTGTCACCGTTGCGCTCGAGAGTCCACCGATCCCCACCGAAGGGCGCGGTGACCTCGAGGTCCGCCTCGTCGACATCGGCATACTCCACGGTCAGCGACCCGGCGTTCAGTTCGATCGCGAGCGCGTCGACGCCTGGCACCGCCACCGTCGATGATGCTGTCGACACGGCGGCCGCCCGGATTGTGCTGAAGACCGCCCCGACGACGGTGCCGAGCACGATCAGGGCACCGAGGACGATGATCAGGATGGCGACGACAGTGGACGATCCGCGCGGCCCCGAAGAGGTGGGTCCGGGGTCAGGCGCTGGCACGTCCGGCCCGGCCGGCGCGGAAGGCGCGGCCGGCGGGGGCGTGAGGTTCGTGGTCATGAGAGTTCTCCCGTCTGGGGCGGCATCCCGCCGTGAGCGATGTGGGCGAGGGCGGCGAGCACCCGCCGGTTGCCGGAGTCGTCCTGCTCGAGTTCGAGCTTCTGGAAGACCGCGGTGATGTGCTTTTCGACGCTGCCCTCGCTGATGTGGAGGGTGCGTCCGATGGCCTGGTTCGACTTGCCCTCGGCGATCAGCGCGAGCACGGTGGCTTCCCGGTCGGTGAGTCGCCGCATCCGTTCGTCCCGCGCTCGTCTGCCGAGCAGCTGCGCCACGACCTCGGGGTCGAAGACCGTGCCGCCTGCCGCGATGTCGTCGACGGACTCGAGGAACTCGGCGACGTCGGCCACCCGGTCCTTCAGCAGGTAGCCGAGGGCACCGCCGCGTCCGGCGATGAGCTCACTCGCGTAGCGCTCCTCCACGTACTGCGACAGGACGAGGACGGGAAGCTCGGGCCGCGAAGCACGCAGGCCGACGGCAGCACGGATGCCTTCGTCGGTGCGGGTCGGGGGCAGGCGAACATCCAGGATGCACAGCTGAGGGTCGAGTTCGGCGACAGCTTCGGTCAGGCCGTCGGTGTCGCCGAGGGCCGCGACCACCTCGTGGCCGGCATCCTCGAGCAGGCGAATCAGCCCCTCCCGCAACAGGACCGAGTCTTCGCAGATCACGATGCGCATGGCAGGCTCACTTCCACTGTCGTCGGGCCGCCGATGGGACTGTCGACCGAGAAGGTGCCGCCGGCGCCGATCGCTCGGTTCGAGATGCCGTCCAGTCCCCCGCCGGGAATGATCTGCGCACCGCCGATGCCGTTGTCTTCGATGCGGGCCCAGAGCACGCCACCCTCGCGCTGGCGCACCAGTACCCGCGCTTCGGTCGCACGCGAGTGTTTTGCGGCGTTGGTGAGCGCTTCGGCGATCACGAAGTAGGCGGCAGCTTCCGCGGTCGGTGCGCAGCGCTCCGTGATCCGCACGTCGAGCACGACAGGTACCGGCGATCGCGCGGCCAGGGCTGACAGGGCGGCGTCAAGCCCACGGTCGTCGAGGACAGAGGTGTGGATGCCGCGCGCCAACTGCCGCAGTTCGGTGATCGCTGCCTTCGTAGAGGTGTGGGCCTCGGCGATGAGCTCCTTGGCGGCTGCGGGATCGGAGTCGATCTTCTGCTGAGCGAGGCCCAGAGTCATCCCTACCGAGACGAGCCGCGGCTGCACACCGTCATGTAGGTCGCGTTCGATCCGGGTGCGCTCGACGTCCGCCGCACGCACCGCACCGGCACGCTGGGCCTGGGACTGCCGGGCTTGCTCGGCCAGGAGCGCTTCCCGCGAGGGGATCATGATCGCGCGGGCGAGCACGCCATGCAAGATGGCGAGGCCGACGATGGTTGCCAACGCCAGCAAAGACACGACGATGCCGACCGGAACCGCCCACGCCGTGGACACGTCGATCCACGTGCTGCCCAGGCGCACGGCATCCGCTGTGCCCGCGTACAGGGGCGAGAAGGCAAGCGCGACACCGGACGCTGTGACGCCGACCAGGCTCAGCACGATCCAGCCAAGGATCGTCGCAATCGCACCGTTGGCTACCGCGCGCCACACGCCCGGGTCGATGAACTGCAGCCAGACGGTGTGGAGGAAGCCGCCGAATCCGGACTTGGCGCTGCGCCGAGGGCGACGGGCGGGAAGCCCGAACCGGTAGAGCCCGTCGATGCGCGCGTTCTCAAGCCAGCTCAGCGCGAACAGAACGTAGACGAAGGCGAGCAGGAAGAGGAGTCCGATCCCGATCACGGGCAGAAGACCGAGCCCGACCCCCAGAAGCGTCATGAGAATCGTGAAAACCACGGGCCCGATCACACCGAGGGCCGCGAGCTGGGCTATCGCTCCCGCCACGCGCGCGGGCGTCGCGACCGGCCGAGGTGGCGAATAGGTTGTCGTCATGCCTCCACGGTAGGTTCCGGCATCCGCTTTCCGCGTCCCTGCCAGCCGGTCGAATCGCGGGGGGATAACCCCCGACATTCTGCCGGGTTCGCCGAAGCCCGTCACGGATGCCTCGGCGAACCCACCGTGTCAGCGGCTCGAGACCGTCCCGAACAGACGCGCGATCGGAGCCAGCACGAGCGGGCGGGCAGCAACCCAGGCTGCGGCGATCACGACCAGCGACAGGACGAACAGCCAGAAGCCGACCCAATTGTCGGCGTCGGTCGCCGCGTACATGTGGTTGAGGTTGCGCAGGGCCCCTGTCGCGAACACCAGGATGACGTGGATGACGATGAACACCACGAAGTACAGCATCACCGGGAAGTGGACCTTGCGTGCCCACTCGACCGGATACGCCTTGTTCAACGCCTTGGCGTTCTTGGGCCAGATCCCGCTCATCCGCACGCCGGTGATGATCGCCAGCGGTGCAGCAACGAACACTGTCGTGAAGTAGGCGAGCTGCTGCAGGGAGTTGTAGTTGACCCAGCCGTTCTCGGTCGGCCAATCCAGCGACACGTACTGCAGTGCCGCCGACAGGGCGTTCGGGATGACCTCCCACGACGTCGGCACGATCCGCATCCACTGCCCCGTGACAAACAGCAGCACCACGAAGATGAGGCCGTTGACGATCCAGAGGATGTCGAGGGACTGGTGGAACCAGATCGTCAGGCTGACCTTGCCCTTGGGGTTGTTCCGCGGCGCCCAGAACACGCTCGGGCGCTTCTCGGTGCGGATGGTGAGGCCGGACCGGATGATCAGCACCATCAGGAACACGTTGAAGAAGTGCTGCCAGCCGAGCCACGCCGGGAAGCCCACCGGCGCACCCTCGGGCAGGTGGTATTCGCCGGGGTAGGTCGCGAGGAAGTCCTGCATTCCGTCGAGAGAGAGCAGCCAGCGCACCGCGAGCACCGCCATGCCAGCAGCGAAGAGCAGTCCGAGGCCGCCCACGAAGACGGCGCCCGCCCACTGGGCTTTCGTGAACGGCCCGACGCGGGCGGGTTCTGGCCGCGGCGCGGGGCGGGTGCGGGCTGACGCTCCCACCCAGACCGTCGGCGTGAACGGAAGGGGCACGCTCACATCGAATGCGGGAGCGCTGACCACGGAGGTCGCGACCGGCGCGGCATCCGTCTGCGCTTCGTTTGCCGCAACACGCCGTGCGTCGTCGTCGGGGCCAACGCTGTGCGGCGAACCAACCGCGGCGCCGGATGCCGAGATCGCGGCGACCATCTCGAGTGTCGGCCACGGCTCACCGCCCGGAACGCGAGGCAGCCCCCGACGCACCGCGCGCGCGGAGGCTTGGGTGGAGACGACAACTCCCGCGTGTGCTGCAGTTTCGTGCGACGGCGGCGTATCTTCCCGCAGCTCCTGCACAGACGTGCCGCTGTCGGGCGACGGCGCGGTTGCGGGGGCGGGAACGCCGGCCGCGGCGACGGCGACCACGGATGCCGGCGGCCACGGCTCGCCGCCGGGGACGCGGGGCAAACCCCGGCGCACAGCCCGCGCAGCTGGCGCGACTGTGGCGGCATCCGTCACCGCCGCCACTCCCGCGGGTGCGGCAGTTTCGTGCGACGGCGGCGCATCTTTCCGCAGCTCCTGCGCAGAACTGCCGCTCTCGTGTGAGGCGACGCCGGCAGACACGGATGCCGCAACCGGCGCCTCGGCCGGCGGTACGGATGCCGAACTCAGCGCACCGGGGATCTCACCGGCTGGCGGCCAGGGGTCGCCGCCGGGCGTGCGGGGAAGGCCGCGACGCAGGGTGCGCGCGTAGGTCGCCATCGCGTCAGGCCTTCTTCGCCTGCAGCGTCTCGATCAGCTGCGGCACGACGGTGAAGAGGTCCCCGACGACACCGAAGTCCGCGATCTCGAAAATCGGAGCGTCGGCATCCTTGTTGATCGCGACAATCGTCTTGGCGGTCTGCATTCCAGCCTTGTGCTGGATCGCGCCGGAGATGCCCAGCGCTACATACAACTGCGGCGCAACCGACACGCCGGTCTGTCCGACCTGAGCAGATTGCGCGATGTAGCCGGCGTCCACGGCGGCCCGCGACGCGCCGACGGCGGCGCCCAGCACATCGGCGAGCTCACCGACCAGCGCGAACTTCTCCTCCGAGCCCAGGCCACGGCCACCCGAGACGACCTTCGCCGCGCCGCGCAGCTCGGGGCGGGCGGAGGTCACGACGACCTCTTCGACCGACCCGATGGTCGCCGCCTTGCGACCGGATGCGGCAACGTCAAGGTTCTCTGCGACGAGAGGCTGAGCCTGCGCACGCGCATCGATCGACCCCTGGCGAACCGTGATCACGGGAGCACCGAATGTGGCGGCAGCCTCGACGTTGTAGGCACCACCGTAAACGGAGTGGTGCGCCACGATTCCTTCGTCGTCGCGCGTTACACCGACGGCATCCACGCACAGCGCCGAACGCGACCGCGCAGCATACCGACCCGCCGTCTCG
This sequence comes from Microbacterium sp. NPDC076895, assembly GCF_040687115.1. Lineage (NCBI taxonomy): Bacteria > Bacillati > Actinomycetota > Actinomycetes > Micrococcales > Microbacteriaceae > Microbacterium > Microbacterium sp. NPDC076895. The sequence continues at coordinate 213,821 of NZ_JBFBMQ010000002.1, forward strand.
CGCGACTCGATCGAGTGCGACAGCAGCACGGCATCGGGGTCCACGAGCGCGGCAGCAGCAGCAACCGCATCCGTCGCCGGTACACCCAGTGCCTCGCCGAGCCCCGCGGGCGTCGCGGTGAGCACGAGCGCCGCCCCGAGCTCCGCCGCCGCGGGCGCCAAGGCCTCGGCGCTGTCTCCGACGATCAGCGCGACCGGGGTTCCGACACCTGCCGCAGCGCCCAACAGGCCAGCAGCGCTCGGCGCCAGCGCGCCACCGGGGGTGACATCGAGTACGACAAGAACAGCATCAGCTGCGATATCCACCATCATCTGCCCCTTAGACCAACCGGTTCGAGATCAGGAACTCCGCAAGCTGTACGCCAGCGTCGCCCTCGTCGACAACCTTCACACCTGCCGCACGCGGCGGCTTCTGCGCCACCGCGATCATGATCGAGCGCGCCGCATCCGGGTCATCGGCGACGACCCCGAGGTCCGCGAGCGACACCGTGTCGACCGGCTTCTTCTTGGCGGCCATGATGCCCTTGAAGTTCGGGAACCGCGCGTCAGGAAGCCGTTCGGTGATCGAGATCACCGCCGGAAGAGCAGCGGATGCCGTCATCGAGCCACCATCGACCGACCGCTCACCCGAGACCTCGGACTCGGTGATCGTCACAGAGTTCATGCTCGTGATGCTCGGAACATCCAGCAGCTCCGCGATCATCGACGCCATCACCCCGCCAGAGCCGTCCGTGGACTGGTTTCCCGTGATGACGAGGTCGAAGCCAGCGCGGGAGATCGCGGCCGACAGCGCCTGGGCGCTGAGCCCCAGATCGGCGCCCAACAGCGCGTCATCGACGACGTGCACGGCCGATGCCGCCCCCATCGCGAGGGCCTTGCGCACCGATCCGGATGCCGACTCCGGCGCCATCGTCACGACGACGACCTCGGTGCCCGGGTTGGCATCCGCGTACGACAGCGCAACCTCGAGAGAGCGCTCACCGATCTCGTCGATGACAGCTTCGCTGGCACCTCGGTCAGCCAGTCCCGTCTCGAGGTTCAGCACTCGATCCCCCCACGTGTCGGGGACTTCTTTTACCAGGACGAGAATCCTCATCGCGCTCCTCCTTCTTGCTTCGAGTCTATGGTCGCCAGCCCAGGGCGACTTCGGTCACCGGCCGGTGAACCGGGGGGCACGCTTCTCACGGAAAGCTGCCATCCCTTCCTTCTGGTCGTCCAGGGCGAACAGAGCGGCGAACGCCTGCCGTTCGAAGCGAAGACCCTCGGCCAGACCGCTCTCCTGGGACGCGCGCAAGGCGTCTTTGGCCGCGTAGGCGACGGGCAGGGACTTCGCCGCGATCGACTCCGCCACCGCCATCGCCTCGGTGGCAAGGTCCGCTGCCGGAACCACCCGGGACACCAGGCCCGCGCGCTCTGCCTCGACGGCATCCATCATGCGGCCCGTCAGGACGAGCTCGGCAGCCTTGAAGTACCCGATAGCGCGGGTGAGGCGCTGCGTGCCGCCGAGCCCCGGAATGACGCCGAGCGTGATCTCGGGCTGACCGAATTTTGCGGTGTCGGCGGCGAGGATGATGTCGCAGCTCATCGCGAGCTCGCACCCGCCACCGAGCGCGAAGCCGGCGACTGCCGCAACGATCGGTGTGCGGGCGCGACCAAGGGCTTCGAGCCCGACAAAGGGGCTGTCCACGGTCATGTCGCGCACCGTCTTGTCGGCCATCTCCTTGATGTCGGCGCCCGCGGCGAAGGCACGCTCCGAGCCGGTGAGCACGATGCATCCGATCTGCTCATCGGCATCGAAAGCTGCCACCGCGGCCCCGAGTTCGGTCGCGAGTGTCGAGTTCAGCGCGTTGAGCGCCTCGGGGCGGTTCAGCTGGATCCAGCCGACGCGCCCCCGGGTCTCGACCACGATGGTCTGGAACGAGGTTGATTCCGTCATGCTCGTTTTCCTCTCACGCCGCTGGGAGGCAGCCACACCCGCGTCGATCCTGTCGAATGCACCGGCGCTCCTGCCAACCGGTTGTAGGTGGCCTACAGCCGCTCGATGATGGTGGCGTTAGCCATCCCGCCGCCCTCACACATCGCCTGCAGTCCGTAGCGCCCGCCGGTGTGTTCGAGATAGCCCAGGAGAGTGCCGAGGAGCCGCGTTCCGGATGCGCCGACGGCGTGCCCGAGCGCGATCGCACCACCCCACGGGTTGAGCTTGTCGGGATCGGCGTCGAGGTCGTGTTGCCACGCGAGTGGCACAGACGCGAAAGCCTCATTCACCTCGTAGGCATCGAGGTCGTCGATCGACAACCCTGCGCGATCCAGGATGCGGCGCGTTGCCGGGATCGGCGCGGTCAGCATCATGATCGGGTCGTCACCGACGACGGCGAAGGCATGGAAACGGGCGCGGGGCGTCAGGCCCAGCGCATTCGCGCGTTCCTCACTCATGATGAGCGCTGCCGAGGCGGCATCTGTCAGCGGTGACGAATTGCCTGCCGTGATTCGCCAGTCGAGCTCAGGGAAGCGCTCCGCGAGTTCGTCGGTGCGGAACGCGGGCGCCAGGCTGGCAAGCTGCTCGGCTGATGTGGCGGGCCGAATCGTCTCGTCGGTGTCCACGACCCCATCCGGCGTCGCGACCGGGAGCATCGCGTCCGCGAACCGGCCCGCTGCCGCCGCGTGAGCTGCCCGCTGGTGGGACTGCGCAGCGTAGGCATCCAGTTCGTCGCGCTCGAATCCCCAGCGCGCGGCGATCAGCTCGGCCGAAACACCCTGATTCACCAAGCCCTCGGGGTAGCGGCGACGGATGCCGTCGGCATCCGCCCCACCCTCGCCCGCCGAGCCCAGCGGAACGCGGCTCATGGACTCGACTCCCGCCGCGATCACGATGTCGTACGCGCCGGCGATGATGCCCTGGGCTGCGAAGTGGACGGCCTGCTGACTCGAGCCGCACTGCCGATCGATCGTTGCGGCAGGCACCGACTCATCGAAGCCGGCTGCGAGCACCGCCTGCCGCGCGATGTTGGTCGCCTGATCGCTGGCCTGGCTGACACACCCCATCAGAACGTCATCGATCTGACGCGACTCCAGGCCGTTCCGCTCGAGCAGCGCCGTCAGCGTCGTTGCGGCAAGGTCGACAGGATGCACGCCCGACAGCGCGCCTCCGAGCTTGCCCCGACCGGAGGGCGTCCGGACGACGTCGACGATGACGGCACTGGTCACTCGGCGGCCTCCTCCGGGCGCTCTTGCACATCGATGGCAGAGGTGTCGGGCACGTAGCCCTCGATGTGGCGCTCGTCGGCACCGTTATAGGCCGACAGCGGCCGGATGAGGGCGTTCGAGGACTGCTGCTCCATGATGTGCGCTGTCCAGCCGACAACGCGCGCCGCGACGAACAGGGGCGTGAACGTGAGCGTGTCGAAGCCGATGAGGTTGTAGGCCGGACCCGACGGGTAGTCGAGGTTCGGGTAGATGCCCTTGCGCGCGACGAACTCCGATTCGAGCGCGTCATAGAGTGCTGCGACATCCGGGCGGTCGTAGTGCGCAACGAGGGTGTCGAGCGCCGCCTTCATCGTGGGGACCCGCGAGTCACCGCGCTTGTACACGCGATGCCCGAAGCCCATGATCTTGCGCTTCTCGGCGAGAGCCGTGTCGAGCCATGCTGACACGTTCTCGGCCGAGCCGATCTCGTCGAAGATGTGCAGTACTGCCTCGTTGGCCCCGCCGTGCAGCGGTCCCTTCAGCGCGCCGATTGCGCCGACCACGGCGGAGTAGAGGTCGCTGAGGGTCGAGGTGATGACGCGGGCAGTGAATGTCGACGCATTGAAGGAGTGCTCGGCGTACAGGATCATCGAGCGGTTGAACGCGTCGACGACGACCTCGTCCGCTTCTTCACCGAACGTCAGCCACAGAAAGTTCGCGGCGTAGTCCAGGTCGTCGCGCGCGTCGACCGGCTCGAGCCCGCGGCGGCGGCGCTGGCCGTAGGCGACGATCGCGGGCAGCTCCCCGAACAGACGGATGCTGCGCTCGAGGTTCTGCTGCGGCGTGCCGACGGCATCCATGACGTTGAGGGTGCCCCGCGTTTCGCGGGCCCCGATGACGCTGACCGCGGTGCGCACCTCATCCATCGGATGAGCATCGAGCGGGATGAGGTCGATCGCGGCCTTGACGTCGGGCTGTAGCGCTCGGTTCTCGCGCTCCGTCTCGCGCAGGGTCGCAAGCTGCTCGTCTGTGGGCAGCTCCCCCGTCCACAGCAGGTGGGCGACGGCTTCACACGACTGGGTGGCAGCGAGTTCCTGCACCGGATAGCCGCGATAGAGCAGGCTGTTGGTATCGGGGTTGACCTTGCTGACACCGGTGTAGTCGACGACGACGCCAGCAAGCCCCTTCTTGATGTCGGTGTCGGTCATGCTCACTCCTTCGTGATGGGTGCTTCGACCGTGAAGTTGAAGATGCTCGTGTCGAAGTGGTTGTACTGCTCGTAGTCGATCAGGTCGTAGAGGTCTGAACGGTGCTGCATCTCACCGAGCTTGTCGCGGAGGTGCCCCTTCGCATCCAGGTCGTCGAGTGCGCGCCCCGCCGAACCCATCGCGATCCGCAGCAGCGATACCGGCCAGATGACGATGTTGATGCCGGCGGAGCGCAGCTGCTCGGTCGAGAACAGCTCGCTCTTGCCGAACTCGGTCATGTTCGCGAGCACCGGCACATCCAGCGCTGCACGCATCTTTTCGAACTCGCCGAGATCACGCATCGCCTCGGGGAAGATCGCGTCGGCGCCGGCATCCACGAGAGCCTTGGCGCGGTCGATCGCAGCATCCAGCCCCTCGATGGCGCGGATGTCGGTACGAGCCATGATGAGAAAGTTCTCGTCACGGCGCGCATCGACGGCGGCACGGATGCGCTTGACTGCCGTGTCCCCATCGACGACGGCTTTCCCGTCGAGGTGACCGCACCGCTTGGGGTTGATCTGATCCTCGATGTGGGTGCCCGCCAGTCCCGCGTCTTCGAGCGTTTGGATGGTGCGGGCTACGTTCATCGGCTCACCGAACCCGGTGTCGGCGTCGATGATGGCCGGAAGCTCGGTCATGCGCGCGATCTGCTGCCCGCGACCGGCGACCTCGGTGAGGGTTGTCAGGCCGATGTCGGGAAGCCCGAGGTCGGCGGCGAGCACCGCGCCGGAGATGTAGACCCCGTCGAACCCCTTCCGCTCGATCAGCCGCGCCGACAGCGGGTTGAAAGCACCGGGGAATCGCAGGAGCTCACCCGAGGCGAGCCGCTCCCTGAACAGGCGCCGCTTTTCGCTGGGCGATGTCAGGCTGTACAGCATCAGAACAGCCCCTTGGGTGCGGGCGCTGCGGCGAGAATTCCCACTTTCGCGACGATGTTCAGCTGCCCGACCTCGTCTGCTGATAGCTCCGGGAGTCGCTGGGCGAGCTCGAGGAACCGCTCGATCTCCTCGGAAGCGAGGACCGGCTCGGCAAGGAGCCGGAACTTACGCACGTAGTTCTCACGAGCGAACGGTCGCGCCCCCAGCGGGTGCGCGTCGGCGACGGCGATCTCGTCCACGACGGTGGTTCCGTCGATCAGGACGATCTCCACGCGCCCCCCGAAGGCCTTCTCGTCGGGGTCTTCGGAGTGGTAGCGGCGCGTCCACTCGGCGTCTTCGGCCGTGGTGATCTTGCGCCAGAGTTCCACGGTGTCGGGCCGCGCTGCGCGCTCGGGGAGGTACGAGTCGACGTGGTGCCACGCGCCGTCTTGCAGCGCGACCGCGAAGATGTAGGGGATCGAGTGGTCGAGGGTTTCGCGGGATGCCTGCGGGTCGTACTTCTGCGGGTCGTTCGCGCCCGAGCCGATGACGTAGTGCGTGTGGTGGCTCGTGTGCAGCGCGATGCTCGCGATGTTCGCGGGGTCGCGCAGCTCGGGGCGCTCGGTACCGAGCTTGCGGGCTAGGTCGATCCAGGCTTGCGCCTGGTACTCGGCAGAGTGCTCCTTCGTATAGGAGTCGAGGATCGCGCGCTTGGGCTCACCCGGCGCGGGAAGCGGCACGTCGTAAGCGGCATCCTTACCGTCGAGCATCCAGGCGATCACGCCGTCTTCACCCTCGTAGATCGGGCTGGGGCTCGTCTCGCCACGCATCGCCCGGTCGACGGCTTCGACTGCCATCTTGCCGGCGAACGCGGGAGCGTGAGCTTTCCACGTCGAGATCTCGCCCTTGCGGGATTGGCGGGTCGCGGTGGTCGTGTGCAGCGCCTGCCCCACTGCCTGATAGATCGTCTCGACATCCAAGCCGAGCAGTGTGCCGATACCCGCGGCAGCGGAGGGGCCGAGGTGGGCGACGTGGTCGATCTTGTGCTTGTGGAGGGAGATCGCCCTTACGAGATCCATCTGGATCTCGTAACCGGTGGCGATCCCTCGCACCAATGCTGCGCCGTCGGCGCCGACGTGCTGGGCCACAGCGAGGATCGGCGGGATGTTGTCTCCCGGGTGGGAGTACTCGGCGGCCAGGAACGTGTCGTGGTAGTCAAGCTCGCGCACCGCGACACCGTTCGCCCACGCCGCCCATTCGGGGCTCGTCCGCCGCTCGTTTGCGCAGCCGAAGACTGTCGCTCCGACACCGCTGACCGAGACGGCGTGGTCGAGCGCCTGCTGCCGGGCAGCGCTCACCGGCCGCCGGGTGAGGGATGCTGCAGCGACTGACGCATTGTCGATGACACGGTTGATGATCATGTCGATGACCTCGGACTCGACCGCTATCGGGTCTGCGGCGACCTCGGCAATGTGCCAGGCGAGCTGCCCCTCGCGAGCAAGGTTCTCGTCGCTTCGGTGGACACGGACGTGGTGCGTGATGGTCATGCTGCTCCGGGTTCGGTGCGGGCCTCGGCCAGGGAGGCGAGGATGCTGGTCAAAGCGTTGTGCAGGTGCACATGTGTGGCGTGCGCAGCGAGGTCGGCATCCTGCGCGGCTATCGCATGGGCGATCAGCGCGTGCTCTCCGACCGAGGCCGACAGTCGCTGGGGATTCTCGCGGGCAAGGCGACGCACGCGCACGAGGTGAGTGCGGATCGTGCGAAGCGCCGAACTCAGGTAGACGTTGTCGACGGCATCGTCGAGGGCGGCATCGAACCGCGCGATCAGGTCGTAGTAGTGCTCGCGGCCCTCACCGCGCAGCGACGTCCTGTCGAACTCCGCGGCGAGTTCCGCGAACTCGGCCGGGTCGGCCCGGGTCGCCGCGAGGCGCGCAGCAGCTTCTTCGAGAGCCCGCCGGAACTCGAAGAGCGCGCGGATGTCGTCGGCATCGACATCCGACACCACGGTGACCCGGGGTGACTGCTGAACGACCAGACCGTCGGCGGCCAGGCGCGCGAGCGCCTCACGCAGCGGGGTACGGCTCACACCGAGACGCGCTGCCTGCTCGACCTCCCCGAGCACAGCGCCGGCGGGGAGCTGCCCGTCCTGGATCTCGCCCAGGAGCGTCCGGTATGCCCGATCACTCGCTCGCATCCGTCCTCCCTTCGCCGCCCTTCATGTATACACAAAAGCACTGAATGTATCAATACGGGCATTGAGGGCGGCTCTAGGTATACAAAAGCGCGCGCTCCGCGTGTGCGTTAGTCACTCGGCGTCTGTTCGTAGAGACCGATGACGTTTCCGTCGGGGTCACTGATCACCGCCCACCAACGCGGCGGTGCAAGTCTGATCTTCGTGCGGGGCACTGACAAGGGTGTTGGTCACACCGGGCCTTCGGAGCTGACCGTGCGACGATGAGGCGGTGGACGACGCATCGGCCGCCGAACTCAGTCGGCTCCGCGCCCGGGCCTACGGCCCCGACGCCGACCTCGCCGACGACGCCGCGGCACGCTCGCGCTTGGCGGAACTCGAAGCGCAACTGCGGGCAGAGCGCGAGGCACAGCGCCCCTCGGTCGCGGCGGTGAGCCGGGCATCCGAGCCGCCAGCGGACAGTGTCGGTGCCCGCTCCGTCACGCCGGGGGGCGATACTTCCGTCACAGACGTAGGTGCCGAGGCCGAAGAAGATGCGGCGGCGTCCGGCGTGTGGGCGCTTTTGCGCATGCTGACCTCGCGGCTGCCGCCGGTCGCTACCGCGATGGTTGCGGTAGCGACCGCGGCGGCGGTCGCGCTCACGGCATCCATCGTCTGGGGGCTCGCGTCTCTTCCGGTGATCTCGCAGACAACCGCGAGCCGGCAGGTAGCCACTCTCGAGATCAACGACGACGTTGCGATTCCCGAGGGATTCTTCGGCACGACGTCGGAGCAGGCCATTGCCTACGAGTACTACGGGCTTCTGATCGTCCACTCGTCGGCCGGTGGCACATTCTTCGGCGATGACGACTGTCTCCTCGCCGTCGACACGGAAAACGTGACAGCCGACGGCCAAGGTGTGAACGGGCCCCTCTACTACGGATGCCGCACGGGCGCGTTTCCCGCGACGTTCGAGGTAGCGCTCGACAGCTCCGCGCCGGCGGAGCTGCGCGCGCAGTTTCCTGAGAGCGGCGCTCTGCAGTTCGTTCTGCAGGGTGACCGGATCGGCGTCTTCTGGGACGGCGGCGCAATCCCGGCCTAGATCCGTCCGTCGTGGACTACCGCCGGAAAAGTGGCGTCATGCGACCACGAAGCGATGAACGAGGATGCCGCTGCTGAGTTGCAGGCGCTTCGCGAGCGGGCGTATGGCCCCGACGCCGACATCCTGCGCGACCCGGTGGCGTACGACCGGTTGCACGAGCTCGAGCAGCAGCTCCGGACTGAGCAGCAGGGTCCGGAGCGCAGCGGTGACGTCGCCGACCCGCCGTCGCCGGACGCGCCCGCGGATCCCAGCACCCAAGATCCCGAATCCGCGGGTGCGACAGCCGCCAGCAGCGACGACCGGGCGAGCGAGTCGGTGCCCGCGCGGCTTGGTCGCCCCTCACCAGGGTTCCCCCGCTCGCGCGCGCCTTCTGGCTCGTTTCGGTGCTGGCGGTAGCGACGCTTGCCGCATCCGTCACCTGGGGCCTCGCCTCGATTCCGGTGATCTCCGAGGGCTCGGGAGCGCGACAGATTGCGGCGCTCGAGCCCGATCCATCGACCACTGCCCCGTCGTTCGGGAACACAGATACACCCCCGGTGGGATTCCAGTTCGCGGGCTACAGCCTGATAACTGCCATCAACTCGAGCGACGGCGTCGACAGCGAGTGCCTCGTCGTTTTCAGAACTGAGGACGTTGACGACGAGTCGGGCTTCCCGAACGGGCCGACGTACTACGGATGCGGCGCCGGGACTTTCCCGCCGACGGCGTCGGTACAGATCCATGCGGGTTCGCCGGCAGAGGCTCTCGAACGCTTCGGGGAAGGTGCCGCGCTGCAGTTCGTCTTGGAGGGCGACCGCGTCGGCGTCTTCGTCGACTCCGCACCCGAGGACCCGGTCAACTAACGCCGCGGGTGCCGAGTGCGGCAGCAAGTGCGACCACCGCGGGCCGCTGTGACGCGGTGAGCTTCTCGGCAGCGACGGCCAGATGCATCCACTCGACGCGGTCGACCTCGGGAAAGCTCACCACCTTCCCCGACCGTGGCGGCCACTCAAGCTCGAACTCCCCGAACGCGAGATGCGAGATGTCTAGCGCAGCCCCGTCAACAGCGAAGACCGTAATCGTCTTGCGCGACGCGGCGAACGAGCCGAGGTCGATGACGCGGCCGTCCGGGGCATCGATCCCCAGCTCTTCGCGAAATTCACGCCGCGCTGCCTGCAGTGGCGACTCCCCCGCCGGGTCGTACTCGCCCTTGGGTATCGTCCATGCCCCGGCATCCTTGCGTTGCCAGAACGGCCCGCCCATGTGAGCGATGAGCACCTCGAACACGGCCCCGCCGTCCGACGCGGTGGCGGCGGGACGATACGCCAGCAGCCCGGCGCTGGTCACCGGCATCAGCCGGTGACGTCCCGGCGACGCAGCGCCGCACGAAGACTCCGCACAAGCAGCAGCAGACCGCCGAGGCCGACGACGCTGCCGAGGAACGGGAACAGCGGGACGTCCTCGGTCAGTTGCGGTCCGCCCGATGAAATCGCCAGGGCGATACCGGTCGCCAACAACGTGACTCCGACGAGCGTGCTCGTGACCTGGCCGAGCATTCCCTCGATCCATCGACGCTCTCCCGTGCTCTCGAACGAGCGGAGCCGCACCGAGAAGGTGCCCTGCTCGAGGGATCGCGAGATGTTCTCCAGGCGCCGGGGCGCCCGACGTACCTGTTCGAGAGCCAGAACGAGCTGGGTTTGAGCCGAGAGAGCTGCGGTGCGCAGCGACAGCATGCTGCGGGCGAAGTGCGGCGCCCGGCTGAGTGCCTGACCGACCATGTCGTAGCCCGGGTACACCCGGCGCAGGCTGCCTTCGAGCGAGCCGAGAGTTCGGAACACCAGCAGGAGCGACGGCGGCATCGCCAGCCGATGGTGGCGCAGGGTGTCGAGCAGAAGCCGGAAGACATCCTCGCCGGCAGGAGCGTTGCGAACCCGAGTGACGATCGCTCCGATATCACGCTGTAGCGCTGCCTGATCGGCACCCGCCGGGTCGGGTTCGCACAGCAGCAGCACGATATCCGTCGCGGCCTGGTCATCATCGGCGGCGATCGCCGTCAACAGCGGCACGAGAAGGCGTCGCATGCTGGCCTCAAGTACCCCGACCGCACCGAAGTCGATCAGGGCCACCTCTCCGTCCTCACAGAGGATGAGGTTCCCCGGATGCAGGTCAGCGTGGAACACCCCACGCACCGCGATCTGCTCGAACACGGCATCCAGCACGCCGTCGGCGAGCGCGCGGGCGGCGGCCGGCTCCACCGCCCCCTCGGGGAGCTTGCCGAAGGGCACCCCCTCGATGCGCTCTTGCACGATCATCCGCTGCGTACACAGGTCAGGAAAGACACGGGGAACGCGCAGCGGCATCGCGTGCGTCTTTGCAATCGCACCGCGCAGCATCTCGGCGTTCGCCACCTCGACGCGGTAGTCGAGCTCCTCCGTCAGCGCCCGAGAGAACTCGGTCACCAGTGCCACGGCACCGTAGTCGGCTGCCCACGCGGTGCGACGCTCGGCATCGCGTGCGAGGCGCTCGAGGATGTCGAGATCCGTGGTGACCTGGGCACGCGCCGAGGGTCGCTGGATCTTCACGACGACACTCTCGCCCGACACGAGCGTCGCGGCGTGTACCTGCGCGACGGATGCCGCAGCCATCGGCTCCGGCTCGATCACCGCGAAGACCTCGGCGATCGGCCGCCCGAGCTCGGCGCGGATCGCCGCTTCAGCCTCGGGCCAGGGAATCGGGGTCGAGTCCATCTGCAGCGTCGACAGTGCTTCGATGAGGTCTCGCGGGAGCACATCCTCCCGAGTGGAGAGCACCTGGCCGAGCTTGACGAAGGTGACGCCGGCCTCGGCGAGGGCCGCCACGAGCGCCTGCGGCAGCGCCTCGCGCGCGGCGTCCGATCGCCCGCGATACATCCCCAGGCCGTGACGCGAGGCGATCGCGACGATCTGCGCGTACCGGCGGGCTCGATCCCGGCGACGGAAGGCCTCGCGCACGATGGTCACAGGGTTGCCGAGGGGTCGGCTCGGCCAGAGAAACTCGAGGGTGACGAGGACGATGACGACAACAGCGAACATCCAGCCGAGCACGAGGGCTACGAAGGCCAACACGATCGGGCTTTGGACGACAACCCGATCGCCGTCGAGGATGTCAGCCTGTTCGAACACCCACACCGTCAGCGGGAGGGACCCGAGAAACACCACGGCGGAGGTCACGAGCGCCCGGACCCATCCGATCTGGGCATCCAGGAGGCGCCTGCTGACCCACGCGGAAAGCACAGCGAACACAGCAGTGAGCAGAAGTACCGCGAGCCAGATCGGCATGACCCGATTGTGTCAGGCACAGGATGCTGGCGCACGAACGACAGCGGGACTCGGTCCCATAGCGCCACCGTCTACGCTGTGTCGCGACGCCGCGCTTTCACCCGACCTGGAAGGCTCCCATGGACGAGACCCCCGTTGCCGCTGCACCCGCCGGGCGCTTTGCCGGAGAGGAGCTTGCGGGCGGCATCCGCGTGTGGCGTGGCATCCGCTACGCACAGCCCCCCACCGGCGACGCACGCTGGCGCGATCCCGTGCCCGCCGAGCCGCTTGATGCCGAGGCCACCGCCACGGTCACGAGCTTCGGTCCGGCCGCACCGCAGAAGACGAATCCGGCGATCGATCTCGGACCCGACCCGGTCTTCGACGAGGACTGCCTCTTCCTGAACGTCTGGAGTGGAGCAGATGCCGATACCCCCGCGCCCGTCATGGTGTGGCTGCACGGCGGCGCTTATACATTCGGCTCCAGCAGCCAGCCCGTCTACGACGGTGAAGCCCTCGCGCGACACGGCGTCGTCGTGGTCACGATCAACTACCGGATCGGCGCGCTCGGCTTCCTCGATCTGTCGAGTCTGTCCGGCCCGGAGCAGCAGTTCGACGGAAATCTCGCGCTCAAAGACGTGCTGCTGGCGCTGCGATGGGTGCAGCGCAACATCGCCGCCTTCGGCGGCAATCCCGAGCGGGTGACCGTTTTCGGCGAGTCCGCGGGCGCGGGCCTCGTGACGACACTGCTCGCAGTCCCGAGCGCTGCGGGGCTCTTCTCCTGCGCGATCGCCGAGTCCTCGCCGGTCTCAAGCGTCTACGACACGGCGCGCGCTGCGAGCGTCACCGAGCTGTTTCTGGCGGCAGTGGGCAACCCCGCACCGGCGGACCTGCGCGCGCTGCCGGTCGACACGATCGTCGACGCGGGGATGACGGTGTTCGCCCAGGTCCCGGCGCAGCATCCGGGAACCATCGCCTTCGGTCCCGTCATCGACGGCGAGCTGCTGCCGGAGGCGCCGGCGACGGTCCTTGCCGAGGGGCGCGGTCTGCCGGTGCCGCTGTTGATCGGCACCAACAAGGACGAGGCTTCCCTGTTCCGCATGATGAAGTCGCCGCTCATGCCCATCCGTGAGGAGCAGATCGAGCAGATGCTCGCCGAGCTCGGCACCGAGCGCCCCGGCATCGACCTGCCGTCGATGGCTCAGGTGCTCTCGGCGTACGAGGGGGTTCGCCATCACGCGGTCGGGCTGGGGATCGCCCGCGACATCGGATTCCGGATGCCGACGCTTTGGGCCGTCGAGGGGCATTCCCGCGTCGCACCGGTGTGGTTCTACCGGTTCGACCACGCGACACCGATGCTGCATCTGCTGCGGATCGGTGCGACGCACGCGACCGAGCTGCCCTACGTATGGGGTACGTTCGGTCGCCGCGCGCACGACCTTACCTTCCGACTCGGCGGCCGTCACGAGGCCGAACGGATCTCGGCGCGGATGCAGCAGCGCTGGACGGCCTTCGCCAAAGGCGAGGCACCGAACGCTGATGGCGCCGTGGAGTGGCCGGCGTTCGACACCGATACGCGCGCAACGCTCGTGATCGAGACCGAGGACCGCGTGGTCCCCGACCTCGATCACGAGCTGCGCACCGGTTGGGGAGACGAGGTGCTCGCCTTCCCCTGAGCCGAAGGACTAAGGGCCGCGACGGTACCCGACGTCGCGCCCTCACGGGCGGGACAGTGGCGAGGACTCTTCGGTGAGTGCCGAATCGGTCTCGGCGACCGATCCGAGGGCGGCGTCGATCGCTGCCATCGTGTCGGCATCCAACGTGATCCCCGACGCCTTCACGGTGTCATCGAGCTGCTCGGGACGCGAGGCGCCGACGAGGGCCGCCGACACATTCGGGTTCTGCAGCACCCACGCGATAGCGAGCTGGGGCAGAGTCAGCCCCGCCTGCTCGGCGACCGGATGCAGCTTCTGCACAGCGCTCAGCACGTCATCCGTCATGAACCGCTTGATGAAGCCGGCGCCGCTCTTTTCGTCGGTGGCCCGGGAACCTGCGGGAGCCGGCTGACCGGGCAGGTACTTGCCGCTGAGCACACCCTGCGCCATCGGCGACCAGACGATCTGCGAGATGCCGAGCTCCTCCGAGGTGGGAATGACCTTTCCCTCGATGACGCGCCACAGCGCCGAGTACTGGGGCTGGTTCGAGACGAGCTGGATGCCGAGATCCGTGGCCAGCGCGTGCCCGGCGCGCAGCTGCTCTGCCGTCCACTCGCTGACGCCGATATAGAGAGCCTTGCCCTGGCGGACGATGTCGGCAAAGGCCTGCATCGTCTCTTCCAGCGGGGTCTCGTAGTCGTACCGGTGCGCCTGGTACAGGTCGACGTAGTCGGTGCCCAGGCGCTGCAGCGAGCCGTGGATGCCGTCCATGATGTGCTTGCGCGATAGACCCGAGTCGTTCGCGCCGCCCGGCCCGACGGGCCAGTAGACCTTCGTGAAGATCTCGAGCGACTCCCGACGCTGGCCCTTCAGCGCCTCGCCGAGAACCTGCTCGGCGACCGTGTTCGCGTACACGTCGGCGGTGTCGAAGCTCGTGATGCCGAGGTCCAGTGCTCGGTGAACTGTCGCGATGGCTGCGTCGTTTTCGACCTGCGAGCCGTGGGTGATCCAGTTGCCGTAGGTGATCTCTGTGACTTTGAAGCCGCTGTTGCCGAGATAGCGATAGTTGACCATTGCTCCACGCTATCGCCGCGCCGCGACAGCGGGGCCGGCCCGTGATGGAACGGCCTACCCTGAGGGCGTGGGCACCGAAGCAATCGAAACGACCATCAGTACCGGAACACTTCGCGGGAGCGTCACCGACGGCATCCGTCGCTTCCTCGGCATCCCGTACGCTGCCCCGCCCTTCGGCCCGCGGCGATTCCGGCTGCCGGCAGCACCGGATGCGTGGAGCGGGGTGCGGGATGCGACGCAGTTCGGTCCCTCGGCACCGCAAACGCCCTACCGCGGCAGGATCGGAGAACTCCTGCCGAGCCTGACCAGCGACGGCACCAACGAAGACATCCTGACCGTCAACGTCTGGGCCCCGGCGAGCGCGACGGAGCCCGCATCCGGGTTACTGCCTGTCGTGCTCTGGATCCACGGCGGCGCGTTCGAACGCGGCGGGAGTTCGATCGCCGGCTACAACGGAACGAGTTTTGCCCGGGGCGGCGTCGTGTTCGTCTCGGCGAACTACCGCCTCGGGTCCGAGGGTTTCTCGGTGCTCGAGGATGCCCCGCGCAATCTCGGCCTCGAAGACGTCGCTGCGGCCCTTCGCTGGACACACGCTGAGATCGCGGCGTTCGGTGGAGACCCCTCGCGCATCACG
The DNA here is from genome assembly GCF_040687115.1 of Microbacterium sp. NPDC076895. Taxonomy (NCBI): domain Bacteria; kingdom Bacillati; phylum Actinomycetota; class Actinomycetes; order Micrococcales; family Microbacteriaceae; genus Microbacterium; species Microbacterium sp. NPDC076895. The sequence goes on from NZ_JBFBMQ010000002.1 coordinate 229,017, forward strand.
GTCATGGGAGAGTCTGCCGGCGGGGCGCTGGTTGCCGCCCTCCTCTCCCGACCCGACACCGCGCCCCTCATCGCCGGCGCAATCATCGAGTCGGGGCCCCTGGATGTCGTCGACCCGAAGCGGGCGGGCCGGGTCACCCGCGCGCTCGCCAAGCGGCTCGGGATCCCGGCGACGCGCGAGGCGTTTGCGGCGCTGTCGCCGGCCGAGCTGCTGGCGGCGCGAACGACCCAGGCTGCCGGCAGCTCGCCGCTGCGGGGCGCACCCGGGTTCCTGCTGGCCCGCGACCCCGAGAGCCTCCCCGAATCCCCTCGCCAGGCACTCCCCACGGCCTCAGCCCCTATCCTCATCGGCACCAACACCGACGAGTACCGGCTCTGGTTCACGCCTGACGCGCTCGCGAAGATCTCGCCGTGGCAGGCCAGCCTCGGCCATCTTGCCCTGAGAATCCCGCGTGCCGCGGTGCGCGCCTACCGGGCCGCGTTCCCGGATGCCGGCACCGGCGACCGGCTCGGGCAAGCGCTCACGGACTCGATGCTGCGAGCGCCGATGACCCAGGTGGCAGATCGCCGAACGGCGCCGACCTTCGTCTACGAGTTCGCCTGGCAGAGCCCGGTCGACGGCCTCGGCGCCGGGCACGCTCTCGAACTCGGCTTCGTCTTCGACGGCGTGGGCAATCCCGACAGCATCCGGATGGCCGGGGATGCTCCGCCGCAGCGCCTCGCGGATGAGATGCACGGCGCGTGGGTGCGGATGATCCGCGACGGCGACCCGGGATGGGAGCCGTTTGCCCCCGGCCGCCGCGTGCGCGTCTTCGATGTCGACTCGCGGACGCTGCCGCTCCCGCGCGCTGCGGCCGTGGACGCCTTCAGACCGGCATCCTGACGGGACTTACGAGACGGTCACGAGGCTGACGCCGCGGCCTCGTCGTCCTCGGTAGCGACCAGTTGCCCGCACGCGCCGTCGATCTCTTTGCCGCGGGTGTCGCGCAGGGTCGTCGGGATGCCGGCGGCATTCAGCCGCCGCACGAACTCGTTCTGCACACCCGGTTCGGATGCCGTCCAGATCGAGCCCGGGGTCGGATTGAGGGGAATCGGGTTGACGTGCACCCACCCGCGCCCGCGCTCGTTGAGCTTCTGCGCGAGCAGGTCAGCGCGCCACGGGTGGTCGTTCATGTCTTTGATGAGGGCGTACTCGATCGAGACCCGACGCCCCGTCCGCTCGAAGTAGCCACGAGCGGCATCCAGCGCCTCATCGACCTTCCAGCGGGAATTGACCGGAATGAGCTCGTCGCGCAGCTCGTCGTCGGGGGCGTGGAGCGACAGGGCGAAGGTGACTGGGATGTCTTCGGCGGCAAGTTTTGTGATCGCCGGCACCAGACCCACTGTCGACACTGTGATGCCGCGAGCGCTCATGCCCATGCCGTGCTTCTTGTCGGTCATGACGCGGACGGCCTGCATGACGCGGGCGTAGTTGGCCAGTGGCTCGCCCATTCCCATGAACACGATGTTCGAAACACGCTCAAGGGACTGGTCGGTGCTTCGCTTGCCACCGAGCTCCCCCCGGGCGATCACCTGATTGGCTCGCACGACCTGATCGACGATCTCGGCAGCCGACATGTTGCGGGTGAGGCCCGCCTGGCCGGTCGCGCAGAACGGGCAGTTCATTCCACATCCGGCCTGGCTCGAGACGCACAGGGTGATCCGGCCGGGATAGCGCATCAGCACTGACTCGACGAGGGCGCCGTCATGCAGCTTCCAGAGGAACTTGATCGTGTCGCCCCTGTCGGTGTCGAGCCGGCGAACCTCGGTCAGCAGCGGCGGCAGCAGCCCCGCGACGAGCTCCTCGCGACCGGATGCCGGTAGGTCGGTCATCTCTGCCGGGTCACTCGTCCAGCGCGTCAGGTAGTGCCGCTCGAGCTGGCCGGCGCGAAAGCCCGGCAGACCCAGTTCCTTGGCCTTCTCGACGCGCTGTTCCGGTGTCAGGTCGGCCAGGTGCACGGGAGGCTTGCCGCGCTTGGGGCTCGCGAACTGCAGCAGCGGCCGCCCCTCGGCATCCTTCTTCTGCTGCCAGCCTTCGGTGGCCGGGCGCACCTGCGGCGCGCCGGAAGACGTGGGAGGAAGCGCGCGAGCCATGACTCCAGGGTAAGCGAGCGGATGCCGCGCAGCCCTCCATGCCCTGCGACGCCCTGTTGGCCCTGTCAAGCCCTGTTGGCCCTGTCAAGCCCTGTTGGCCCTGTCAAGCCCTCCCCACGAGGAGACCCGCCCAGTACCGTGAGGTCGTGCCCCACGACGATCTCGACATCCGCCCGATCACTCCCGACGACGCCGGCGAGGTCCTGACACTCCAGCGCGCCGCGTTCGTGCAGGAGGCGCTCATCTACGGCACCCCGCACATGCCTCCGCTGACCCAGACGCTGGAGGAGATCACCGCCGAACTGGTCGAGAACCTCGGCTGCGTCGCCCTGCGGGGGCCCCGGATCGTCGGAGCCGTCCGCGCGCAGCAAGACGGGGAGTTGCTGCTCATCGGGCGGCTCGCCATCGCACCCGATCAACAGGGCGAGGGAATCGGGACGGCTCTGCTCGCAACCGTCGAGCAGAGGGGAAAGGATGCCGGCGCGACGGCAGCCGAGCTCTTCACCGGGTCGCTGTCGGAGGCGAATCTGCGCCTGTACGAGCGCGAAGGGTATGTCGAAAGCGAGCGTGTGCCCGGCGATGACGGCATCGAGCAGGTGTTCCTGCGCAAGCAGCTCGACTGAGCGGGGAGCGCAGCCGACCGTGCGAGTCAGTCGAGGAAGATGTCGGGGAAGAGCTGATCATCCGGCGTACCCGGCACCGCCGCGTATCGCGAGAAGTCAGTGACACCCGCCGCCTCAAGCACGTCCTCGACGATCAGTGTCTGGCCGGTGTACTCCCGCGAGGGCTTCGTGATCACCTCGTACGCGGCATCCGCGTAGATCTCGGGCGTCCGGCTCACCTTCATCATCTGGTCGCCGCCGAGCGCGAACTGTACGGCTGCTGTCGCGATCGTGGTGCGCGGCCAGAGCGTGTTCGCCGCGATGCCGTCTTTCGCGAACTCGGCGCCGATGCCGAGGGTTGCCATCGTCATCCCGTACTTCGCCAACGTGTATCCCGTGTGTCCGCCGAGCCACCGCGGCGAGAGGTTCAGGGGCGGCGACAGCGACAGGATGTGCGGGTTCTCGGCCTCGCGCAGGATCGGAACAGCCGCGCGCGACAGCATGAACGTGCCCCGCACGTTCACACCCTGCATGAGGTCGTACTTCTTGGCAGTGAGGTCGAGCGAGCCCGACAGATCGATGACGCTCGCGTTGTTGACGACGACGTCGATCCCACCGAACTCGCCCTGGGTCTTGAGCACCGCCGCCGCGACGTCGTCATCATTGCGGACGTCGCCGACGATCGGGAGTGCGCGACCACCCGCGGCCTCGATCGCCTCTGCCGCGGTGTGAACAGTGCCCTCAAGCTTCGGATGCGGCGTGTCGGTCTTCGCGAGAAGAGCGATGTTCGCGCCGTCAGCGGCGCACCGCAGTGCGATCGCAAGCCCGATTCCGCGACTACCGCCGGAGAGCAGAACGGTCTTTCCGGCAAGCTTCTTCTCGGTCACGCGTGGTCCTTCCGTGTGGCGGCGTCGTTCTTCGGGGTGCGCGAGGCAGCAGCGAACGCGGCGATTCGCGTGCGGGCTTCGTGAGTGACGAACTGGTCCCCGATCGTCTGCGCCTCATCCTCGAGATTCTGAGCGAACGCGCGTCCCGCACCGGAGCGCACGAGCCGCTTGGCCTCACCGAAGGCCGCTGCAGCACCTGACTGCCAGAAATCGGCTACCTCTCGAGCGCGCGAGGCCACCCGGTCGGCCGGGACCACTTCGTTCACGAGGCCCCACTCAAGGGCTTCTTCGGCTGTGATGGTGCGGTCCTGCAGCAGCAGCGTGAGTGCCCGCCGTTGCCCGATCGCCGCGGGCAGCAGGGTCGAGACCCCGAGGTCGGGGGTGAGGCCGATGTTGGCGTACTTGCTCACAAAACGCGCGGCCTCGGAGGCGACGATGTAGTCGGCGCAGAGCATCAGACCGAGACCGCCGCCGGCTACCACTCCCTGAACTGACGCCACAATCGGGGTTGACGAGCACACCAACGTCAGAATTCCCTCGTGGATGATCCGCGCCATGGCGGTGACTGCCTCACCACCGCTCCCGTCACCGGGGTCGGCCTCGGCCATCGCGACCACGTCGCCGCCCGCGCAGAACGCGGGGCCTGCGGCATCCAGCAGAATTGCTGTCACGGTGGGATCCCCCGTGAGCTCGACAGCCACATCTCGCCATCGACGGCCCATCTCGAAGTCGACGGCGTTCAGGCGTGCAGGGCGGTTCAGTGTGACGTGGGCGAGGCCGTCGGCGACCTCGACCAGGATGGAATCGCTCATCTCGGCCTCCTTCAGCGGTGAGGGTGCGGCACACGGCGTTCCCCATTGAAACCTCCCGCCACTCTACTCTCGCCACCATCGCGCGCGAGCCCGCGTTTCACTATCTGTGACACTGCGTCCCACTCATATCTGCCGGCGGCGAAGCAGCGATCCGCAGGGCCAGCGGCGGTAGGGTGGCGGCGTGAGCGGAGAACGGCGGCGCAGCTACTCCATCGGAGTCGCGCTCGACTGGTTCTTCTTCGTGTTCGCCGGCATCTCGGCGCTGTGGCTCGCGTACCTGAGCTTCACCGAGTCCTTCCGTGTCGGGTGGTGGGGGATCCTCGTCGCGATCGCCTTCTGGGCGCTGCTTGCTTACCTCGTCCTGCCGCGCATCCACCGCATTCTCACGACGATCTACGTACCCGGCTATTTCATCGGACGCACCCGCACGAGCGACGGGTTGCTCGGCGATCCCGTCAACCTTGCCTTCATGGGCGAGGAGGCTGCGCTGCACGAGGCGATGGAGCACGCGGGCTGGACTCTCGCCGATCCCGTGACCCTGCGCTCATCGCTTCGGATCGTGACCTCGACGCTCACCCGGCGCAGCTACCACCGGGCGCCCGTGAGTCCACTGTTCCTCTTCGGCCGGATGCAAGACTTCGCCTACCAGCAAGAGGTCGACGGCAATCCCGCGCAGCGTCACCACGTGCGGTTCTGGCGGTGCCCTGACGACTGGCCGCTCCCCGGCGGTCGCCGCGTCGAGTGGCTCGCGGCGGGCACCTTCGACAGTTCCGTGGGCTTGTCACTGTTCACGCTCCAGGTCACCCACCGCATTGACGCCGACACGGATGTCGAGCGCGACCACATCGTCAGTTCGCTCCTCGCCGCGGACCCGACGATCCGTGTCGAGATCATCGAGGACTTCTCGACGAGCTATCACGCTCGTAACGGCGGCGGCGACTCGATCCGCACCGACGGCGACCTGCCGATCCTGGATCTGCGCCCCCTGGCGGTAGCCGAGGCCGCCGCCATCGAAACAGGCCACGACACCACGGATGGGTCCCTCCCGGCTTCTGATAGCAGCGCGGGTGTCTTGGTATCTGCGGCGACGACGGAGGCCCCGCAGGGGCTGCCCCGCAAGCGGGCAGCCTTCGAACCGCCGACCACATTGTTCGCCCCGCTCACCCGAGATCCCCGGATGCGTCGACCCGCCACGATCACGACGGGAACGCTTCTGCTGCTGCTGCGCGTGCTTGCCGGCATCGCTCTGATCATCGGACTGTGGGCGGAGTGGCCCGACGTGATGGATAGCGCCGACCTCGCCGTCGGCGGCGATGTGCTCACCGCCGAGGAGGAACAGTTCGCCCTCTGGATCGTGATCGCCCTCATGGGTGTGAGCCTTGCGGTTCAGGTGAGCGTCGTACTCTCGCTGTGGTGGGGCCGCAACTGGGCGCGACTGATCGTCATGGTCTTCGCGGTCATCTCGATATCGACGGCGTTCACGACCTGGTTCCTGCGAGAAGAGGAGATCACGCTACGGACCTCGCTCCTCGCGGTCGGTCTCGATGTGCTGATTCTCCTTGCGCTCTCCAGCCGCAGCGCTGCTGCCTACTCTCGACGTCGCGAACGGCGCCGGTGAGACCCGATGCAGACGGCGCGGTTACCGCGGCGCCATGCGAATCGCCCCGTCGAGGCGGATCGTCTCACCGTTGAGGTAGCCGTTCTCAACGATGCTCATGACCAGCGCCGCATACTCGGCCGGCCGGCCCAGTCGCGCCGGATACGGCACCTGCTGACCGAGCGAGTCCTGCGCCGCCTGAGGCAGACCTGCGAGCATCGGTGTCTCCATGATTCCGGGAGCGATCGTTGCGACACGGATGGCGTGACGGGCAAGTTCTCGCGCGATCGGCAGCGTCATGGCGTGCACGCCACCCTTACTGGCGGCATACCCCGGTTGCCCGATCTGCCCGTCGAAGGCGGCGACGCTGGCGGTGTTGATGATCACGCCACGGTCGCCGGACTCGGCATCCGGGTCCGTCCTCGCGATCGCTGCCGCAGCGTGTGCGACGACGGTGTATGTGCCGACGAGGTTGATGCGCACGATCCGCTCGAACGCGGCGATCGACGACGGCTCCCCGTCACGGTCGAGCACCTTGGCCGGGGGTGCGATTCCAGCGCAGTTGACCACGACGCGCAGCGGACCGGATGCCGACGCCACCGCCACCGCCGCCTGCACTGCTTCGGCATCCGTCACGTCGGCCGGAGCGAAAGTGCCACCGAACCTTTCAGCAACCTCGGCGCCGGGCGACCCGGGTAGATCGACAATCGTCACCAGCGCACCGCCCGCAGCGAGCCGCTCGGCGGTCGCCAACCCCAGACCGCTCGCTCCGCCGGTGACGAGAGCTGCCGCACCATTGACCTTCATCTGGCTCTCCTTCGATGTCGCGCCCCAGGCTACAACCGAGGCGACCGCCGGCTCAGGACGGGCCGAGGATGAAGTTCCAGGAGCCGGCCAGGACGGCGGCGGTGACGGCTACCGCGGCGATCGCGGCACCGAGCAGCACCAGCAACCATTCAGCCAGCCCGAACCGGGACTCTCGCGCCCACGTCCGCGGACCGGGTGCGCCGAAGCCGCGGGCCTCCATGGCCACAGCGAGCTTCGTCCCCCGTCGAATGGAGAGCACGAGCAGGGCAAAGGCCATCCCGAGGAAGCGACGGATGCGGCCACGGTCGGCGACACCGCGCGATCGGCGGGCGAGTTCCAACGCACGCCAGTCATCGACGAACAGGCCGACCATGCGCAGCCCAGCGAGCCCGCCGAGGACGAATCGGGCCGGAAGACGGAGCACCTGCGCGAGCCCATCGGCCAGGTCGGTCGGATCAACGGTGGCAAAGAGAACAACCGACGGCAGTGCTATCGCGAGCACCCGAAGCATCGTCGCAAGCGCCAGAGCGAGCGACCCCTCGCTGATACGCACGACGAACCACTCCGCGTAGATGTGGCCGCTCGCCTGGCCGTACAGGGCGATCGTCACACCGGTCAACGGCGCGAGCAGCCAGACGATCCACGTGCGCCGCCAGAACTGCCGCCAGCCGAGGCCAGCGAAGGGGAACAGGGCGAGTTCGATCACGAGCGCCACCCCCGCCGACACTGCATCCAGGGTCAGCACGAGCGGAATCGTGAGCACGACGATCGCGAGGAGCTTGGCCACCGGGTTCAGTCCCGCCACCCGCGAAGGTGCGACGATGTGGATGTCGATCACGACGCCCCACCCAGCACGAAGCGGTCGGCATCCAGGGCATCGGCGACCTCGAGATCGTGTGTGATCGTCACGACCGCCGAGCCCTCGTCACGCACCCGCGCAAGGAGCGCGACGAGCTCGGCCCAGGTGCGGGCATCCTGGCCGAACGTGGGTTCGTCGAGAACGAGCACACGAGGCCGGGTCGCGAGCGCCGCGGCGACCGTGAGCCTGCGTTTCTCACCGCCCGAGAGTGTGTAGGGATTCGCCTCGGCGAGGCGGTCCAGCCGCAGCCGGTGCAGCAGTTCATCGACCCGCGCCGTGACCTCGGACTCGGCAAGCCCGAGGGCGCGGGGTCCGACCTCGAGTTCGCCGCGAACCGTGCGTGCGAGCAACTGATGCTCGGGGTCTTGGAACACCATGCCGAGGCGCGTCAGCAGGGCGCGCGAGGGCCACTCGTGAGGATGCCCCCGCTGACCGTCCGCGAGCGCGGAAGACGGCACGACCGTCCCCGAGGCGGGCGGGATCAGCCCGGCGAGGGTCAGCCCGAGTGTGGACTTTCCGGCGCCGTTGGGCCCCGTGATCGCCGTCGCCACCCCCTCCGTCACCTCCAGGTGAGGGATCTCGGCGATCGGACGCCCCGGCACGCGCGCAACCACGAGGTCATCCGTCGATACGAGGACGGATCCCCGAGAGCGGGTAGCCCGAGGCGGCCGCGCCGGTCGATGCCCCGGGACCCACACACCGGACCGGGCGAGTTCGTCGCCCCGATCACGCAGCACCGCCTCGGGCGACCCATCGGCGACGACGCCGCCCGCCTCGAGGACCACGACGCGATCGATGAGCGCCTCCCAGGCCGCTACCCGGTGCTCGACGACAACGAGGGTTGCTCCCGTCCGGTCGACAACCCGGGCCACGGCATCCCGCACCTGCACGACCCCGTCGGGGTCGAGATTGGCCGTCGGTTCGTCCAGGATGATGAGCCCTGGCCGCATCGCGACGATGGCTGCCAGCGCCAGCCGCTGCTTCTGCCCGCCCGAGAGGGCGCTCGTCGAGCGATCGAGCGGAACGTCGAGTCCCACCAGCTCGAGAGCCTCGTGCACCCGCGACCAGATCTCGTCGCGGGGGACGCCGAGGTTCTCGCATCCGAAGGCGACCTCGTCGCCCACGCGCGCAAGAACGACCTGAGAGTCGGGGTCCTGAAGCACGAGGCCAGCCCTGCCGCGCGCCGCGCTTGGCGGAACAGCGTCGAGGCGAATGGAGCCTTCACTCTCGCCCTCGTCCGCGCCGAGCACGCCAGCGATCGCCCGGACGAGCGTCGACTTGCCAGACCCCGACGCCCCGAGCAGCAGTACGCGCTCGCCCGGCTCGATCCGCAGGTCGATCTCACGCAGGGCCCACGCCCGCCGGCTCCCGTGCCGCCACCCCCACCCGTCGATGCCGATGGCGACGGGATGGCGCGGAGCGGAAGGGATCTGGGAAGACTGTGCCGTCACGTCAGACGCGCTGCCGGACCTCGCGCCCGGCCGGGAAGGCATCAAGCGCTCCCGTGGCGGCCAGCGCTCGCACCAGCAGCCACGAGAGAAGGCCAGCAATCACCGCCCCAGAGATCACGGTGCTGATGAGGTAGACGATCGTGAAAGTCACGTCTGCCCCCGCGTACCAGAGGATCAGATTGTTGATTCCACCGGCCAGGGCTGCGCCAGCGCCGGCGAGGATGGCCACCGGCAGCGTCCAGACGCGGTAGGCGAAGATCAGGAAGATGATCTCGGCGCCGAGCCCCTGCACAAAGCCGGCCTCGAGCGTCAGGAACCCGCCCCACTGGTTGCCGACCAGTGCCGAGACGACGGCAGCGAGCAGCTCGGTGTAGATCGCGGCACCCGGCTTGCGGATGACGAGAGCACCCAGAACCCCGGCGAAGAGCCAGGGTCCGTCCAGCAGACCCTGGAGGCCCGGCAGCAGCGGCTCGAGCAGCGTACTCGGCCCGACGTAGCCGACGTTCCAGGCCAGGAAGATCAGACCGGATGCGACACCGATGACGCTGGCGACGACGATATCGACGATCCGCCACCGGAACCGGTTCGTGACGGTGGTGGGGGTGGACGACGAAACAGACATTGTTCTCCTTCCTGCGCTGGCATGACCCAGATCAGGTTCGACGGTCGAAGCGTGGATTCGCTTCCTCTCAGCCCGGCACACCGGACTCCCGTGGTTCGTGGTGCCGAGTATACGCGTCAGGTACGGATAATCTGGGCGGGATGACTGACACGGAGGCGCCGGCCGCCCCCGACCCGACCGACGCCGACCCGGCGTCGAGTGCGGCCGCGGGCGCCGCCGTTGAGCGCGCCGACACCGCTGCCCTGCAGTGGGCCCGGCCCACGGGAGCCCCCGTGTCACGGCCGGCACCGGAACGCTCGGACACCGGCGATCTCCTCGACGGGATGCCGCGTCGGTCACTGCTGCGCGGAACCGTCATGGGCCCGACCCTTGTCGTTCTCGCCGTCATCGCGGCATACGCCGCGGTCACGCTGCTCTGGCCGCTGACCGCTGTCATGCCGACTGCGCAGCCCGTCGATGTGGCACCTCTCACGGCATCCGCCGCCGCCCCGGCGTGGCCGGCAGACGGATCGGCTGCGGTTGCCGTAGACGGGTTCGAGTCGACGGCCGCCGACGCAACCCTGGTCTCAACGACGGATGACGCACCGCTGGCGAGCATCACAAAGCTCGTGACCGCACTCATGGTGCTCGACCGACAGCCCCTCGCGCCCGGTGAGACCGGCCCGGAGTACGCCTTCAGCTCCCGTGATCGGTCGACCTACTGGAACTATCGCGGGCGCGGCGAGTCGGCCCTGGACGTTCCCGTGGGCGGCTCTCTCAGCGAGTACCAGATGCTGCAGGGACTGCTGATCGGCTCCGCGAACAACTACGCGTCCAGACTGGCCGACCAGTTCTGGCCCACGGACGAGGTCTTCGAGAGCGCCGCTGCCGACTGGCTGCGCACACACGGCATCAGCGGCATCACGGTCGTCGAACCGACCGGCATCGACTCCGATAACGTCGGCACGCCTGCGGGCGTCATCGCGCTCGGTCGCAAGGCGCTCGAGAACCCCGTGATCGCCGAGATCGTGGCGACCCCGTCGGTCGATCTTCCCGGCGCCGGGGTCGTCACGAACACGAACGATCTGCTCGCAGATCCCGGCGTCGTCGGTATCAAGACGGGGTCCCTCTTCGTGAACGGCCGCGAGGTCGACGACCTGGCCACCGCAAAGAACATCACCGTTGGCGACCACACGGTCCGCGCGTATGCCACCGTCCTCGCCCAACCCAGCGACGAGCTGCGTGACAGTGCCGCCCGGGCGTTGCTGGCCCAGCTCGAGGCTGAGCTCACGACCCCCTACGTCATCCCCGCAGGAACGGTAGTCGGGACCGTGCAGACCACGTGGGGATCGACCCCGGAGATCCGCACCACCGCGGACGCCGCCGTCATCCTGTGGAACGGCGCGGCGTCGAGTTCGTCATCCGCCCTCGTCATCGACGAGTGGGAAGCCGGATCTCCCGCGGGGACGTTCACCCTCACAGGCCCCGTGAACTCGACCACCGTCGAAGCTGCCGTCTCGGCCGAGATCGAGCAACCGTCCCCGTGGTGGCGCCTCACCCACCCGCTGCAGCTGTTCGGACTCATCGACTGACAGACACGGGACGCCTCGCGGGGCTACCTCAACTCCACAGGGGCGTCGGCGGCTGGAACGAGAAGGCCTGATCGAGAAGGCCTGCGGGAAGCTCCTCACCGGGGGCGGGGCTCCAGCGCGGTGAGCGGTCTTTGTCGACGAGTTGCGCGCGAATCCCCTCCACGAGATCCGGCTGTGTCATCCCGAACCAGAGAACGAGCCCATACTCCTGGGTGAGAGCGGCCCGCAGGTCGGGGAGCTTCCGCGCGCGTCTGACGGCCTCGAGCGTGACCGCGAGCGCCGTGGGCGGGAGCGCCTCCAGGTGCGCGGCAGTCTCGCGCGCTGCATCCTCGGGCCGCCCCTGCAGTGCCGAGACGATCTCGGCGACGGTGGGCTGGGCGAACGCGACGTCGATCCACTCCCGCTGCCGGGTCACGGTTCCGGGAGCCGGTTCTGTCGCGACCGCCTGAATCGCACCGTCGAGATCGGCTCCGGACACCAGGTCAGACAGCAGAGCTTCGAGCCTGCCGCTTGGCACGTGGTGATCGGCCAGACCCGCCTCGATGGCATCGGCGGGCCCGACGGTGTTGCCCGTCAGCGCCAGGTACTCGCCGACTCGCCCGGGGGCACGGCCGAGCAGCCAGGACCCGCCGACATCCGGCGTGAAGCCGATCCGTGTCTCGGGCATCGCGAGCATTGATCGCTCGGTGACCAGACGGTGAGATACGTGGCCAGCAAGGCCAATGCCGCCGCCCATCGTGATCCCGTCGGCGAACGCGACGATCGGATGCCGATACTCCGCGATCCGGGCATTGAGGGCGTACTCGGCGCGGAAGAAGGCTTCGACCTGTTCGGGGTGATCGCCGATGAGTGTGTCGTACAGCCCACGAACATCGCCCCCGGCGCAGAACCCGCGATCGCCGGCGCCGCGCAGAACAACAGCCCGAATACTGTCGTCCTGCTCCCACCGATCGAGGGCCGCAGCGAGAGCCTCGACCATCTCGAGGTCGAGGGCGTTGAGCGCGCGGGGGCGTTGCAGGGTGAGGATGCCGATCTCGCCGCGCTGCTCGATCTCAACCGTCGGTGCCGTCGTCTCCACCGTTCCACGGTAGCGACAGGCCGCCACGAAGGGGGGTCTTCGACCCGCCTCGGGCGTGGTGCCGCATCCGGGACCGCTCCGTCAGCCAAACTGGTGCGCAATCCACACCCAGGGAGGGGCTCTTCATGCCCGACGGACAGGTTCTGGAGTTCGCGGGGCTCACCAAGCGCTTCGGGACGATCTCGGCGGTCGCCGATCTCACGTGCAGCATCCAGCCCGGACGCATCACGGCGTTTCTCGGACCCAACGGGGCCGGCAAGACCACGACGCTGCGGATGCTGCTGGGACTCATCCGTCCCACATCGGGCTCGGCGACCATCGGTGGTCGCCGCTACGACGAACTCGCCCATCCGCTGCACACTGTCGGCGCGGTCCTCGAGGCCACCGGCTTCCATCCCGGCCGCACGGGTGCAGCCCATCTGGCCGTGTACGCGCAGGCTGCCGGCATCCCGCGCTCGCGCGTCGATGAGGTGCTGGAGCTTGTCGGACTCACGCACGCTGCGGGACGCAAAGTCGGTGGGTATTCGCTCGGAATGCGTCAACGGCTCGGGGTGGCGTTCGCGCTGCTCGGCGACCCGGGCGTGCTCGTGCTCGACGAGCCCACCAACGGCCTCGATCCCGAAGGCATCCGCTGGATGCGGTCGTTCCTGCGCACCCTGTCTGGCGAGGGGCGGACCATCCTGGTGTCGTCTCACCTGCTCGCCGAGGTGCAGCAGACGGTGGATGCCGCGCTCATCATCTCGGGCGGCCGCCTCGTCTTCGAGGGGTCGCTTGCGGACCTCGCCTACCAGGAGGTTCCTGTCACCCTCGTCGACGCACCCGACCGCGGCGCGCTTGTCGCAGCGCTAGAGGATTCCGCGGTTCCGCTCGAGCACCTGCGCACCGGCATCCAGGTGCAGGGCCTCGACGCTGCTCACGTGGGAGCGATCGCTGCCTCTGCCGGCGTCGCCCTCTCGGCACTGACCGACCGGGGGCCGGCTCTCGAGGAAATCTTCCTCGAGTACGTCAACGGAACGAGGCCTCCTCTCCTGCTGACGGATGATCCGCGACGTGTGACACCCCCGGACGCTGACGACGCTGACGAAGAGCCGGCGGCAGAAACCGTGACTGACTCTGACGCCGATATCGCCTCGGTAGCTGACGGGACGGACGAGCCCGAAGGCGCGACAGATCCGGTGGAGCCTGACATGGACCCTGAAGCGAGAGCCGACGAGGAAGGGGCGAACCGATGACCGTCGCCACCGTCACCCGGTCGGAGTTCACGAAGTTCTTCTCGACATCTCTGTGGTGGGTGCTGGGCCTCGTGCTCGTTGTCTACATCGCCTTCACCGCGGCGGCGCTCGCGTTCGCGATCGGTGCAGTCGGCAGCGGGATGCTTCCTGGCGAGGGCGCACCGGTTCCGACCGAGGGAGTCGCACCGGTGTTGTATTCACTGGCGGCAAGTGTCGGATACGTCATCCCTCTCATCCTCGGAACCCTCATGGTCACCTCGGAGTTCCGGCACAAGACCCTCACGGCGACGTTCCTCACGACACCGCGCCGGGGAACCGTGCTGTGGGCGAAGATCGTCGCGGGCATCGTCGTGGGCGCGGGCTTCGGGATCGTCGGCGCGCTGTCATCCGTCGGGCCGGCCGCTGGCCTCCTCGCAGCGTTCGGGGTCGAAACCGACCTCGGTGTGGGCTCAACCTGGGCGCTGATCGCGCGGGTCGTACTCGCTCTCACGATCTGGGTGATCGTCGGGATCGGCGTCGGCGCGCTTGTGCGCAACCAAGTGGCTGCCGTCGTGGGGGTGCTCGTGTTCACCCAGTTCCTCGAGCCCATCGCCCGCGCGGCGGGAGCGTTCGTGTCAGGACTCGATACCGTCACCAACTACCTGCCGGGCGCAGCGAGCGATGCCCTGGTCGGGGCAAGCATCTTCCAGATGGCGGGCGCGGGCACCAGCACGAGCGGACTCGAATGGTGGGCGGGCGGCGCCGTCCTTCTCGCCTATGCCGCCGTGCTGCTCGTGCTCGGCTACGCGCTGAACTGGCGCCGCGACGTCAGCTGACGAGGTCGGCGACGTCTTCGGCAGGGCCGTCGACGTCGAGCCGCAGCGCTTGAACGAGCGCTAGCCCGTGGCGCGTCGTGAGAACGATGCGCTGATAGTCCGGGTGCCCCTCGAGGTCGATCACGACGCCGGGACGTCGACCTCGCACGACGACGAAGTCCTCGCTGCTCGCCGACTTCCACGTGCCCATCGCGATGACTCCGCGCACATGCGTTCCGGGACTCGGCACCCCGCGAAGCCAGGTCCAGACGTCGTCGGTGAGTTGGACTTTTGCGATCGTGCTGCGCGGGATGTCTACATTCTGCCGACGGAATGCAAGCAGACGTTCCGACCCCGACAACGTCACCTCCAGCTGGGAGGAGTCGAGCAGCAGCGTCACCATGAAGCTAGTCTGCCAGCGCCGTTCCCGCCCTTACGGGGAGTTTGCTTACAAGCCCGCAACGATCCCTCTGCACCCTCCCTCCAACGGCAGACGCTCTGGCGCGATCGACAGCACGTGCACTCTCCGCGTCAACTGCACCGTCGACAACGACTGCGGCGTCCCGCGCGCCGAACCGGGAGCTTGAGCTCCTCAGCGAGCCTCCACTGATTCCTGGTCCCTTGTCGGCATCCGATCATAGGTCGGCTCCACCGCTCGCTCCGTGCGATCGCTCTTTCCAGAGTCCGACCCTTCGGGTCTGCGCTTAGGCGCGTGGATCCCGAGCGTCTTCACGAGCTTGTCCATCCCCCGCGTGCTCACGCCTGCGAGGTAGCAGTCCGCGACGACGGTGATCATCGCCGTTTCGGCGCGCTTGCGGCGCGCGAGCAACCACTCCGGGATCTGGACGTCGATCGTACCGACCCGGGTGTCCAGGTCACGGTGCCGATAACCGTTGCGTTGCGCGACACGGTCGGCGCTGGGCTTGCCCCATTCGGCGCCGACGACGGCGTCCACGTCGGCGGACAGCAGCGCGTCGATCATGGTCTGCAGCAGCGAGCGCATCAGATCCGGCGATGCGTCGGTCAGGGCTTCAGCGAGCACGCTCGCACGGTCGACAATAAGACAATAAGAGGTGCGATCATCGTGATGACTCCGTTCGAGAGGGATGTGAGAGTTTCCTCGAAGGATCACACGGTGACCGCGTCTACGTCATAGCGACAAGCTCGGCCAGCCACCACGCGCTACACACTATGCGGGACTCAACTCACGAGGAGCGAGCGCATCCACACGTTCTTGCCTGTAACCCTCATCTCCTCTACCACGAGGGTCCCGGCCAGAGCCTCGTAGTGCTCCGGGCTGCCGTGGTGGCGCGAGTTGATCTCGACCCCGGTGCCGTTTTCCAGGTCTCCCGCCGCCCCGAATCCCTTGTCCCCCTTTCTACCTACAGACAGCACTACAGCGAGTCACTAGCGTGACTGCTGTCTCAGAAAGGAGATTGATACGGAACGAAGAATTGGTCGACGTCGAGTATCACTGATTGCCGCTGGTTTTGCTGCGGCGCTTCTCACTGTCGCCATCGCATCACCGGCAGGTGCAGAACAAGTCCCGCCCGGACCGGAAGCCCCGGCTGAAACAGCGCTGATGAGCCCTGGATCATCCACCTCGGAGGTAGTCTTCGCCGTCCCGGCGACCTCCACGTCCAGGTCTGAAGGGGGCGTGGCGGCGGCCGCTGCTTCAAGCTATACGTGCCTGTTGACGGTCGACAACCCGCATTGGTCGAACGGCTCGGCCAGTGTCATCGCTAAGTCACGCGTTCGGTGTAAGGGTCCATCCGGCACGATTCCAGTGCAGGTGCAGATGTACCTTGGAAAGACCGCCTACAACGACGTTGCCACCATGGGGATCGTAGCGCAGTCCTTGTACACGCAGTACGTGCAAGTCACCAGTACCGTCAATTGGGGACCGACGACAACCTGGTATGTCCCGGCACTGAACAGCGGTACGCATATTTCTCGGGCCGCCTACTTCAGAGCTTCAGCTTCGGCGAACACTGCGCCGCCCCTCCTGCCGCTAGCTGCGCCCCCGAGCGCAGCCTCGAGCTTCCTCTGGGTGCCCTAAACCGAGGCTGGGCGGGGTGCGTCTGCGCTACCCCGCCCAGCTGAAGACACGCAACAATCCCATCCCAGATGGCCAGCCGGTCTCCACGTAAGCCGTGAACTCTCGTCCATCGGCCCGCGCCCAGTCGATGACCTCGATTACCGACGATGCACCCTCAAGTTGCCACTCATCAGTGGCACCGAGCTCACTGAAGTAGACACGATAGACCGGATCTTCCATCTCGTACGCTGCGTCACGCGGGTCGACTCGGCTTATGTCCATGGAACCATCTTCCCGACTGGCTCCTCTTTAGGAAAGAGCGATGCCTCCCGATGAACAAATCGGAACTGTAGCCCGCCGACAGGACGCAAACGGCACACGACAGGTTCGACACTTACCCTCCTGGAGAACCCCAGGCCCCGCATGACTACGGGGTATTCGGAACGATCTCAACGCGCCGCGATTCCTGCACAACCGGATTGCCGACCACCACAACACGCTGTGCTGTCCGTCACCACCAACGCCCGACTACGCAAGAGGCTGCTCAGTAATGAGCAGGATTCACCCGACCTTTGCCGCGATCGCCGGGGCGCGAAGCAGCGTCCGGCGGCTACTGGGGGGCGATCCAAGACGACGCTCACGTATGCCTGGAAGGCTCTAGAGGCGCTCAGAACGCCACAGGAGGCCGTAGGGACCATGCCCGTGACCGGCGTCACTCCGTCGCCGCCCTGACTTCCCAAGGAGCGCCTGAAGGGTTCACGTAGGCACGCCCTCTCAAAACGGCGTCCGAAAGACGATCGTTCCACGGAAACCATCCGCGCGTCCGCACGCGCACAATCCACCGGACGCGAGAACGCCATCGCGACGCGGCCGAGTACCTCGAGGACGGTGCAACACTGGGGTGGTGGGCACGCTCAACCGAACACTGACTCGCCCCGCTGCCGTGAGCCTCGACGATGCCCTCTCACGAGCCAAAGCGGGCGGCGACCTCGGCCGCGACGATCTGATCGCGGTGCTCAGCGCGCGAGGGCCGGAGTTGGATGCCGTCCTCGATGTTGCGAGCGACCTGCGGGATCACGGCCTGAGAGAGGCGGGTCGCCCGGGAATCTTCACGTACTCCCGCAAGGTGTTCGTCCCGGTCACGACCCTCTGCCGGGACCGCTGCCACTACTGCGTGTTCGTCGATACCCCCGGACAGCTGCAGCGCGCGGGAAAGCCGGTGTTCATGAGCCCCGAGCAGGTGCTCGCCGTCGCCCGCGCAGGCCAGCGCCAGGGGTGCAAGGAGGCTCTGCTCACGCTCGGCGACCGCCCCGAGGAACGGTGGCCCGAGGCTCGCCGTTGGCTCGACGAGCACGGTTTCGCGTCGACGCTCGACTACGTCGCGCACGTCGCCCGTCTCATCACCGCCGAGACCGGGATGCTCGCACACCTGAATCCCGGCGTGATGAGCGCCGACGAGCTCGAGCGTCTGCGTCCGGCAGGGCCCTCGATGGGCATGATGCTTGAGACCACGTCGCGCGAGCTGTTCGAGACGCCGGGACAGGTGCACTACGGCTCTCCCGACAAGGATCCCGCCATCCGGCTTCGGGTGATCGAGGATGCCGGCATCCATCGCATCCCGTTCACGACCGGCATCCTCGTGGGAATCGGAGAGACGATCGCCGACCGGGCCGAATCCCTGCTGGCTCTGCGGGATGCGCACCGTCGCCACGGACATCTGCAAGAGATCATCGTGCAGAACTTCCGCGCGAAGCCCGGGACCGCGATGCGCGACGCGGCGGATGCCGAGCTCGAGGAATACGTCGCCGCCGTGGCAGCCGCGCGCCTGACGATGGGCGCGAACGCCCGCATCCAGGTTCCGCCGAACCTCAGCGACCCGACCGAGTTCGCTCTTCTCGTGCGCGCCGGCGCTGACGACTGGGGCGGGGTCTCGCCGGTGACCGCCGACCATGTCAATCCGGAGCGTCCGTGGCCCCACCTCGACGATCTGGCGGCGCGCACCGCCGAGCTCGGGTTCGAACTGCGCGAACGCCTCACCGCGCACCCCGAGTACGTCAACGACGCCGCAACCTGGATCGCCCCGGAAGTGCACGCTGCGGTCGCCGCTCTCGCCGACCCGGTGTCGGGACTTGCCGCAGCTGGCACCACCCCTGCCGCTTCGAGCGCGACGCGACGCTCCCGCGGCAGCTCGGTTGAAACCCTCGTGACGGATGCCGCGACAGACCCAGCATCCGTCGCCGACGAGGACTGGGAACGACTGCTGACGGCGACCGGCGCAGACCTCGACGCCGTGACACGCGCTGCAGACGATGTGCGCCGGTACACGATCGGCGAGGCGATCAGCGTCGTCGTCAACCGCAATCTGACAACGTCCGGGCTGCGGCCGAGCGTGTCCGCCGGCGACCCGGACCGCGACACGTTCACGCTGGCCGATGTGGCCGAGATCGCTCGGGATGCCGCTGACCTCGGCGCGAGCGAGCTGTGCGCGCAGGGCATCATCCCGATCGAGGCGGATGCGTACCTCGAGCTTGCTCGCACGGTGAAGGATGCCGCGCCCACGCTGCACCTGCACGCCTTCCGCCCGCAGGATGTCTGGGACTTCGCGACTCGCAGCGGAATCTCGATCGACGATGCCTACCGTGCGCTCAAGGCCGCGGGAGTCGATACCGTGCCGGGCACGGGCGTCAAGGTGCTGCACGACGGCATCCGCGCTCGGGTCGCCCCCACCGACCTCCCTGTCGACCAGTGGCTCACCGCAATCCGCGCCGCGCACGCCGCAGGGCTGCGATCGACATCCGTGCTGTTCTACGGCCACGTCGAAAGCGCCGCCGACCGGATCGCGCACCTACGCACTCTTCGCGACCTGCAGCGCGAGACTGGCGGATTCACCGAGTTCGTGCCGATCCCGCTCCCCGGATACGGCGTGCCGCTGGTCGCGGACAGGTCACCGATCGATGAGCATCGCGCGATGGTCGCCGTCTCGCGGCTGCTGCTGTCAGGGGCGATCGCGCACGTTCAGGTGCCGTGGCCGCGGCTGGATGCTGCCACGATTCCGGTGCTCCTGCGCTCGGGCGCCGACGACCTCGGCGGCACACTCCTCGATGGTCGGGTCCTCCCCCGCACCGGGGTGGAGCACGGTCGCGAACTTCCGCTGTCTGAGGCTGACCGTATCGCCCGGCACCTGCTGCGGCCCCTCCGGCAGCGCACGACCGACTACCGGGATGCCCGCGCGGCACAGCGCGCGCATGGCACCGCCGGCGACCGAACGCGGGAGCGGCAATGACCCTTGAGCACGAGGTCGTCATCGTCGGCGCGGGCTTTGCGGGCCTGGCCGCGGCGATGGAACTCGAGGCCGCCGGGGTCACCGACGTCGTGATCCTCGAGCGGGCCGGGGACGTCGGCGGCACCTGGCGTGAGAACACCTACCCGGGCGTCGCGTGCGATGTGCCAGCCCACCTCTACGCTCTGGCGCGTCACCCGTGGCCCCACTGGTCGCGAGAGTTCGCTCCGGGAGGTGAGATCCAGGCCTATCTCCGACGCGTCGCCGCCACGACCGGGATCGAGCGCCGCATCCTGTTCAACACGGCCCTGCTCGAGGCCCACTGGGACGACGACGGCTGGAACCTCGGCACGACGGTCGGACCCATCCGGGCACGGATGCTCCTCCTCGCGTGCGGTCGGCTCACGGAACCGTCCTTGCCGGAAGTGCACGGCCTGGCAGCCTTTCCCGGACCGGTCGTGCACTCCGCGCGCTGGGATCCCGAACTCGACCTCGAGGGCAAACGCGTCGCTGTCGTCGGAACGGGCGCGAGCGGCGTCCAGCTCGTCCCGGAGCTCGTGCGCCGCGGCGCCGCGGTGACGCTGTTCCAGCGTTCCGCGGCCTGGGTCCTCCCCCGAGGCGGCAGGACGTACACGGATGCCGAACGCGAGCGGTTCGCGGCCCAGCCCGAGCTGCTCGCGGCCCTGCGCGACGAGCTCTTCCTCGAGGGTGAGGCCCGCCATGCCTCGCGGGCAGGTGACGCCGCTGCAGCGGCCGCGGCATCCGACCAGGCCCAGGCGCATCTGCACGCGCAGGTATCCGACCCGACGCTTCGCGAGTTGCTCACCCCCGATTACGCATTCGGCTGCAAGCGGGTGCTGCTCTCCGACGACTTCTACCCTGCCGTGGCCTCGGATGCCGTCACGCTCGAGCCCTCGGCGCTGGCGCGGGCGGATGGCGGTACCCTCGTCGCCGCGAGCGGGCGGCGCTATACCGTGGATGCCGTCGTTCTTGCGACCGGGTTCAGCGCGACACGCCAGCCCTACGCCGAGCTGGTCACGGGTGAAGATGGCATCTCCCTGGACGAACACTGGGCAAGCGGGATGTCGTCGGCGCTGTCGACGGTCGTGAGCGGATTCCCGAACCTGTTCATCCTCAATGGGCCAAACGCGTCCCTCGGCCACAACTCGTCGATCCTCATGCTGGAGGAGCAGGCAGCGTACGCCGCGCGGACGATCGCCGCGACCCCGCCAACTGCCACTTTGCGCCCCGATCCGACCGTCGAGCAGGAGTACACCCGCATGATCGTGCGACGCTCGCGCGAGACCGCCTGGGTGTCCGGAGGATGCCGCAACTGGTACGTCGACGAACGGTCCGGGCGCCTCACGCTGCTGTGGCCGGGCACCGTGACGCAGTTCCGCGACCAGCTCCGCGGGGCCGACGGCACCGAATTTCTGACTGAACCCGCTACCGAGAGGAGCACCACGCCATGACGATCCCCCTGCGCCTGGGATACAAGGCATCCGCCGAGCAGTTCGGACCGAACGAGCTCGCCGATTTCGCGGTGGATGCCGAGCACGCCGGGTTCGACTCGGTGTTCGTCTCCGACCACCTGCAGCCCTGGATGCACGAGGGCGGGCATGCGCCGGCCGCTATCCCGTGGCTCGGCGCCGTCGGCGCGCGAACGTCCCGGATCCTCCTCGGCACGTCGGTGCTCACCCCCACCTTCCGCTACCACCCGGGCGTCGTCGCGCAGGCTTTCGCGACCCTCGGCGTGATGTATCCGGGACGCATCATCCTGGGGGTCGGCACCGGCGAATCCCTCAACGAGGTGACTCTTGGCATCCCGTGGCCCGAGCCGCCCGAACGTTTCCGTCGCCTCAAGGAGGCGCTGACGCTCCTGGACAAGCTGTGGACCGGCGAGCGCGTCAGCTTCGACGGCGAGTTCTGGCAGGTGCGGGATGCGACGATCTATGACCGTCCCGACACTCCCGTCCCGGTCTACATCGGTGCCGCCGGGCCCGCCGCCACGCGCCTCGCAGGTCGGGTCGCCGACGGGTTCATCACGACCAGCGGCAAGGATCCGGCGCTGTATACCGACACGCTCCTTCCGGCTCTCGATGAGGGACTGGAGAAGTCGGGACGCACGCGCGATGACATCGACACGCTCATCGAGGTGAAGGTCTCGTACCACCCCGATCCCGCAGAGGCCCTCGAGCGCACCCGATTCTGGGCACCGCTCGCGCTCAGCCCCGACGAGAAGGTCGGCATCCACGATCCCATCGAGATGCAGCGACGGGCCGCGGAACTGCCGATCGAGCGCGTCGCGAAACGGTTCATCGTCTCGTCCGACCCCGACGAGCACGTCGACCGCATCGTCGAGGTCGCCGAGCGCGGCTTCCGTCACCTCGTGTTCCATGACCCCGGGCACGACCAGGCGGAATTCATGGAGCGCTACAGCCGCGACATCCTCCCCCGCCTGCGCGAACGTCTGGATCCGTGAGCGGCTGGACCCTGGTCATCCCGGTGCGCGGCGGCGCGGGAAAGAGTCGCCTCGTCGTGCAGGGTATCGATCGGGCGGCACTGGCGCGCGCGATCGGGCTCGACACGATAGCCGCAGCGCAGGCGTGCCCGGCCGTCGCGCAGGTGGTGGTCGTGACCGCGGATGCCGAGATCGCGCGTGAGATCTCGGATGCCTGCCTCGTCGTCACCGACCCTGGAACCGGCTTGAACGACGCGGTGCGGGCGGGGCTTGCGGCGACGGATGCTGAGGCGCCGCGAGCGGCGATGCTCGGCGATCTTCCCGCGCTTCGCGCCGCGGACCTTGAGGCGGTTCTCGCGGCGGCGGGACGGCACGAGATGGCGGCACTGCCGGACGCCGAGGGGACCGGCACGACCCTCATCGCTCGAACGATCGCCGGGGAGCTCATTCCGGCGTTCGGGGAGAACTCCTTCGCGCGCCACTGCGCAGCAGGGTTCGTCGACCTTGCCCGCGAGATCGACACCGGCTCAGGGCAGCCCACGGTCTGGAGCGCACGCAGGGACGTCGACACTCTCGATCAGCTGCACGAAGCCGAACATCTCGGCCTCGGCATCCGATCGACTGCGCTTATCCAGCGCAGCTCCGGTCAGGGCGCAGCTTCGTCAGTGGCGTAAAGCAGCGGAAAGCGCGCAACGACCTCGATGAGAGCGTCGACGGTCTGGCGATCGGCAACACCATCGACAGTCAGGCCCGCCGCCTGTGCATCAGTTGCCGTTCGCGGACCGATCGCCGCCAGCACGGTCGAGGGCGGAATCTGCGGGAACTGCTCACGGACCTGCTCGGCCACCGAACCGCTCGTGACCAGAATGGCGTTGATCCGACCGCTGCGCACGTCGTTCGCGATGCGCTCGGTCACCGGAACCCCGACCGTGCGGTAGGCGACCACGCTGCGCACGCGGTGGCCGGCTTCCGTGAGCATCCCGGTCAGAACGGGCTCGGCCGTCTCGCTACGCAGGGTCAGGATGTCGCGCGACTCCGGCTCGAGGCCGATCAGCTGCTCGGCCAAGCCCGCTGCGGAGTTGTCGAGGTCCGGCACGAGATCCACGCGATATCCGACAGCTTGGAGCGCGGCCGCGGTCGTTTCGCCGACGGCGGCGACCTTCGTCTGCGGCGGGATCACGGCGCGGTAGGCATAGAGGACATCGACGGTGGTCGCGCTCGTGAGCGTTACCCAGTCGAAGTCTCCCGCCGCCAGCGCGGTCAGAGCGGACTCGAGTTCTGTGTGATCGGTCGTGGGCGCGAAGTTGATCAACGGGGCGATGACGGGAACGGCGCCCTGACGGCGCAGGGTCGCGGCCACGGAGTCTCCCCACGGGCCGCCTCGGGGGACCAGAACGCGCCACCCGGCCAGTGGCTTGGCGGCGGTATCTGACGCTACTCGGTTCATGATCGACTCATCGATGCGGAATCGACCGCCCGACGTTCGAGCAGCCGAACGACATGGCACCGGGGGTCACGGTGCGGGAATATCCACGTCGTCGGCAGCTTCCGCATCATTGCGCTGCCTGTTGTCCGAGCATAACCCCCTGACTCGCGTCGTGTCGCGGGTAGAAGGTCACGAGATGGTCACCTCGTGCTTGCTGCGGGGCTACTTGTTGACGTAGGAGTTGACGCCCCACCACACCAGAGCGCCCACAGCCGCCGCCTTCACAACCGCGATGGTGACGGTTGCCACGGGGTGCTCGCGCGAGAAGCGACGCAGCTTGGCCACGGCGCTGTCCGTCGCCTTCGAGACCTGTCGCGGCACGTTGGTCTTGTCTTCAATGGCAGCGAGCGCTGCCTTGAGCTCCGCGCGAGCCTTCTCGACCGGGTCGGTGAGAGACAGGTCTACTGCAGTGCGGGGGACACCGGTCTCAGAGCTCATCGCGGATCTCCTTGATGTCTTGGGCGACGGCCTGGGCAGGATTACGCCTGCGGGTGAGCTTGCGGAATCTGAGCACGCCCAGCAGCGCGAAAACGATAGTCACGACAAGCAGGGCCGCGAAGACGACCAGCGCCGACAACCACACGGGCCACCACGACGAAAGTCCGGCGATGAGAAAAGTGCCGAACACGGGAAGCGACCAGAACAGGACGAACAGCGCGACGAGGAACAGAACCACGCCGATTCCGGCATCCTTGCCCGCCTGGCGAGCCCAGGATTTCGCGGCGTCGACCTCGGCGACGATCAGGTTCCGGATCAGCTCCGGAACCTCGCCGAGGAGCGTCAGAAGGGAGTCGTTCGCCCGATCGCGGAATTCTCGAGGCGCCGTCATGTCATTCCTTGCCGGCGGCCTTGGCGATGTCGTCGATCGCCTCATCGGCAGCCTGTTTGACAGCCTCGGCTGAGGTGTCGGCGGCACTGCTGACAGCGTCCACCGACTCCTTGCCCGCCTTCACGGCAGCGTCGAGACGTTCGCCCGCCGTGCCCTTCGAGGTCGCGGCCTTTGTCACCTTCACAGCCGAATCCCACAGGGTGCTCGGCAGTGCCATCGCGCTGGACTTCGCGAAGTCCTTGGCCTTGCCCACCTGCTTCTGCACCGGCTCCAGGTTCCACACCTTCAGCGCCTGGGACTTGATCTGCTCGTATCTCTGTCGACCGGCACGCGACCCGAGCACGTAGCCCACGGCGAGTCCGACGACGAGTCCTGCTTTGCCCCTCATGGGGTCTCCTCACGCTTGTCGAGCGGGTGGTCTTCACCCAGCGTAACGCCATCGGCATGCGTCCCCCACAGGAGGTTGACACGGAGCCTCTCAGCCTCCTCGCGCGCGTGCGCGATGACGCGCGCGAGGCCTGGACCCGCCACCCACGCCCCCACGAGCCCGAGACCGCGCACTTTCCGGACACGCGCGCGCAGCGCCCCGGCCGCCTCGTCACGACCGAGCATCACCGCGCTCGGCGGCTGCACCCATCGGTCTCGGCGCGCGCCGATCACGGCATCCGCCGGAATCCCCAGCAACACCTCGGCATGACGCGCTGCCGCAATGACAGTGTCATCATCGCTGAGCGCAGCGGTCGGCGCCGCGCTGTCGAGGTGACCGTAGGTGAGGCGTGCCACGCGCACCCCGGGATCGGCATTTGACCACCGTGCCGTCTCGTCCGATGCGGTGACAGGGTCCCTGGTCGGGTTCACGGTGAAGACGGTGGTGCGCGGGCGCTCAGGCGCGGGCGCCGGAGCGACGAGTGTGACGACATCCTGCACGAGCTCACGCGTCAGCAGATCGGGAACGGAGAAGGGCACGAGGCTGGCGGCGGCGGCAGCTTCCGTCGCGACGATGACGGCATCCGCGGTCAGCTCCTGCGGACCCTCGGCGGTCTCGGCCGTCACGGTCCAGAACTCACCCTGGGCACTGAGGCGGGATACGCGCATCTCGGTCTTCACAGACACCCCGTAGTCGCCGAGCCTCGCAACGAGGGCATCAACCAGTCTCGTCGGTCCGCCTTCCAGGCTACGAATGGGCGGCTCCGAGGGGTGATCCTGGGCGACCGTCAGCAGCTCACCAGCCGCTGCAGCGAGCGAGCCGGTTCGCGTCAGCGCCGAACTCAGCCCCGGGGCGATGGCACTGACATCCACCGCATCGGGAGCGAGCCCGTACCGGCCGCGCGTCAGCGGCGCGACGAGTCGGCCCAGAATCTGCGTGCCCATGCGGCGGCGAACGAGAGTGCCGAAATTGCGTTCCTGCCCGATCGTCAGCGGAGGCCGCAGTCGGTCGAGATACGCCCGCCAGGTGCCGGCCCAGCCGATGATCCGACGCACTGCCGGATCCCAGGGGTTCGCGGGAACGCCGGCAACGGTTTCCGCCGGGTACGGCGACACAGCGCCCGAGACTGCGACCCAGACATCCGCGTTGGCCGGCTCGACCACCGCGTCGGCAAGGCCCAGTTCCGTGACGAGCGCATCGACGGCACCGTTCCGGGTAGCCCATCCCGTGGCGCCTAGGTCGACCGGGACGCCTGCGAGCTCGGCGCGCGCGATCGCACCACCAAGTCGCTCGGACGCCTCCACCACGGTCACGCGGAGCCCGACCTTCGCGCACTCGAGCGCGGCGACCAGTCCGGCGATCCCTGCTCCGACAACGACGACATGCTCGGACCTGGCGTGCTCGACCAGCTTCTCGAACGCGGACTCGGCCATTCCTCCATCCTCCCGTATTCGCCCGCGTCAACCGCGAGCACCCGTGGAACACTGGTGCCATGGAGTTGCACATCACCGGCGATGACGCTGCCGACCGCCTGCTGTCGGACGACCCGCTCGCACTGCTGATCGGGATGCTGCTGGATCAGCAGATCGCGATGGAGACCGCCTTCACCGGTCCGAAAAAGATCACGGAGCGAATCGGGGAGTTGTCGGCATCCGCGCTGGCTGCTTACGACCCGGAGGCCCTTGTCGAGGTGTTCCGCGAAACCCCGGCCGTGCACCGATTCCCGGGATCCATGGCGGGCCGGGTCCAGGCGCTGTGCGAGGCGGTCGCGACCGAGTGGGATGACGACGCCGCGGCGATCTGGACGAAGGGCGACCCGGACGGCGCGGAGGTCCTGGGACGCCTAAAGAAGCTGCCGGGGTTCGGCGAGCAGAAGGCGAAGATCTTCCTCGCTCTTCTGGGAAAGCAGTACGGGTTTGTTGGTGACGGCTGGCGCGAGGCGTCAGCCCCCTACGGCGAGGCGGGTTCGTTCCGCAGCGTGGCCGACATCACGAGCCCCGAGTCCCTTGCAAAGGTGCGCGAGCACAAGAAGGCGATGAAGGCCGCGGCCAAGGGCTGACCCCGCGAGAGAACGCCTGCGCCATAGGGTGTGAGGGTGCAGCTGCGGTTCTTCGGCGGATTTGTCGTCGACACGGATGACGGGCCTGCTGCCGTGCGCGGGCGCGGCCAAGAGGCCCTGCTGTTCCGCCTTGCCCTGGACGCCGGCACTGTCGTCAGCTACCGCACGCTCGCCGATGATCTGTGGCCGCACGACCCGCCGGAGGACCCGCGGGCAGCCCTCCAGTCGCTGGCTTCGCGGTTGCGTCGCGAGCTTCCCGCTGGCGCCCTCGTTGCCGCGCCGGGCGGATACCGCCTGCAGGTTGATCGCGAGGACGTGGACATCACCCGATTCCAGGACCTCGTGCTGCGCGCCCGACAGGCCCCCGAAACGGAAGCCGCTGCACTGGCCCGCGAAGCGCTGGGCCTGTGGGTCGGGGAACCCTGGACGCCCGGAGAAGGATTCGAGTGGGTCAGCGCCGACCTGCACGCCGACGCCATCCACGCCCGCCGACTGGCGGCCGAACCCTCGGCCGGATCGGCCGCGGAGAGCACCAGCGCGCCAGACCCGGCAGGAGTGCCCGCTGCCCCAACGGCGCTCGTCGGCCGCACCGACGAACTCGCGCTGATCCACGAGCAGCTCCAGACCGAGCGTCTCGTGACTCTCATTGGACCCGGCGGAGCCGGCAAGACGACCCTCGCACTGGAGACGGCACGCCGAGCGCCCGATGCGATCGTCGTCGCGCTCGCCCCCGTCGCATCCGGTGACCTGTGGAGCGCGGTGTCGGGCGCCGTGGGCCGCACCGTGCGCGTGGCCGAGGCGACAGCTTCCTCGGGAGCAGTCTCGGCACGAGCGCGCGTCTTCGAGGCTCTCGCGGGACGAGCCGTGCTCGTGCTGCTCGACAACTGTGAGCATGTTGTCGACGAGGCGGCATCCGTCGCACTTGATCTGCTGCTGGCCCTGCCGAAACTTCGACTGCTGGCGACGAGCCGCGAACCGCTGGGGGTCAGCGGCGAAGCCTTCGTTCCGATCGGCCCCCTCCCCCGCGAGGATGCCGACGAACTGTTCGCCCGCCGCGTGCGGGCAGCGCGCGCAACACCGGTGACCGACGAGGAGCGAGCCGTCGCTGTCCGCATCGCCGAGCGCCTGGACGGACTTCCGCTCGCACTGGAACTGGCCGCGGCCAAGGCACGCACGCTCACGCTGGCTGAGATTGACGCGGGCCTTGCCGACCGTTTTGCGCTGCTGACCGGCGGCCCGCGAACGGCAGACTCGCGGCACCGTACCCTGCGCGCGCTGATCGATTGGAGTTGGGAGACCCTTACTGTCGAGGAACGCTCCGCACTGCAGGCGATGGCTGTCTTCCCCGACGGGATCGGGGCAGCTGATGCCGGACACGTCGCCGACGCTCTCGGACTTGATCGCGCGGTCTTCGAAAACCTCGTCGAGCGCTCGCTCGCGCACCGCTCGGCGGGGCGGTTTCAGATGCTCGAAACGGTTCGCGAGTACGGAGCCGAGCGGTTGCGGGAGTCTGGGGATGAGCCGCGGATCCGCGAGATTCAGGCCCGCGTCATGGCCGATCGCGCGAACTCCCAAGACGCACTGCTCCGCGGTCCCCGCGTGCGCGAGGGCTTGGCATGGTTCGATGCGAACGAAGAGAATCTCGCCGTGGCGCTGCGCGCGTGCGCAGCCACCGAGGATCTGACGACCGGGCTAGCTCTCACCCGCGGGTGCTTGTGGGTATGGATGCTCCGCGAGCGCCTCGACGATCTCGCACCCGCAGCGCTGCGACATCGAGCTGTGCCGCTGGGGAGCGAAGCGGCGGTCGTCGTTCGCGGGCTTGCCGTCATCGCCGGCATGATGGTCGGCACCGTCGGCGACGCAGTACCGCAATTCGATGAGGATGAGGCGCAAAGCATCGCCGCAGCAGCTACGCGCTACCCCGAGTCCGAGCTCGCAGCGGTGCTTCCGCCGCTCCTCTCGCGCGCTGGGGAGATCTGGCAGAGACGGATGACGAACCAGCCGTGGTCGCGGAGCATCCGTCTTCCCGAGGCGTCGGAACTGGCTCAGCTACCGCTGTGGTCTCAGGCGATGATCTGCCTGCTGGTCTCTGTCGCCGCCCAGAACGATGCGGATCTGGATGCACAGGGGGCGGCGAGCCTTCAGTCGTTGGAGACCTTCCAGAAGCTCGGAGATCAGTGGGGCGTGGCGTTCGCCAGCCTCGTTCGCGCCGACTGGCTCACGGCTCACGGGGAGCTCGAGGAGGCGCTCGTCATGCTCGATGACTGCCGCCGTACCCTGGAGGGACTCGTTTCCGTCGCCGATCTCGCGCAGCAGGGAGGGCAGGCGGTCTTCGTCCTCGTTCGTATGGGACGCCTCGACGAGGCCCGCGCACGCGTGACGGCGATGCGAGCGGCCGCGACGGTAAAGTCCTCAGCCCCCGCGATGCTCCACGTCGAGCTCGCTACCGCGGCGATCGAGGTCGCCTCGGTGCACCCGGAGGCGGCACTCGAGAGCCTCGCTCGTATTCCGAGCGGGCTCGACTCCGTCCCGACCCAGTTCCAGGCGCTCGCTCACTACCTGCGCACCGAGGCGCTCGTGCAGGACGGTCGCCTCGACGACGCACGGGTCGCGATTGCCGAAGGCTTCGCGCAGGCGATCGAGACCGCCGATCAGCCGGTCATGGCGTGGGGGGCGCGCACCGCAGCCCTCTGGCTGGAGGCTGCGGGCCGCGAGACCGACGCGCGCCGCGCACTCGCGCTCAGCATCCGTCTTCGGGGGCGGCTCGACCTCAGCGAGCCCGCTGTCCGCGGGCTGCACGAACGCCTCGGCGCCGAAACGGAGACCGATGCTCCGCTCGACGCCGAGGCGTTGCGCGCCCTTCTGGGCTGAGCCGGCTCAGGCCTTCCGCATGTACGCCCTGACCGTCAGGGGCGCGAAGACGGCGACGACGACGGCAGCTCCGAGGAGCGCGACCCAGACCTCGGTGCTGACGACCCCCTCATTGACCATCTCGCGGACCGCTGTAACCAGGTGCGACACCGGGTTGATGTTGACGAACCACTGCAGCCAGTCCGGCATCGTGTCGGCGGGGACGAAGGCGTTGGAGAGGAAGGTCAGCGGGAACAGGATCAGGAACGAGATCCCCTGCACCGACCCCGCCGACCGGGCGATGACGCCGAAGAACGCGAAGATCCAGCTCAGCGCCCACGAGCAGATGATCACGAGAAGACCGGCGCCGATCACGGCGCCAAGACTCACCGGACGGAACCCCATGAGGTACCCCATCGCAAAAGTGAGCGTCGTCGCGATCGCGTAGCGGACGGTATCGGCCAAGAGCGCGCCCGACAGCGGCGCGATGCGCGCGATCGGGAGGGATCGGAACCTGTCGAACACTCCCTTGTCCATGTCTTCGCGCAGCTGCACGCCGGTCACGACCGAGGTCGTGATGACCGTCTGCACGAGGATGCCGGGGATGATGATCGGCAGGTAGCTTTGCACGTCGCCGGCGATCGCGCCGCCGAAGATGTACGTGAACATCAGGGTGAAGAGGATCGGCTGCACCGTGACATCGATGAGCTGCTCGGGCGTCCGGCGGATCTTGAGCAAGCCGCGGCCGGCCATCGTGAGCGTGTTGGCAAGCGTCTGCCGGAGGCTCGCGTGGTTGATCAGCGGCCTCCCACCTGTTCCGACGAGTGAAGTGGCGGTGCTCATGCGCGGACTCCTTCCGGTGCACTGTCGGTATCGGCGTGTTCGTGTGCGGCAAGGTCGTCGTCCGGGATGCCCTTGCCGGTGAGGGTGAGGAAGACCTCGTCGAGGGTGGGTTGCTGCACGCTCATCTCCGCAAGGTGGACTCCCTCGTCGCGGAACGCGACAAGGAGGTCGGTGACGCGGTCGGGGTCGCTCATCGGCACGGTGAGCCGGCCGGCTTCGGGCGAGACGATCGCCTCGATACCCAGAACTCGGCCGATGATGCCGCGCGCCGTCTCGACGGAGGAGCCGCTGCGCAGCCGCAACAGCAGCGAGGCCTGACCGACCGATGCCTTCAGCTCGAGCGCCGTACCTTCGGCCACCACGGTCCCGCGGTCGATGACCGCGATGCGATCGGCCAGCTGGTCGGCCTCGTCCAGGTACTGCGTCGTCAGCAGCACCGTGGATCCCGTAGCGACGAGTCGGCGGATCGTGTCCCACATTTGCCCGCGCGTGCGGGGGTCGAGGCCCGTCGTCGGTTCGTCGAGGAAGATGAGCGGCGGTTGCGCAATGAGGGACGCGGCGAGATCAAGGCGGCGTCGCATGCCGCCTGAGAACTTCGCGAGGGGCCGGGTGGCGGCATCCGTCAGGTGAAACTCCTCGAGGAGTTTCACCCGTGCGGCGCCGAGCGTCGGCTCGCGAAAGGCCGAGCAGCCGGGAGAAGATCATGAGGTTCTCGGTAGCCGAGAGCTTCTCGTCGACCGACGCGAACTGGCCCGTGAGCCCGATGAGCTGACGGACGATCTGGGACTCGCGGACCACGTCGTGACCGAACACGCGGGCAGTTCCCGCATCCGGGCGCAACAGGGTTGCGAGCATGCTGATGGTTGTCGTCTTTCCCGCACCATTGGGTCCGAGGACGCCATACACGGTGCCGGCTTCGACGGTGAGGTCAACGCCGTCGACAGCGCGGTTCGTGCCGAACGACTTGACGAGGCCGTGCGCTTCGACGGCGATTCTGGTGTCTGTCATTGTGGATGCCTTTCTGTGGCTGCATCCACTGTGCGTTCAGACCCCTGTCATACCGCTGTCACGGCAGGAACGGCGCTGTCGCACACGTCCGAAGCGCTGTCATCGCTTCGGACTCGCTGTCAACGTTTCGGCTCAGGCGCCGACGAGACGCTCGCCGAGGTAAGCCTCGACGTTCTCGAGCGCCACACGCTCTTGCGCCATCGTGTCGCGGTCACGCACAGTCACGGCGTTGTCGTCGAGGGAATCGAAGTCGACGGTGACGCACAGCGGCGTGCCGATCTCGTCCTGACGACGATAGCGGCGGCCGATCGCACCGGCGTCGTCGAAGTCGACTGCCCAGTGCCCGCGCAGGCGATCAGCGAGCCCGCGCGCGAGCGGCGAAAGTGCCTCGTTGCGCGACAGCGGCAGCACGGCGACCTTGACCGGTGCGAGGCGCGGGTCGAGCTTCAGGACGGTGCGTGTATCGGTGCCCCCCTTGGCGTTGGGCACTTCTTCTTCGCGGTACGCGTCGACGAGGAACGCCATCATGGCGCGCGTCAGCCCGAACGAGGGCTCAATGACATAGGGGGTGTACTTCTCGCCCGAGGCCTGGTCGAAGTACGTCAGGCTCTGCCCGGATGCCTCGGCATGGCTCTTCAGGTCGTAGTCGGTGCGGTTGGCGACCCCCATGAGCTCACCCCACTCCTTGCCGGGGAAGCCGAAGCGGTACTCGACATCGATCGTGCCGGCCGAATAGTGCGCACGGTCTTCTTCGGGAACATCGAAGCGCCGCATGTTGTCAGGGTCGATACCGAGGTCGGTGAACCAGTTCCAGCACGCCTCGACCCAGTGATCGAACCACTCGGGTGCCTCGGCCGGGGGCGTGAAGTACTCGATCTCCATCTGCTCGAACTCGCGGGTACGGAAGATGAAGTTTCCGGGCGTGATCTCGTTGCGGAACGCCTTGCCGACCTGGCCGATCCCGAACGGCGGCTTCTTGCGGCTCGCGGTGAGCACGTTCGTGAAGTTCACGAAGATGCCCTGCGCCGTTTCGGGGCGGAGGTAATACAGACCCGACTCGTCGTCGACGACCCCGAGGTAGGTCTTGACGAGACCCGAGAACGCGCGGGGTTCGGTGTACTGGCCCTTCGTGCCGCAGTTAGGGCACGGCACGTCGGCGAGACCGTTCTCGGCGGCGCGACCCTTGCGCGCCTCGAAGTCCTCGATGAGGTTGTCGGCCCGGAAGCGTTTGTGGCACTGCAGGCACTCAACGAGCGGGTCGGTGAAGGTCGCGACGTGACCGGATGCCTCCCACACACGCTTGGGCAGGATGATCGAGGAATCCAGGCCCACCATGTCGCCGCGACCGCGGACGAAGGTCTGCCACCACTGGCGACGGATGTTCTCTTTGAGCTCGGTGCCGAGGGGGCCGTAGTCCCATGCGGAGCGGGAGCCCCCGTAGATCTCGCCGGCTTGGAAGACGAACCCGCGGTGGCGGGCGAGGGCGATCACTTTGTCGAGGCGGGACTGCTCGGCCACGGAGGAACTCCTGGGTCGGGGATGCGCTGCGCGCGAGGGTATCGCGGATGCCGCGACATCCGACGATTCTATCCGCCGCGACTCACAGGCCGCGTGCGGTACGCGACCCCGCTGCTACTGCGTGATCGGCGCGACGACGTAGAGCAGCTGCGCCGTGCCGTCTTCCTGCTCGAGCAGAGTGACACCCACGGTGTAGTCCGAGCCGGTGAACGACCAGATCTTCATCCCGCCGAAGTCGGACTCTGAGTCTGTCGTGTACTGAGACTTCAGTTGCTCAATGACGCCCTCCCCGTCGGCGACGCTCGGCAGGGTGTAGGTGACCGTGTAACCACCGTCGACCGCGAGCGCAACAAGCGGCGATCCGGAGGGAAGCGGGATGTCGGAGGGGAACCCCTCCGGCACGCTCGCACCGTTGCCGGCATCCACATCGACGCCGGTGGCGCCTTCGATGGCGTCCTCGACAGTGCTGTTGATGAGCTGCTCGACCGGGTTCACGCACCCGGTGAGGGCGATGGCTCCGACGCTCAGCATGAGCGCGGCAGCGACGATTCGGGTCTTCATTGATTTTCCTCCCCGGGAGCGCGCCAACGCCGAGAGCGGCGTTCATCGACTCCCACCTCTGAGTGTGCCGACCCGGTCAGCGCCCCGCAAGTGTCGTGATCACGGGGATCCGAAGCCAGTGCTAGACCGCGCGATGCCCAGCATCCGGGCGACGTCACCGGAGCGCTGCGAGAACCCGATGAGATCGTCGTCATCGGCAGAAGGCTGGAGCACCACGGTGGTGGCACCCGCGGCGAAGAACGCCTCGACCGTGTCGGCTACGACCGAAACGTCGCCGACGACACGATTGCGCTCTGCCGGCTCATCGGACGCCACAGAATCCTCGGTGAAGCGGGTGAGGAGGTACACCACGACGCAATGTTCGTCGGCGTGCTCGGCCGCCGCCGTCCGCACCCGGATGACCGCCTCGCGCACCCGACTCGGACTCCAGCCCGAGGGGATGACGGTGCCATCCGCGAGAGCGCCGGAACTGTCGAGGGTCTTGGGCCCTTCGGCTGCAGCAAGAACCGGAACGGCGATCGCCGGCGGCCAGTCCAGGGCCACATCGTCGAGCCGCACATAGCGCCCGTCGATCGTGACGCGCTCCCCGGCAAGCAGGGCCCGCAGCGTCGGGAGATACTCCGCCATCAGGGTGAGAGGCGATGCGCGCCGCGCGCCGACCTGCGCCATCCAGCTCTGCACCCCGTGTCCGACGCCGCCGATAATGCGCCCGGGAAACAGCCGCGAGAGGGTGGCGAGCTCCATGGCCGTGAGGGCGACGTTGCGAAGCGGCATGGGCAGCACCCCGATGCCGACGGTGAGCTCGGTCGTTGCCGCGAGCGCCACGGCGGCCGAAGCTATACCGGACTCTCGGAAGCAGTCCTCCCACAGCCAGAGTTCGGCTACTCCCGCGTCCTCCACCGACTGGGCTACCTCCCGAAGGCGTTCAGGCGGAAAGGCGGGTTCGAACACGACACCGAGAGAGCGCATGAGCCCAACGCTAGAGCCACGCGGCGACACCGTGCGAAACCTAGGACCCGAACCCGCAGTATGCCGCCACGGCGTTCAGGATCTCGGCGCGCATGTCGGGCGACGCCGCCAGCTCGATCTGGCCGGCCTCGCCCCCGACTGTGACATCCACCGTGAAGATCGTGCCGCGCTTGTCCTCCTGCACGGCGTGGGCGTCGCAGCGGAACGGTTCGAGCGCGATCTCCACGTCGCGTGGGACGGTGTCGCCAGCAGCGAGCTCAACCCGGAGCGGCAGCGCAGCATCCGCTCCTGTGCCCGCAGCGCCGAAGCCGAGGAGGTTTGTCGGTCGTATCGCGTCGATGGTGGCACCGCCCGCGCCGGTCGGCAGGGCCCCGAGGGTGAGGATGCCGACACCTCCGCCCGCACCCGCCTCGAAGCTCGTGAACGAGACAGCGGCTGCGTCGCCGAGCGCGTCGGCGACACACTCGCGTTCGTGCATTGCCGGCAGGAAATCGAGCGCGTCGGGAAGGTCTGCCCGCGCGACCCCGCTTCGGTCTCCTGCGTGCCACGAGAACTCCACCGTTGACGCCGCCTCGTCGGGAACATCGCAGGCCGGACCGGGAAGCTGGATACGAATGCCGACGGTACTGCCGGGGGCGATGACGCTCGTGCGTTGCAGCACGCGGTCGGCATCCGACTCAAAACGCGGGTCACTTACAGAGAGGGCCTCGACGCTCAGTGTCGAGTCGGTGCCGTTGGTGATCTCGACCTGGGCCTGATGCAGCGCGACATCCGACCGCTGCTGCACGAGCCGCACGCTCACCCCGTCAGGAAGGTCCTCGCTGGGGGCTGCCGACGCACACGCGGCCAGCCCCAGGACCAGCGCAGCACCCAGCATCCCGGCACCGATAAGGCGCCGGCGCTGCGTGGTGGCGGCCTGGCCGGTCACCGGCGGAGCACCTCGCGGGCCACTGTCATGTCCTCCAGCGCGACAGGGTCGATCTCGACGCCGAGCCCGGGGCCGGTGGGCACTCGCACATGGCCGTCCTCAAGGACGGCGGGCTCGGTGACGATGTCGCGGTCGTAGAACCGGGAGGATGCCGAGACATCGCCCGGCAGCGTGAATCCGGGGAGGGCGGCAAGCGCAGCGTTCGCGGCGCGACCTATGCCCGTCTCGAGCATCCCACCGCACCAGACCGGAACGGCGGCCGTCCGGCACAGGTCGTGGATACTGACGGCCTCGAGGTAGCCGCCTACGCGTCCCGCCTTGATGTTGATGACGGATGCCGAGCCGAGGGCGAGCGCATCGGCGGCGGCCTTCGACGACACGATCGATTCGTCCAGGCACACGGGGGTTCGCAGGCGCTGGGCAAGGCTCGCATGGTCGACGAGGTCGTCCTCCTGCAGGGGCTGCTCGATCAGGAGCAGGTCGAACCTGTCGAGTTCGGCGAGGGTGTCGGCATCGGCGAGCGTGTAGGCGGAGTTCGCGTCGACCTGCAGCGGGATGTTACCGAAGGCGTCCCGGACTGCCGCTGTGTCGGCGATGTCGCGACCAGGCTTGATCTTGATCTTGATGCGCACGTAGCCCTCGTCGAGGTATCCCCGAACGGAGTCGACCAGAGCGGAAGGATCTCGCTGGATGCCGACGCTCACGCCCGAAGGCACCCTGTCCCGTATGGCCCCCAGGTGGGCGCCGAGTGAGATACCCGCCGATCGCAACGACGCGTCGAGGATCGCGAGTTCGAGCCCCGCTTTCGACATCCGGTGCCCGACGAACGGCTCGAGGACGGGGGCGACGTCTTCGGGGCCGAGCGTGTGCCGGTCCAACAGCGCGGGAATCAGAAAGCGCAGCGCGACGTCCCACGCCCCCTGCGTGTACTCACTGGAGTACAGCGGCGACTCCTGCGTGACGATCTCACCCCAGCCGTCTCCGTCGGATGTCAGCGCCCGGACGACAATGACCTCGCGCACCGTCTCGGTGCCGAAGGATGTCGTGAACGGCGACACGAGCGGCAGGTGGAGCACGCGCAGCTCGATCCCCTCGAGCGCGACCTTCGGGGCTGGCTGTGCGATCGGCATGCGTTTCTCCTCTGTCAGGTCTCGGGCTGCTGTCACGTCTCGGGCTGCTGTCACGTCT
This sequence comes from Microbacterium sp. NPDC076895, assembly GCF_040687115.1. NCBI lineage: Bacteria > Bacillati > Actinomycetota > Actinomycetes > Micrococcales > Microbacteriaceae > Microbacterium > Microbacterium sp. NPDC076895. The sequence goes on from NZ_JBFBMQ010000002.1 coordinate 265,906, forward strand.
CGGGCTGCTGTGGTTTCTCGGGGCTGCGTCAGATCGCCTTGCCCGGGTTCAGGATGCCTCGCGGGTCGAGGGCCGACTTGATCGCAGCGAATACCTCGCGCACGGGCTCGCCGACTTCGTCGGTGAGCCACTCACGCTTGACCAGCCCAACACCGTGCTCACCCGTGAGCGTGCCACCAAGGCGGTGCGCGAGGCGGAACATGTCATCGAGTGCAGCATGCGGTGCACCCTCGAGAAGGGTTGCGCCATCAGGAAGCAGAACCATGGGGTGCATGTTGCCATCTCCGGCGTGAGCGATGGTGAAGATCTCTACGCCGCGTGCAGCCGCGATCTGCTCGACTCCTGCGACAGCTTCGGCAAGCCGAGTCCGCGGTACGCCGATGTCGCAGATCGCAACCCGGCCACGACGCTCGACGGCAGGTATCGCCTCGCGACGTGCCCGCACGAGAAGTGCCGCCTCATCGGGGTCGCTCGCCCGCAGCACAGACGTGGCGATGTCGGCGATGACGCGCTGGATCTCATCGGCTTCGGCATCCGCCCCGAATCCGTCGGTTTGAATGAGCAACAACGCACCCGGATGTGCCGCGTAGTCGGTCCCGAGAAGTGCATCGACAGCGCGCACCGTGGACGCGTCCATGAGCTCGAGCATCGACGGCTGCACGCCGGCGGCGACAATGGCACCCACCGCGGTCGCTGCCTCCGCCGCCCCGGCGCACCATGCGGCGATGGTTGCCACTTTCGGTGGACGGGGGCGCAGACGCACTGTCGCTTCGGTGACGATGCCGAGCGTTCCCTCACTGCCGATGATCAGTGCTGTGAGGTCATATCCGGCCACTCCCTTGAGAGTGCGATGCCCGGTGCGCACGACCGAGCCGTCGGCGAGCACGACCTCCAGCGCCAGCACAGACTCGCGGGTGACGCCGTACTTTGCGCACCGCATGCCACCCGCATTGGTGGCGATGTTGCCACCAATCGAGCAGATCATGGTGCTCCCCGGGTCGGGAGCGTAGAACAGACCGTGGGACGCAGCCGCTTCGTCGATCTCGTGGTTGAGAACTCCCGGCTGCACGACAGCGAGGTGCTCTCTCGGGTCGAGCTCGAGAATCGCTCGCATACCCGAGACGTCGATGACGATCTCGCCGGCTGAGGCCACCGAGCCGCCGGCAAGTCCCGTGCCTGCGCCGCGCGGCACGACTGCGCAGCCCTCCTCAGAAGCGATGCGCAGGGCTAGGCTGACATCCCGCGTCGAGCGAGCGTGGACCACGGCATCCGGAACTGTCCGCCGAATGAGTCCAGACCGGTCGGTCGCCGCGGCGGTTCGAGCCTCGAGGTCGACGCTCGCCACCTCGAGTTCGCGCAAGAGCCGTGTGACGGCGCGGTGCGGGCCAGCAGACATGATCAGATCCTCCGCCCGCACTTCCCTGGCGAGTACAGGTCAGTCACCGCCAACGATGAGGTACCCGCGGCGCTCGTCGAAGCCGCCGATGCGTCGTCCCGCGGCCAGATGCGTCATCAGGGCATCGCGCACACGTCGCCGCTCGACGGCTGCAGCTTCGGGTTCGCGGCGCCGCAGCGCCTCGATGTCGCGGGGAATGGCCACGGATGCCCGAACCTCGGCATCCGCCGGCGTGGGAACCGGCGGAGCCGCCAGAGCCCACGACACCATCAGACGGTCCGACTCGTCGCCGCGGTTCACCCCGTCATCCATCGCGCCGTAGTGGTCCACGAGGTACTCGGTCACGCGCGCACCGAGCACGGTGAGATTGAAGTGGGCGTTTCGCGACACGAGCGGATCGAAGGTCCACGTCACGTGCCCGATACCCCGGCGCAGCCCCCACTCCCGCTGATGCTGCTTCAGCATCCGCCCGAAACCCCGATCCTGGGCGCTCGGCAGGATGCCGGTGATGTGCGAGTGCATCGACCGGGCAGCGGGTTCGGCGAAGAAGGCGACGGATGCCCCCACCATGCGCTCACCCTCGAAGAGCCCCACCGCGTAGTTGCCCGAGTGAGCGAGGGCACGCAACAGGTTCGGCGGCATTCCGGTGCGATCGCCGCCCCACACTTCCGAGAGCACGGCCGACGCCTCGAACACCTGGGCGACCGTGTCGAGCTCGCGGATGCTGAGCTGGGGCGATGCGGCGTCGCTCACGAGGCCCTCGATGTGGGCACAACGGGGATCGAGCCGGTCGGGGTGAGTTCGACACCCGCCGTGATGACGTGTTCTGCGAACAGTCCCGGCCAGGCCATGACCCCGTAGGGCGTGCGGGCCACGATGAGGCGGCTGTTCGGCATGAGCTCGTTGAGGCGGCTCGCCGTGCGAAGCGGATGGGTCGGGTCTCCGGTCCACGCCAGGATCAGCGTCGGCACGTCGATGCGGGTGAGCTCGTCTTTCGGCGGCAGGTCAGCTGTCGCGGCTCCCCGGAGCACCGTCGGCAGGAGCGACTCATCGACTGCGGGGAGCGACTCGGGGGCATCCGCGAGGGCCGGCGGAACGGGCGTGGTGGAGCCGAGCTTCACGAAGGCCTCGACACCATGCCGCTCGATGAGATCAGCGTTCGTGCGGTACACCTCGGCCTGAGCCCGGCGTGTGCCCCACGCGGTGGGGGGAACCATGAGGGTCAGGCTCGCGAAGCGCACCGGATCCTTCAGGGCAGCGTGGAGCATCGTGCCGGTCCCCATCGACGGGCCCACGCCATGGACCGCTTCACCGGGAGCGACGGCATCCAGCACCGCCAGAAGGTCGTCGGCAAGGTTGTCCCACCGGTAGTCGGCTGGGTCTGCTGTGCCCGTCGAACCGCCGTGACCGCGCGCGTCGAGCCGCAGGATGCGGTGACCCCGAAGCGCCCGGCCGAGGTCGAGTCCGAGGTGGCTGTCGCGGCTGCGGCTGGACATCAGCCCGTGCAGCTGGACGACCAGGGGACCGTCATCACCGGTCACATCGAAGTCGAGTGTGGCGCCTCGAATCCGCAGCGTGCTCACGTGCCCTCCCGGGCGTCCTCTGTGCGAAACGGTTGCCGCCTAGACTACGCGCGATGCGCTTGACGAATGTCGCCCGAATGACGCTGCCCCCAGGCCGAGTCCGCAGCCTCATGTTTCCCGCCGAGGCCCTGCCGGACGCGGAGCCGTTGACCCTGTCGTTCGACCAGGGTCGGCACGTCGGCGAGGGTGATCGACCCGGATCGTGGATGGCAATCTCGTTTCGCCTGCGCACACCGGCGGCGCCCGACGAGATCGCTGACGCGTGGGCCGCTGTCGTCGACCGGCACGGCACCCTGAGCACCGTGTTCGACCGCGACGAGGACGGAGCCGTGCAGGTGCGACCGGCACGACTGGGCGTCGGGCGATGGGTGACGCATCCGGCGCCTCCCGAGCGGCTGACGCGCGAGGTGCTGCGCGAGGTGCTCGACGACGGATGCCGCCCCTTTGCCACCCCCTCCCATCGGCTGTGCCTGATCGAACCCGGTGGCGGAGCCGATCCGACGATCGTGATCGCCTCCGACCACGCTCACGTCGACATGTGGTCTCTGCTCGTGCTCGCCCGGGACCTCGCCGAGGTCGTCGACGACGAGCGGGAGGACCGGGCACCGGGTGCTGCGTTGCCGGCAGCGCGAGCATTCGCCGACCACTCCGCGGAGCTTGCAGCTCGACCGCCGGCACCGGGAGGCATCACAACGCGCTGGGCCGAGATCCTCGACGCCGAGGGCGGTCAGATGCCGCTGTTCCCCCTGACCCTGGGCGATGTCGCCGCTGCGCGATCCGAGATCGTCGATGTGCGCGACGTGTTCGACGGCGCCGAGTTCGAGGCCTTCTGTGAACGCGCTGCAGCCGCGGGGGTCAGAGCGATCGCCATCGCGGTGTCCGTCATGACACGCGTGAGCCTGGCGATGGGCGACCAACCGCTGCGAGCTGTGTTCCCGGTCCATAGCCGGCACGACCCGCAGTGGCACGATTCGGTCGGCTGGTTCATCACGAACGCGGTGATCGAGTCATCCGATCCTTCGCCGCAGGCGTGCGCCCACGCCGTGAAGGAAGCGATCGGCCTCGGCTCGCATCCACTCGGCCCGATTCTCGGTCCGTACGGCGGCATGCCGGCAACCCCCGGGATGTTCGCGGTCTCGTGGCTAGACACCGGGCGACTCCCGATCGCGCCGGGCAGGCTCCGCGACATCCAGTACGTCTCTGCGGTCGTGCGCACCGACGGTGTCATGATCTGGTTCATCGCTAACGACACCGGTCTGCACCTGCGGTGCCGCTACCCCGATACGCCAGAGGCACGGCGCAACGTCGGGGCGTGGCTGGATGCCGTCCACTCGGGGCTTCGCGACACGATCGGCGCGTGATCGGTTCGGTCGCGCCGTCATGAGGGCGAAACCATAACGCACCCGCGGCGCGGCGCAACCGAGGCTGACCTGTGCCCGGAGCAGGCGCTAGCCTGAGGCCCATGACGGCACCGACGCCCGAGGCCACGACGCCCACCGACACCCGCTTCTTCGGCCAGCCCCGGGCCCTCGCCACGATCTTCGGTGTCGAGATGTGGGAGCGCTTCAGCTTCTACGGCATGCAGGGGATCCTGCTGATCTACCTCTACTACTCGGCCGCGCAGGGTGGACTCGGGATCGACGAGGGGGTCGCGACCGGGATCGTCGGCGCGTACGGCGGCGCCGTCTACCTCTCGACGATCCTCGGCGCGTGGATCGCCGACCGGATACTCGGCTCGGAGCGCGTGCTGTTCTACAGCGCCGTGGTCATTATGCTCGGCCACATCGCCCTCGCGCTGCTGCCGGGACTGCTCGGCGTTGGCGTCGGCCTGGTGCTGGTCGCCGTCGGATCGGGAGGCCTCAAGGCCAACGCGACCTCGGTCGTAGGCACGCTCTACACGACGGACGACCCGCGCCGGGATGCCGGCTTCTCGCTCTTCTACCTGGGCATCAACCTCGGCGCCTTCCTCGGCCCGATCCTGACGGGCCTGCTCCAGTCGACTGCCGGTTTCCACTGGGGCTTCGGCCTGGCGGCTGTGGGGATGGCGATCGGTCTGATCCAGTACACCCTCGGTCGCAAGCGGATCCCGGCCGAGGCATCCGTCGTGCACAACCCGCTGCCTCGCAATCGCTACGCCCTCATGATCGGCGTTGCCGTGGGCGCAGTCATCGTCATCGCGATCCTGACGTTCGCGCGCGTGATCCGGGCAGACAACCTTGCCGATGTCGTCATCCTCGTCTCCCTCGCGGCGGCGATCGCCTACTTCGTCGTGATCTTGAGCTCCCGCAAGGTGACAGCGGTCGAACGTTCACGGGTGGTCGCGTTCATCCCGTTGTTCATCGTGAGCGTCGGTTTCTGGTCGCTGTACCAACAGCAGTTCACGGTCATGACGGTCTACTCCGACAAGCGCTTGAACCGCGACCTGTTCGGCTGGGAGATGCCGGTGCCGTGGGTGCAGTCGATCAACCCGATCTTCATCATCATCCTCTCGGGAGTTTTCGCAGCTCTGTGGACCAAGCTCGGCACACGCCAGCCGTCGACGCCCGTGAAGTTCGGGCTCGCGGCCATCATCATGGGCGCCGCGTTCCTGCTGTTCCTGCCCTGGGCGGGAGGCGGCGAGAACACGACACCGCTCCTCGCGATCATCGGCATCCTGTTCGTGTTCACCGTCGCCGAACTCCTGCTCTCGCCGATCGGATTGTCGATCACGACCAAACTCGCTCCCAGTGCCTTCCGCACGCAGATGGTGGCCCTGTTCTTCCTGTCGGTCGCTCTGGGAACCGCGATAGCGGGCTGGCTCGCGCAGTTCTACGACCCACGCAACGAGGTGCCGTACTTCTCGAGCCTCGGTATCGCCGCGATAGTCCTGGGCGTCGCGCTGCTGCTGGCCGTGAAGCCGGTCCTGAAGCTGATGAAGGGCGTGCGCTGAATCACGCACGATCGGCCAACACACGCAGGCAGATGGCACAGATCGGCGCTGCAGGGAGTGAGGACGAGCGCAGCACACGAGAGAATCGGTCCATGCCCACAGCCCAGCTTCCCCTCGATCACGCGTGCCTCATCGTCCACGGCACGGACTCCCCCGGCATCGTCGCGGCGGTCTCGGCTCTGATCACGCGGCAGGGCGCGAACATCGTGCAGTTCGATCAGTACTCCGACAACCCTGCCGGCGGCGCCTACTTCCAGCGCGTCGTCTTTCACCGGCCAGGCCTGCGCGAGGCACTGCCCGCGATCGAAAACGACCTTGCCACGACCCTGGGCGACGGGTTCGATCTGCAGTGGGCGATCACCGACCAGTCGGTTCCGAAGCGGATGGCGATCCTCGCCTCGAAGCAGGACCACTGTCTGCTCGACCTCCTGTGGCGTCATCGTCGCGGCGAACTGCCGGTGGAGATCCCGGTCGTCATCTCGAACCACACGGATGCCGAGGCTGATGTCACCGGTTTCGGCATCCCCTTCGTGCACGTGCCTTCGGTCGCCGGGTCCGACAAGAGCGCCAGTGAAGCCCGCATCCTCGAGGTGCTGGCTGACGCGGATGCCGACTTCGTGGTTCTCGCCCGCTACATGCAGATCCTGAGCGGCGAGTTCCTCGAGAGCGTGCGGGTGCCCGTGATCAACATTCACCACTCGTTCCTTCCAGCGTTCGTCGGCGCCCAGCCCTACCGCCAGGCGAAGACCCGCGGCGTGAAGCTCATCGGAGCGACCTCGCACTACGTCACCACCGACCTCGACGAGGGGCCGATCATCGAGCAAGACATCGTGCGGGTCACGCACGCCGACACTGCTGCAGACCTCGAACGACGTGGCGCTGACGTGGAACGTGCAGTGCTTTCGCGCGCCGTGCTCTGGCACGCGCAAGATCGCGTCATCCGTCACGGAAACCACACCATCGTCTTCTGACCGCTCGGCCCCACGGGGCACATTGTCGCGACACCGAAGCGCCGGATAGGCTCGCGGAGTCCCCTATCTCGAGGAAGAGGCAGCTCATGGCCATTGCAGTGACAAATCCTGCGACCGGCGAAGTCATCGAAACCTTCGAGCCTCACGATGAGGCCGAGGTCGAGCGCCGCATTGCCGCCGCACAGTCGGCGTTCGTCGCGCTGCGCGATACGACGTTCGCCGAGCGCGCCGGATGGATGCGCAAGGCTGCCGAGCTGCTGGAAGCCGACGTCGACGAGATGGCGCGCACCATCACGATCGAGATGGGGCGTCCCCTCGCCCAGTCGCGAGCCGAGGTGCTCAAGTGCGCTCGCGGATGCCGGTTCTACGCCGACAACGCCGAGGACTTCCTGGCCACAGAGGAGCTTGCCGACCCCTCGTCGGTGAAGGCCTCGGCCGCCGGGACCCGCTGGGCACCGCTGGGCGTCGTGCTTGCGGTCATGCCCTGGAATTACCCGCTGTGGCAGGTCATGCGCTTTGCCGCCCCGGCGCTCATGGCCGGCAACACGGGGCTACTGAAGCACGCCTCTAACGTTCCGCGTTCCGCGCTCTACCTTGACACTCTCTTCGAGCGCGCCGGATTCCCGGTCGGCTCCTTCCACACGCTGCTCATCCCGGCATCCGGAGTCGAGCGGGTCCTCCGCGACTCGCGGGTCGTGGCCGCGACCCTGACCGGTTCGGAGCCCGCCGGTCGCTCGCTCGCTTCCATCGCGGGCAGCGAGGTCAAGCACGTCGTGCTCGAGCTCGGTGGCTCGGATCCGTTCGTCGTGATGCCGACGGCGGACCTCGATGCTGCGGCATCCGTCGCTGTCACCGCCCGAAACCAGAACAACGGGCAGTCCTGCATCGCTGCCAAGCGGTTCATCGTCCACACCGACGTCTACGACGATTTCGTGGCACGGTTCGTGGAGAAGACCGCAGCGCTGCGCGTCGGCGACCCCCTCGACGAGGGCACCGACGTGGGCCCCGTTGCGACCGAGAGCGGCCGGGACGAACTCGCCGAGCTCGTCGATGATGCCCTCTCGCACGGCGCCGAGGCGTTGACCGGCGGCTCGGTCCCCGACCGACCGGGCTGGTTCTACCCGCCGACGGTCCTCGCCGGTATCACGCGGGATATGCGCCTGTTCCAGGAGGAGGCCTTCGGCCCTGTAGCCACGGTGTTTCGCGTCGACTCCCGTGAGGAGGCCGTCGAGATCGCCAACGCGACGACGTTCGGGCTGTCCTCCTCGCTGTGGAGCACCGACGACGACGAGATCGAGTGGTTCGTCGACCGCATCGAAGCCGGTGCCGTGTTCATTAACGGCATGACCGTTTCGCACACGGAGCTGCCGTTCGGGGGCATCAAGAACTCTGGCGTCGGGCGAGAGCTTGCCGCTGCCGGCATCCGTGAGTTCATGAACCTGAAGACGGTCTGGCGCGCGTAGCCACCCCGTTCGTCGTCAGGGAAGGATGACGATCTTGCCCGGCTCGTGTGAGGACTCGAGCGCCTGGAACGCCTCCACCACGTCGTCCAGCGGGTACGTGGCCACAACCGGGAAGACGATCTTGCCGGCCGCGATGTCCTCGCCGAGAGCGCGGAGGTTCTCGGGGGTGCGGGCTGCCCGCTCGACGTTATGCGCGCCGAGCTCGTCGAGGGCCGCATAGGCGGCGATCGCGACCATCCGGTCAGCGGCAACGCCGAGGGCAACACCGGCATCGAGCGCATCGCGGCCGTGGCAGTCCATGACCGCGGTGATCTCGCCGAGGTCACGCACTCGGTCGGCGAGACCCGTGCCGTACTCAACCGGCTCGACACCGAGCGACCGCAAGAAGTCGTGGTTGGCCACGGATGCCGAACCGATCACCCGCGCGCCGCGGGCGATCGCAAGCTGCGACGCCACGAGCCCGACAGCGCCGCTCGCGCCGCCCACCAGCACGACATCGTCCTCGCCGACCGGCACCGTAGCCAGACACGAAACCGCCGTGAGACCGGCAACATGCAGGCCACCCGCCACCTCGACCGCGAGCCCCTCGGGCCGCCGTGCGATCTCTGCGGCATTCGCGATCACCTGCTCGGCGATCGCACCCGCAGCGCGACCCATGACGGCATCCCCGACAGCGACCGGCGTGCCATCCGGGTAGGCAGCCCCCTCACCGACCGCGATGACAGTGCCGGCGAAGTCTCCACCGATGCGTCGCGGGAACGGAGCATCCGACGGAATGAACCCGCCGCGAGCCTTGGCATCGTAGGGGTTCAGCCCGGCAGCTTCGACGGCGACCAGCACCTTCCGTGCGCCCGGGGAGGGCTCCTCTGTCTCCGTGACGAACAGGACCTCAGGCCCCCCGACTTCGTTGTACATCGCTGCGCGGCTCATACCTTGAGCGTAGTCACGCCACTCCGTCTGTGGGCCGAGAGAGGGCTATGCAGATTCGCAGGGATGCCTCGGCCGCTGCACGGCTGAGCGGCGCGTGCCAAGCTGTCGACATGGCGAATTCGCCCACCGGTGACTCGATGACCGAGCGCATCGTGCGTGTTCTGGAGACGTTCACCTCCGAACGCGCTGTGCAGTCGGCATCCGAGATCGGGCGGCGATCCGGGCTGCCGTCCTCCAGCGCCCACCGCATCGTCGATGATCTGGTCTCGGCAGGTCTGCTCGATCGCGACGAAGACGCCCAGGTGCGCCTCGGCATGCGCCTGTGGGAACTCGCCCTGCGCGGATCCTCGGCGCTGCGCCTGCGCACAGCGGCTCTTCCTCACATGGAGACGGTGCAGGCCACCATCCGCGAGCACACGCAGTTAGCCGTGCGCGAGAAGGATGAGGCGCTCTTCATCGAACGCCTTTCGCATCCGGATGCCGGAGCCAATATCACCCGCATCGCCGGCAGGCTTCCGCTGCACGCCTCATCGTCGGGCCTTGTGCTGCTCGCCTACGCGCCGGCAGCGGTTCGCGCGAGCGTCCTGGGCAGTCCGTTGCGCGCCGTCTCGCGCGAAACCATCACCGACCCGCGGACACTGGAGCGCGTCATCGCGGGGATCCGGCGCGACGGCGTCGCTATCGCTCCCGGCTCGATTCAGTCTGTCTCCACGGGTGTGGCGGTGCCGCTTCGTCACGAAGGTGAGGTCGTGGCCGCGTTGTCTGTCGTGCTTCCGCGGGATGCTGATCCGGCGCCCGCGGTTGCCGCGCTGCGCAGCGCCGTCGCGGGTATTGAGAGCGATCTTCGGCGGCAGCGGCTCTGACCCCAGGAAATCCCGTTCAATGGGAATCTCGGGGCCGCACCCGGCGGTCTGATGCAGACTCGGCGAAGACCCGCATCCGTCGAAGGAGACGCCATGTCAACCGTCCGCACTCAGGTAGCCATTGTCGGCGCCGGCCCCGCTGGCCTGCTGCTGTCGCACCTCCTCGCCGCGCGAGGCATCGAGTCGATCGTGCTCGATCAGCGCTCGCGCGAAGAGATCGAGAAGACGATCCGCGCTGGCATCCTTGAGTACCCCACCGTGCAGCTGCTCGACGAGACCGGCGCTTCACCGCGCGTGAAGACGGAAGGTCAGCGCCACGACGGCATCGAGCTGCGCTTCCAGGGCGAGGGTCACCGCATCGACTTCCCCGCACTCACGGGCCGCAGCGTCTGGCTCTTCCCGCAGCATGAGGCCCTCATCGACATGATCGCTGTGCGCCTGGCAGCGGGGCAGGACCTGCGGTTCGGTGTCACTGTCGACCGCGTCGAAGACATTGAGACCGATCGGCCCCGAGTGTTTGCGACGAACTCCGACGGCTCGCCGCTCGAAATCGAGGCCGACTTCATCGTGGGCGGCGATGGTTCCCGCAGCCTGGTCCGCGCCGCCGTCACGGGATCGTCGACAGGTGGGTACTTCCGCGAGTACCCCTTCGCCTGGTTCGGCATCCTGTGCGAAGCGCCGCCCAGCTCCGAGGAGCTGATCTACAGCAACTCCCCCAACGGCTTCGCTCTCATCAGCCAGCGCAGCGCCACCGTGCAGCGGATGTACTTCCAGTGTGATCCCGAAACCGACCCCACCGTCATGAGCGAGGCCGAGATCTGGGAGACTCTGCAGTCGTGCGTTCCCGGCACGACACTGCAAGAGGGGCCGATCTTCCAGCGCGACGTGCTGAGGTTCCGCAGTTTTGTTGCGTATGAATTGCGCCGCGGACGCGCCGCCCTCGTCGGGGATGCCGCCCACACGGTTCCCCCGACGGGCGCCAAGGGTATGAACCTCGCCGTGGCCGACGTCGTATTGCTCGACCGCGCGCTCGGCGCGCTGCTGAACGAGGGGGACGAGCGACTGCTGGATTCCTACGCCGAGACGGCCCTGCAGCGCATCTGGAAGGCGCAGCACTTCTCATGGTGGATGACGAGCATGCTGCACCTGACTCCCGAGGCATCCGACTTCGATCGCCGGCGCCAGATCGGCGAACTGCGTTCGGTCGTCGAGTCCGAAGCGGGACAGACCTACCTCGCGGAGGCCTACACCGGCTGGGCGTTCGCCTAGCGAGCGATTCTCAGCGGTCGGGGGCGACTTCGACCGCTCCGGCCATCACGCGAAGCGCGTGTGCGAGGGCTTCGCGTTCGGAGCCGTCCAGGGCTCCGAACATCTCGCTCTCGACATCGCGGGCGATCTCCTGCGCCTGAGCGAGCAGGTCACGGCCAGCCGGGGTCGCGACTACCACGTTGGCTCGCCGGTCGTTGGGGTCGGGCTCCCGCTCGACGAGCCCTCGGGACTGGAGCTCATCGATCAGCGCGACGATCTGGCTCGGGTCAAGCCGCAGAAACTCCGACAGTTCGCGCTGGGACGGACGGGCGTCGTCCGCCGCGATGGCCAACACCGAATACGCGCGAACACGCAGATCGAGCGACTGCAGCGCCGCGTTGACTCGCGAGACCGAGACCGCGTTCGCGCGCGCGAGCAGGAACGCGAGGTCGTCTCCGACTGGGGTGCGCCACAGACGCTCCGAGCGGACGGGCGACTCTGTCGCCCGTGCCTGTTCGTTTGCTGTGGACACCCGGCGATTGTAGCAATTCGCTGCCGAAAACAATCGTTGAACTTGACAACGATTCGTCCGGGTGTACACAATCCTCACCATGAGCAGCGTCGCCGTACCCCGCACGATCTTCGACGAGTCCCACGCCGACTTCCGAGACACCGTTCGCCGGTTCGTCCAGCGCGAGGTGTCGCCCCACCTGGATGCCTGGACAGAAGCCGGACGCGTCGATCGGACCCTCTTCGCGAAGGCTGGCGAGACCGGACTGCTCGGAATCTCGGCCCCGGCTAGCAACGGAGGCGGGGACGTCGACGATTTCCGCTACAACGCGATCATGATCGAGGAGCTCGCCGCTGCCGGCGCGACAGCGGTCTCGATGTCGTTGTGCGGAATCAACGACCTCATCGCGCCCTACCTCATTGCGTTCGGCTCAGAGCAGCAGCAGGACCGCTGGCTGAGCCCTCTGGTCGCGGGTGAGAAGATCGGTGCTATCGCGATGACCGAGCCGGGGACGGGGTCGGATCTCGCATCCATCTCGACGACCGCGCGGCGCGACGGAGACGATTTCGTCCTGACCGGGTCCAAGACCTTCATCTCCAACGGACTGCTGGCAGATTTCGTGATCGTGGTTGCACGCACGGACCCCGACGCCGGCCGCGCGGGCTTCAGCCTTCTCATTGTGGAGGACGGCATGCCCGGCTTCACTCGCAGCGGCCCCCTGAAGAAGATCGGGCTGAGCGCACAAGACACTGCCGAGCTGTCGTTCGCTGAGGTTCGAGTACCCGCCGCGAACATTCTCGGAGCGCCCGGCGACGGGTGGATGCAGCTGCGCCACAATCTGCCGATCGAGCGCTTGCACATCGCCGTGACCTCGATGGCGAGGATGCGCGCGACCTTCGACCAGGCCCTCGCCTACGCGAAACAGCGCACCGCGTTCGGTCAGCGGATCGCGGACTTTCAGGCGAACCGCTTCTACCTGGCGGAGCTTGCGACCCAGATCGAAGTAGCGCAAGTGTTCGTCGACCGCTGCATCCTGGATGCCGCGCACGGCCAGCTCGACGAAGTGACCGCGGCGATGGCGAAGTGGTGGGTGACCGAGCTGCACCAGAAGGTCATCGACCGAGCTCTGCAGTTGCACGGCGGGTACGGGTACACGAGGGAGTACCCGGTCGCCCACGACTACCTCGACTCTCGCGTCGCCACCATCTATGGCGGCACGACCGAGATCATGAAAGAGATCATCGGCCGCCGCCTGACACGCGAGTGAGACAGCACCGCACGCTGGCAAAGATCAATCGTTGACTATTGCAATGAAATCGGATTGACTAGGCGCTGTCGGCCAGGGCCGAGAGTGCCTCGAGAAGCAAGGGAGCGCCATGTCGCTGCAGGGCAAAGTCGCCATCGTCACCGGATCGGGTCGAGGTCTGGGCCTCGCCTACGCTCAGGAACTCGCTCGACAGGGTGCGGCAGTGGTCGTCAATGACGTCGACGACCAGACTGCCGCCGACGCCGTAGCCACGATCGAAGCCGAGGGCGGCCGTGCCACCGCGGTGGTCGCTCCCGTTGGACCGACCGAGACTGCACAGAAGCTGCTGGCCGCCGCGCTCGAGACCTTCGGCGGTGTCGACATCCTCGTCACCAACGCTGGAGTGCTGCGCGACAAGACGCTCTGGAAGATGACCGACGACGACTTCGACACCGTCATCGGTGTCCACCTGCGGGGCACCTTCACATGTGTCCGTGAGGTCGCCACGCACCTGCGCGAGGCCGGCAAGCCAGGCCGCATCATCTGCATCGGCTCACCGACAGGCCAGCGCGGAAACTTCGGGCAGACCAACTACGCCGCTGCCAAGGCCGGCATCGTCGGCATGGTGCGCACCTGGGCGCTCGAGCTCAAGAAGGCAGGGATCACCGCCAACGCCGTCATCCCCGTCGCAGCCACGGCCATGACTGCCACGGTCCCCTACTTCGCCGCCGCCGTCGAGGCATCCGAGCGCGGTGAGACCATGCCCGCGTTCTTCCGCCACGACCTGGGGTTCGGCACCTCCGAGGATGTCGCAGGAGTCATCGCTTACCTCGCATCCGACGACGCCGCCCACATCACCGGTCAGGCGATCGGCGTGGGAGGAGACCGCATCCAGCTGTGGTCGCACCCCGAGCCGGTCGTCACCGCCTACCACGAGGGCGGATGGAGCACCGATGCCCTTCAGGCTGAAGCTCACGAACTGTTCGACGGGCAGCTGCAATCCGTCGGCGAGACCTTCCCGCCGCTTCCGGAGGAGCTGCAGCGGTGACGACCCGCTACGAGCCGGCAATCGATGTCGAGGCCCTGAGGGCCATCGATGTGCATGTGCACATCGAGATCGACGAGCACGGGCACTCCTCCCTTCCGGATGACCTTGCCGAGGCGGCCTCGAAGTACTTCCGCACCGACGGCCCACGACCCGACCTCGACTCGATCGCGCAGTACTACCGTGAACGCTCGATGGCAGCTGTCGTGTTCACCGTGGACTCGGAGTCGGCCCTCGGGCATCAGCCCATCTCGAGCATTGAAATCGCCGAGGGAGCGGCGCGCAACAACGACGTCCTGATCCCGTTCGGCTCGGTCGACCCGCGCAAGGGACCCGCAGCGATCGAGACGGCACGGCGCCTCATCGAAGACCACGGCGTGCGCGGGTTCAAGTTCCACCCGACCGTGCAGGGCTTCGATCCGAGCGACCCGGTCTACGCGCCGCTGTATGCCGTGCTCGAGGATGCCGGCGTTGTCGCCCTCTTCCACACCGGCCAGACCGGGATCGGAGCGGGGATGCCGGGCGGCCGCGGCTTCCGCCTCGGCCTGTCCAACCCGATGCTGCTCGATGGCGTGGCCGCCGACTTCCCCGAGCTCCAGATCATCATGGCTCACCCGTCCGTGCCGTGGCAGGACGAAGCACTCTCGGTAGCGACCCACAAGCACAACACGTGGATCGACCTCTCGGGCTGGAGCCCGAAGTACTTCCCCGAAAGCCTCGTGCGTGCCGCGAACTCCTACCTGAAGGATCGGGTCCTGTTCGGCACTGACTTCCCGCTTCTGACTCCCGAACGCTGGTTCGCGGATGCCGAGAAGACCGCCCTGAAGCCGGAGGTCATGCCCGGCATCCTCAAGAACAACGCCGCCCGGCTGCTGGGCTTGACGGCAGCCGCCTGATCCACCCGTACCACCTCAAGGAGACACCATGACGACCACCGTTGCCTTCGCCGATCTGAACACCCTCGTGGGTACCGACCTGGGCTACTCCGACTGGTTCGAGGTCACCCAGGACCGCATCAACACGTTCGCTGATGCCACTGACGACCACCAGTGGATCCACGTCGACCCCGAGCGCGCAAAGGAGGGACCCTTCGGTGCGCCGATCGCGCACGGCTTCCTCACGCTGTCGCTGTTCATCCCGATGTGGGTGGATCTCCTGGACGTGCAGGGCGCTGGAACGAAGGTCAACTACGGCCTCGACAAAGTGCGCTTCGTCTCGCCCGTTGCCGCCGGCTCACGGGTGCGCCTGACCGCCACGATTGCCGAAGTCACCGAGGTCGGCGGCGGGATCCAGCTCGTCGTCGACGGCACGATCGAGATCGAGGGTGGAACCAAGCCCGCGGTCGTGCTGCGGAGTCTGCAGCGCCTGTACGCCTAACCGGAGGCGGGGCTCGGCGCCCCACTTCCGCATCGATTGATTCACCGACGAATCCGCTCCCTCGAAGAAGAGACCTCCGATGCACAATCACGGACTTGGCGCGTGGATGACCACCCGGCGCCAGAAGACACCCGACAAGACCGCCCTGATCTTCGACGGCCAGAGCACGACATACCGGGCGTTGGCCGACGACACCGACCGGATCTCCGCTGTGCTCGGGCGCCGCGGTATCGGGATTGGTGACGCCGTCGCGTTTCTCGGTGAGAACCGTCCCGAGTTCCTGTCGGTCATGTTCGCCTGCGCCCAGCTGGGCGCTATCTTCGTGCCCGTCAACACGCGATTGGCACCACCCGAGGTTACCCACGTGCTCACCGATTCCCGGGCGCGTGCGCTCATTGTCGACCCGGCGCTGCATGAGAAGGCACTCGAGGGCATCGCCGCCGCGCACATCAGCCACGTGATCCCCACGGGTGAGGGCACAGCTGATCACCTGGGACTGTCGCCGCTGCTCCGCGGTACTCCATTCGGCCACACGGATGCCGCGGTCGGTCATGATGACCCTGCGGCGATCATCTACACCTCGGGCACGACGGGCAAGCCCAAGGGCGCGGTTCTTACGCACGGCAATCTCATCTGGACGGCGATCAACTGCGTGGTGGACTACGACGTCGTGTCCACGGATGTCGCGCTGATGATCTCTCCGCTCTTCCACGTCGCAGCACTGGGCATGGGGGCGCTGCCGATCATGCTCAAGGGCGGCACGATGGTGCTCGAGAAGGGCTTCGACCCCGGACGCGCCCTCGCCCTCATCCAGGAGTACCGCGTGACGATGCTCAGCGGTGTTCCCACGACCTACCAGATGATGGCCGATCACCCCGGCTGGGACAGCACGGACCTGTCGTCGCTGGCCAAACTAACCTGCGGCGGCTCCGCGGTTCCCACCCGCATCCTCGATGCCTACGAAACCCGGGGGCTGTCGTTCTCGCAGGGCTACGGCATGACCGAGACCTCGCCGGGCGCGACATCCCTCGCCCCCACGATGACCCGCGCCAAACAGGGCAGCGTGGGGCTTCCCCACTTCTTTACAGAGATCCGCATCGCCGACGAGAACGGAGTGATGGTGCCGCGCGGCACGGTCGGGGAGATCGAAGTGTCAGGTCCGAACGTCTTCGCCGGCTACCTCAATCTGCCCGAGGCGACCTCGAAGGCGTTCACGTCTGACGGGTGGTTTCGCTCGGGCGACCTGGGTTACCTCGACCGCGACGGCTACCTCTACATCTCCGATCGCCTGAAAGACATGATCATCTCGGGCGGCGAGAACATCTACCCGGCCGAAGTCGAGAACCACATTTCCAGCATCGAGGGCGTGACCGGCGTCGGTGTGATCGGCATCCCCGACGAGCAGTGGGGCGAGGTTCCCTGGGCTGTCATCACGGTGAAGGACGGCGTCGACCTCGACACCGAGACCGTGCGTACTCACCTCGAGGGCAAGCTTGCGCGCTACAAGCTGCCCAAGAACGTCGTCATCGTCGATGAGCTGCCCCGTACGGCGTCAGGGAAGGTCCGCAAGGCCGACCTGCGCGCCCGCTTCGGCAACGGCTGACTACCGCACTGCAGGGCGAATACCTATGCCCTGAGGTATAGTCCGAACTCTATGGGCGATGAGCGCGCAACGATGCCACACGCCCGCGTCGCCCTTGTCGTCGCGGTGTGTCTGGTCGCCATCAACATGCGGCCCACCATCACATCGGTGGGGCCGCTGCTCGAACAGATCGGTGCCGACACCGGGCTCGGTCCGAGCGCGCTGGGTCTTCTCGCATCCATCCCGCTGGCGACGTGGGCGCTGGTCTCCCCGTTCGCCTCCGGCCTGAGTCAGCGCTTCGGGATGAGCCGAGTCGTGCTGTGGTCACTGGCGCTGCTGACGATGGGCACCGTGGTGCGATCGGTACCGGGCCCGGCAGTAAGCCTCTGGATCGGCACCGCCGTGATCGGCGTCGCACTCGCTATTGCGAATGTGCTCATGCCCGCCGTCATCAAGCGGGAGTTTCCCTCGCGGGTGCCCACGATGATGGCTGTTTATACCGCGCTGCTCGGCGGCGCCGGCGCTGTCGCATCCGGCGTGGCGGTTCCGGTCGCGGAGTGGGGCGCCGGGGTGACCGGCGCCGATGGGTGGCGCCTGTCGCTCGTCATCACCGGCGGCATCCTGCTCCCCGTGGCCATCGTTGCGTGGTTGGTGGCGATGCGCGGCCGCCGAGAACGAGCTACACGCGGGGGCGCCGCTGGACAGGCACGGGGTATCTGGAAGGACAGCACCGCCTGGGTCGTGGCCGCCTACATGGGCTTCCAGTCGGCCACGTTCTACATCCTGGTGACATGGTTGGCAACGATCGCCGTTTCAACCGGCCGCAGCGCGGTCACGGCGGGAATCGACGTCATGATCTACCAGGTCGGCGCGCTGGTGGGCGCCATTGCGGTGCCGGTTATCCTCCGGGGCGGCGCTGCGCGCTGGGTGCCTGCCGCGCTCCCGGTGATCGCACTGGTGGGACTGGCTGGACTCATCGCGGCACCCGATGCCATCCTCGCGTGGGTCATCGTGCTCGGCCCGGCATCGGGTGCCTCGCTCGGCGTCTCCCTGACACTCATGGCCCAGCGCGCCCGCGACCACCACGGAGCGACCGCCCTGTCAGGCATGGCTCAGTCGGTCGGTTATCTCATGGCCGCCGCGGGCCCGGTGCTGTTCGGCTCGCTCCACAGCGCCACTGACGGATGGCTGCTGCCACTGTTGCTCGTTGTAGCGATCCTCGTCGGGCAGAGCCTGTCGGGACTGGCGGCGGGTAGAGAGCGCTACGTCCTCGAGCCGCGCTAAGCGCGGGCTCGAGGACGTAGCCGAACCGGTCAGAGCGGGTACTGACCCGGCTCACGGCGCATCGTGATCCACCGCGTCTCGGTGAAGGCATCGATGTTGGCCTGAGCACCGCCGTGGCGCGAGCCCGTCCCCGACGCGCCAGTGCCACCGAACGGCGTGTTGGCCTCGTCGTTCACGGTCTGATCGTTGATGTGCACGATGCCCGTCGGGATCTGCTGCGCGAGGTCCCAGCCGGCCAAAGCATCCTTTGTCACGATGCCGAGGGACAGACCGTAGTCGGTCGCCGACGCGAGCGCCACGGCCTCCTCGTCGGTCGAGAACTTCACCACCGATGCGACAGGTCCGAAGACTTCTTCGCAGTACGCGGGCGCGTCAGCCGGCGTGTTCGCGAGCACTGTCGGCCGGTAGAAGAGGTCCTCGTAGGTGCCGCCAGCACGAAGCTCGGCGCCGCTCGCGACGGCATCCATCACCAGAGCGTGCACCCGGTCGCGCTGGACCTCGTCGATGAGAGGACCAAGGTGCACCGGCCCCGCGGCCGGATCGCCGACGTGCATCGACTCGGCCTTCGCGGCGAGCTTCTCGACATACTCATCGAAGACCGCCTCATGCACGATGTGACGGCCGACGGTCATGCAGATCTGCCCCTGGTGCAGGAACGATCCCCATGTGGCGAGGTTCACTGCCTGGTCGATATCGGCGTCGTGCCGGATGATGAACGCCGAGTTCCCGCCGAGCTCGAGGTGGGCACGCTTGAGGTTGCGACCCGCCTGCTCGCCGACGATGCGGCCGGCACGCGTGGAGCCGGTGAACGCGATCACCCGGACACGGGGGTCTTCGATCATCGCCTGGCCGACATCCGCGCCGCCCGGAACCAGCTGCAACAGACCCTTCGGGAGCCCGGCCTCCTCGAAGATCCGGACGAACGAGACACCGCCGGTGATGACGGTGCGCGGGTCTGGCTTGAGCAGCACGGCGTTACCGAGCGCCAGCGCGGGAGCCACCGCACGGATGCCGAGGATCAGCGGCACGTTGAACGGTGAGATCACACCCACGACGCCGACCGGCACCTGTTCGGTCATCGAGAGGCGTGGCTCCTCAGAAGAGAGAACCGCACCCTTAGGAGCCGAGGGCAGCGCCGAGGCTTCGTAGCATTCGGCAGCGGTGACGTGAAGGGCGAACCCAGCCAGCGGCGGAATCGCACCGACCTCGCGAACATTCCATCCGCCGATCTCATCGGCATACTGTTCCCAGAGCATCCCCGCCCTGCGCAGCACCGCTGCTCGCGCCGGGTGCGGCATCGCTGCCCACTCTTTCTGCGCCGCAGCTGCCGACTCCGCGGCGCGCGTGACATCGCCGGGACCGGCCATGCCCACGGCAGCAAGAACCTCACCGGTAGCGGGTGCCACCGAATCGATCTGTCCGCCTTCTCCTGCTACCCATTCGCCGTCGAGATAGATCTTGCCGGCGAACACAGCCGGGTCGATCAGGACGTCGGTGTCTTGCGTGATCGTCATGGTTCCTCCGTGATTCCAGTGACGGTACCCGGCGCCGTGCCGGGCGTGAGATCAGGCGGGACGGATGATGCTGCCGGTGTCGCTCGCACCGCGAGCCAGGCGCTGAGCCCGGCGTCCGACGCTGCTAGCCGCCCATCCTGCACGAATGACTCGCATGGCATCTTCTGCCAAAGCCCCGCCATCTGTAAAGGGCTCCCGCCAGATTGCCAGCATGTCGGCGACGAATCCGGGGAGGATCGAGCGCGAGAACGCTTCGACTCCCCAGCGGCCCTCGTATCCGTCATCCAGCGCGCCCTGTACGAGCTTCGGGATGTCGACCGCGCCCGTCGAGAGCAACCCCCGGCCCGACTGACCGAGCTCGAGGTACGCGAGCCGGGGCATCGCCGTGCGGATCGCCTGGGCGGCATCGGCCTCTTCGACTGCCATATGAAACGAGTCGAGGTGGATCCGGAGGTGCTCGGAGCCGCTGAGCTCCGCGTACTCCATCGCCTGCGCTGCGGTGTTCACCATCGCCGTCTCGTAGCGGTTGACTACTTCGAAGGTCATCATGATGCCGTGCTCGTGAGCGTAGTCAGCCACCTTCCCGACCGATGTCGCGGAGCGTTCGCGTGCCGCCGCGTCGATGGGCGCCATCGGATGCCCGAAGACACCGTAGGGCACGCCGTTGAGCTGATCGCCCCCGAGCGCCGCGGTCGCGTCGACCATGGCGTACAGCGCCGCCTCACCCGCCCGACGTTCGTCAGCATCAGCCGACGATACGTCGGCGCCCGGGAGCTGACCGGCGATCGGGATCGGGGTCAGCCCCGCGTCATCGAAGAGGCGACGCAGCGACGCAAGGTCGGTTGCCGCGGGGTCGAACGGCGCCAGCACGATCCGGCGGTATCCGGCTTCCGCTACCCGCACCAGGGCTCGGGGGGTGAGCGATGAATCGGGCCCGTCGACCAGCACATTGATGTGGCAGGCGATGTCGAGATCCATGACCATCGCTCTAGAAGGTCGGCAGGTCGAACCGCTGCTTGAAGGCCGAGTAACCGTCGTCGACGTGCACGACAGTGCCGTTGATGACATTGGCTTCGTCGGAGGCGAGGAACGCGACGACGTTCGCGATTTCCTCCGGCTCGGTCATCTTGTTGCGCAGCTGCTCGGAGGCAAAGAGCGACTTCAGCTCATCCGAGAATTGGTTGATGATCGGCGTACCCACGCGTCCCGGGGTGATCGCGACGGCGCGGACGCCGTACTCCGCGAGTTCGTATGCGGCAGAGCGGGTGAACGAGATGACAGCGGCCTTCGCGGCGCTGTAGCTGAAGGCGAGTTCGGCGGCCTGCTCCCCGTAGATCGAGGAGGTGGAGATGATGACCCCTCCGGTGCCCTGCTTCTTGAACTGACGTCCCGCCGCGAGGATGCCGTAGTAGACGCCGTCCTGGTCGACGCGGATCATCGGGTGGTAATCCACCGCGGGATCGTGGTCGAGCAGGGGCTTGCCGCCGGCGATACCGGCGTTGTTGAAGATGACATCGAGCTTGCCAAAGGCATCGACCGTGCTCTGCACGGCAGCCTCGACCTCCTCGAAAACGGAGACGTTGACTCCCACCGCGACTGCCGAGCCCTCCGGGAGCGTGTCGACCGCTTCCTGCGCGCGGGTCGCATCGATGTCGGCGACGGCGACCTTGGCGCCTTCGGCGATGAACTTCTTGACCGTTGCCAGCCCGATTCCGCTGGCGCCACCGGTAATGAGGGCGACCTTGCCTGCCAAACGCATGGTGATGTCTTTCTGTGTCGTGGTGTGCGGCGCAGCCGCACGAGAGAATCTGGTGCCGGTGGGGGCGGGGCCGCAGCGTTCCCGCCCCCACCGGGGTTTCAGTGGATCAGCCGAGCTTGTCGGAGGGCGTGATCTCGTCGGCGTTGTCCTTCGTGACGAGGGTCGTTGCCTCTTCCTCGAAGTTGCTCGCTGGCATGGTGCCACTGTCGATCCACGCAAGGATCGCGTCGATCACGGCGTCGTTGATCAGCGGCCAGGGCTGCTCGACGGTCGCGAGCATCGTGCCGGCCTTGACGGCAGCGATCGCCTCGCTGGTGGCGTCAACGCCTGTCACCGCAACGGTCGCGCCGGCTTCGGTCACGGCCTGAACCGCGCCGAGGGCCGCGTCATCCCAACCGACCCAGACGGCGTCGAGGCCGCCCGGGTTGGCCGACAGGTAGTCGGCGACCAGCGCGAGCGCTTCGGTGCGACCTGTCGCAGGCGAGACGACCTGCTGGATCTCACCGCCGGCGAGGGTTGCACCCCCGGCCTCGACAGCTTCGGCGGCCAGCGCCGCGCGGGTCCGGATGCCAGCGTGCGGGTCGTGACCGATCACCATGATGTTCTTACCCTCGATGCTTCCACCGAGTGCCTCGGCGATCGCGCCCATGGTCTGGTCGACGATGCCCTGCTGGTCGGTGGTGATGTTCAGGGCGTAGGCGTCAGTCGGCTCCACACCGGCGTCGATGGCGAACATCGGGATGCCAGCATCCTTGGCCGCCGTCACGATTGAGCCGATCGAGGCGACATCCGTGTAGCCGTTGTAGACGAGGTCGGTACCCTGTCCGATGGCGCTTTCGACCGCGGGGTTCATCTTCTGGAAGTCGAAGTCACCCTGGATCATGGTGAGGTCCCAGCCGTACTCGGCTGCCTTGGCCTCGACATCCTTAACCCACCAGGCACCGATCGGGGTCTGGTTACCGGAGGTGAACGCTACGACCTTGGTGGGTTCGGTGTCGCCGCCGCCATTGTCGCCGCCGCCTGATGAGCAGCCAGCGAGGGCGAGGGCAGCGACCGCGGTCGCGGCCGCAAAGGCCTTGATTGAAGTACGCACTATCTACTCCTTTGTGTATTGCGTTTTCTCTGTGTGCTTCCCCGGGGTGGGGATCCGAGTCGGGACTCGGAGTCATGGGATCGGTGGGGTCACCGCTCCCGATGTTTGAGGGACGAGAGCGTCACGGCGGCGATGATGATGATCCCGGTGACGACCTGCTGGACGTAGGCGTTGACGCCGAGGATGTTTAGACCGTTGCTCATGACGCCGATGATCGCGACTCCGACCATCGTGCCGACGAGGTTCGCGGCGCCCGATCGAACGATGGTCATGCCGAGGAACACCGCGGCGACCGAGAACATCATGTTGTCCTCGCCCTGAACCGCGCTCGCGCTGCCGAGGCGAGCGGCAAGCAGGATGCCGCCGATGGCCGACACGAATCCGGCGATGGTGAAGGCGAGCAGTCGCGCCCGGCGTACGTTGACACCCGAGAGGCGCGAAACCTCAACGCTGCCCCCGATCGCGTGCCACCGACGACCAAGGGTCGTGTAGCGCAGGACGAACCACAGGATCACCGAGATGATGATCGCGAAGTAGACCGGCATCGGGATCTCGAGCAGTTTGCCCTGACCGAGCTCGTTGAACTCCGGGGGGAAGTTGAACAGTGTTGTTCCCTGTGTCACGAGGAACGCGAGACCGACGACGGAGGTCATCATGGCAAGCGTCGCGATGAACGCCGACAGATTGAGGTAGGCGACCAGGACGCCGTTGAGCAGACCGATCAGGAGTCCCACGATGAGGGCAAGAACGATTGCCGCCGGAACGGGCCATCCACCGAGCATGGCGGCCGCTGCAGTCGCGCCGGCCAGCGCCGAGGTGGCACCCACCGACAGGTCGAAGTCGCCGACGACCATGACGACGGTCTGCGCTCCGGCGATGATCGCCAGGATCGAGACCTGATACAGGATGTTCTTCACGTTCACGAACGTGAGGAACACGTCGGGGCGCATCAGGAAGAAGAACAGCACGAGCACGATCAGGGCGACGATCGTGCCGCCCTGCAGCATCCATCTGCCGGCGTTGCTGGCGTGACCGACGACGATCGACGTGGTCGTCGGGGACTTCTGGTTGTCGGTGGAGGTCATGACTGGTGCTTCCCGTAGCAGTAAGAGAGGAGGAGTTCGTCGTCGGCACCCTCAGCGGGCACGGTGCCGCTGATCTCGCCTTCGTGGAGGATGATGATCCGGTCGCTCATTCCGATCAGCTCGGGAAGCTCCGAACTGACCGCGATGATCGCGGTGCCCTCGGCAGCGAGCTGCCGGATGAGCCGGTAGATCTCCGCCTTGGTGCCGACATCGATGCCTCGGGTCGGCTCGTCCATGAGCAGAACCTTCGGCTTTCGGGCGAGCATCTTCGCGAGAACCACCTTCTGCTGGTTCCCGCCGGAGAGTTCGCCGACGTGTTGGCGCGGGCTCCGCGCCTTGATCTTGAGATCCGCGATACCACGCTTGGTGATCGTGGAGATCTTCGCGCCCGACACGATTCCGGCGGTGCTGACCGTCGGGATGTTGGCCACGGCGATGTTGTCCTGGATCGAGGCGGCCAGGATGACACCCTGGCTGCGTCGCTCCTCAGGGACAAGAGCGATCCCCGCCTCGAGCGCCTTTCCGACTCCTGGCGAGGAGGGAAGAACGGTGTCGCCGACGACGATCTCGCCGCCCACGTGCTTCTGGGCACCCGAGAGGATGCGCAGCAGCTCACTGCGCCCGGAACCGGCGAGGCCGCCGATGCCGAGCACCTCACCCTTGCGGGCAACGAACGAGACATCCTTCACCCGGCGCCCGTCCAGGTGGCGCACCTCGATGGCGACCTCGTCGGTGGCGGTCCCCCGCTCGGGGAAGAGTTCGTTCGCGTTGCGCCCGACCATGAGAGAGATCACCTCATCGATATGGGAGTCGGCGACATCCTTCGTGACGATGTGCGTGCCGTTACGCATGATCGTGAGCCGATCGCACAGCTGGAAAACCTCTTCAAGGCGATGCGACACGTACACGATCGCCACACCACGATCCCGCAGCGCGCGCAGAACCGAGAACAGCTCGACGATCTCGGTGTCAGTGAGCGAGGCCGTCGGCTCGTCGAGGATGAGGACCTTTGCGTCCGTCGCGAGGGCGCGAGCGAAGGCGACCATCGTCTGCTGCACGGGCGAGAGGTCACCGGCGAGCGCGTTCAGGGGAATCTTGCGCTGGTTGATGCTCTCAAGCTGCGCCTTCGCGCGCTTGCGCATCTGACCCCACTGCACGATCCCACCCCGGCTGGGCGTCTGCTCGCCGAGCAGGATGTTCTCGGCGACGCTGATCGTCGGGATGATCGACAGCTCCTGGTAGAGAGCGACGACACCCGCTGCGTTCGCGACCCGAACGTTGGCGAAATCGACTTTTTCACCGTTGCGGTAGATCGTCCCGCCGTCCGGCGCGTATACGCCGGTCAGGATCTTGATGAGCGTCGACTTTCCGGCACCGTTCTCACCCAAGAGGGCGTGAATCTCGCCCGGAAGAACCGAAAACTGCGCCCGCTCGAGCGCGTGGACGCCGTCGAAACGCTTGACGATATCGTGCGCGGCGAGCGCCGGGACGTCGACCGGGCGCACCTCGGGGCGCTCTTCCAACAGGGTCATTCTGACTCCTCGAAGCGGTTGCAACGGATGACGACCTTCGGGTGCACACCGCTGACGTGGACCGCGAAAGCCTCGGACGCGTCATCCAGATCGAAGACCGCCGCGGTGAGCTCGTCCACGTCCAGATGCGGCAGGATCTGCAGCGCCCTCGGGAAAGCGTAGGGCGAGACGAACACGCCAGTGAGCGTGAGCTCCTTCAGGTACAGGTAGTCCGAGAGGTTGAGCGGCATCTCGAACTGCGCGGGATACATCGCGCCGTAGACGACGGTGCCTCCCTTGGCAGCGATGTCGAGAATCCCCTTCACGGCGCGGGTCGAACCGGAGGCGTCAATGACGACGTCGTAGCCGCGACCGTCGGTGATCTCATCGGTCCGCGCGAACTGGTCCTCGGCGACGGGGTCGATGACGAATTCGGCGCCGTGACGGGTGGCCATCTCACGTCGCTCGGCGATCGGCTCGATCATCGTGAGTGATGTCGCACCATACATCCGCATGACCTGCAGCGTGAGCTGCCCGATCGGGCCGCCACCGACGATCGCAACCCGATCACCGACGCGAACACGGGTCTTGTCGGCGATCCGCACTGCCACCGAGGTCGGCTCAAGCAGGCATCCCTTCAGAAGCGACACCGAGTCGGGCAGCTTGTAGAGCTGCGACTCGTGCCACGTGATCGTCTCGGCCATCCCCGGGCGGTTGTACTCCTGGATGTGCTCGCAGAACTGCTGCTTACCTTCCTGACAGGGGCGGCAGGTGCCGCAGAAGCGCAGGAAGTTTCCCGCGACCCTGTCGCCGACCTGCAGCCCATTTCGGTGCGCGCGCTCGCCGAGCGCTTCGACGACGCCCGACAGTTCGTGGCCCAAGCCAATCGGCACGTCGGTGCCGAAGTAGCCTTCGGCCAGGTGGGGGTCAGATCCGCAGATCGCCGAGTACGCGACCCGGACGCGGACATCCTCCGGCCCGAGGTCCTGCTCGGGGAAGTCCACGACCTCGACGCGGCCACGTGCGCTCTCGTCGGGGTCACGCAGGCTTCCGATGCGGGTGACAGCTACGGTCTTCATTCGTCTCTCCGTTGAGCGGTGGGGTGGGATCAGCGAGCGGCGAGAGCGCGGCGCAGGGCCGAGACTGTCGCCGAAAGGCCGTAGCCGTGCTTGTCGCGCAGCTGTTCGTCTTCGCCGAAGCCGGCGTAGACCTGCGGAATGCCCAGGCGCTCGAAGGCGGTCAGGTGGATGCCGCGGTCGGCCACCACGTCGGCGACGCGCGAGGCGAGTCCGCCGTAGGCGAGGTGGTCTTCCAGAACGACGAAGCGTCCGCCGGTCTCTTCGGCGCACTGCGCGATCAGGTCAGCGTCGATCGGCTTGAGCGTGAACATGTCGACCACGCGCACCGAAGCACCCTCGCGCTCGAGCTCGTCGGCGGCATCCAGTGCCTGCGCGACCGTCGTGCCATGCGTGAACAGGGTCACGTCGGTGCCCTGCCGCGCGACGATTCCCTTGCCGATGCGGATGTCGTGCTGCCCGGGCTCGTAGAGCACCTTGTCCTTCTTGCCTACGGCAAGACGGATGTAGAGGGGGCCCTGCATCGCCATCGACTGGCGAAGGATCTCGCCGACCATCAGCGGGTCGCCGATCGAGGTGACCGTCATGTTGGTCAGGGCGCACATCAGCGCGAGGTCTTCGACGGCGTAGTGGGTCGAGCCGCCGTTTCCGACGAGGCCTCCGTGCGTGCCGATGATCTTCACGGGCAGGTTGGGGTAGCAGACGTCGGTGCGGATCTGCTCGAGCGCGCGCATGCTCAGGAAGGGGAGCATGCCCGAGACCACCGGGATGTTGCCGTCGTAGGCAAGGCCCGCGGCGATTCCGACGCTCGCCTGCTCGGCAAGACCTACGTCGAGAAACCGCTCGGGGAACTTGTCGCGGAACTCCACGAGCGTCGCCCCGATGTCGGGAGTGATGACCCACAGGTTCTCGTGGGTCTCCCCGAGCTCGGCAAGGGTCGAACCGATGACGGATCGGGCCCCGAGGAACTCACCGAAGGTGAAGGTGACAGGCATCAGACGTTCTCCTTCGTGCGGGTTGCTTCCAGAGCGGCAAGCGCGCGCTCCAGGTCTGCGGCGCCGAGCGAGCCGGCGTGCCAGGCGAGGTTGTGCTCCATGAAGTCGACACCCTTACCCTTGACGGTCTCGGCGACGATGACGGTCGGCTTGTCGCTGTCAGTGGGAGGGAGACTGTCGATCGCCTCCACGAGGGCCGCCATGTCGTGTCCGTCGACGTGGATCACGTTCCACCCGAACGCCGCCCACTTGTCGGTGTAGGGCTCGAGCGTGACGCGCTCCTCATCGAAGCTCGTCATGAGCTGGCGGTTGCGGTCGATGACGGCGACAAGGTTGCCGAGCTTGTTCGAGCTCGCGACCAGGGCGGCCTCCCAGACGGATCCTTCGCCGGTCTCGCCATCACCCATCAGCGTCACTACGCGATGCGTGGCACCGCGCCCACGCGCGCCCATCGCCATGCCGACGGCGAGGGGAAGGCCGTGACCGAGCGATCCGGTGGATGCTTCGACACCGGGCAGCTGCACCTTGCACGGATGCATGCCGTAGGCGCTGTCGAGCTGGCCGTACGTGTCGACGATGCCGTCGTACGAGAAGAACCCCTTGATGGCCATGGCGATGTACATGGCCACTGCCGCGTGCCCCTTGCTGAGCACGAACCGGTCGCGGGTGGGGTTGGCGAGGTTGGTGGGGTCGACATTCAGTCCGTACTCGAACAGCGCGGTGAAGATGTCGGCGGACGACAGATCACCGCCGATGTGTACCGCTCCCTCGTACGTACCGCACAGGTTCAGGAGCTTCTGTCGAAGCTCGAAAGCGAGATCCTCGAGCTCCTCGACGCTCCGACGCTCCTGCGTCACAGGGGACGTTCGACCCATCACATGCCTCCTCATCGATGACAGGAGAGCGACAGACCGCGGGGGTCATCATCGACTCTCGTTCGCGTTGCCACCGGCTCAACCGGGGCGATGCGAGTGACGCTAACCCAAACTCATTTACAAGTAAACAGGAATGCACCTAAACTCGAATCAGCGCTCACTGGCACCGAATGCAGCCCCTCGCGGAGGGGCGATGAACGGTCGCATACGCGCCCCAAATCCACGAAAGGGATCCCGGGGGTCGAGTGACGCTGCACAATGGACTCGCGCGCCGCCCGGCGCGGGGCGGGTGCTACGGCATCCGAATCAGGGAAGACAACACACAGAGAGGTGCAGGATGTCTGACACGTTGACGCAGGCCGGTGTACGGACCGGACTGTTCATCGGGGGAACCGAGCGGTTCACCGACGAGACGCTGAAGATCGCGGACCCCGGCAAGCCGGGCACGGTTGTCGGTGAGGCTGCAGCGGCTTCGCAACAGGATGTCGCGGACGCGGTAGCTGCCGCAAAGGAAGCTTTCCCGGCGTGGGCGGCTCTGGGCGCGAAAGAGCGCGCGCGCTTGATGGCCGAAGCGATCGCGGGAATCGCGGATGACCGCGACGAGGACGCAGCGATCCTGTCGCAGGAGAACGGCAAGGTCCGATTCGAGGCCTGGGTTGACGCGCTTGTATTCGAGATCCGCTGGAACCTCGCGCTCATGCTCGCTGACGAGGTCGACACCGACCACACGCTGCCGGCGGTTCCTGGCGCGATCCCGGTCGACACGAAGGTGTCGTACCAGCCGCTGGGTGTGACCACGATCATCGTGCCGTTCAACTGGCCGATCGCGATCCTCGGCGCAGCTCTCCCCCACGCACTGCTGGCCGGCAACACCGCGATCGTCAAGCCGCCGCTGACCGCACCGCTTGCCACCGCGAAGCTCGTGCAGCGCGTCGCCGAGAAACTGCCGCCCGGGGTGCTGAACATCGTCACCGGCAAGGACGAGAACATGTCGGGCCTGATCCAGAACACCGACATCGCCAAGGTCTGCTTCACCGGGTCCGTAGGTGGCGGCAAGCGGATGATGGAGATGGCCTCCAAGACCCTCACCCGCGTCACGCTCGAGCTAGGTGGGAACGACGCCGCGATCTTCCTCGAGGATGCCATCATCGACGACACCCACCTGGACCGCCTGTACGCGGCGATCTACGACACCACCGGGCAGATCTGCATGAATGCCAAGCGCGTCTACGTACACCGCTCACGCCTCGACGAGGTCGTGAACGGTCTGTCCGACCGCCTCAACAAAGCTGTCATCGGCTACGGCCTGGACGAGGGCACCACGATGGGCCCCCTGCACTCCTCGGCGCAGAAGGCATTCGTCGAAGAGCTCATCCAGGAGGCGAAGGACGCCGGCGCCGATGTTCGCGAGTTCGGTGAACTCCCCGGTGGGGAGCTCGCGGGCGGCAACTTCATGCGCCCCGCGATTGTGGTCGACCCCGACCCGAACCTGCGCGTGGTGACGATGGAGCAGTTCGGCCCCGTCATCCCCATCATCCCCTTCGACACCGAAGAGGAAGCCATCCGCCTGGCCAACGACACGTGGGCGGGCCTGTGTGGTTCGGTGTGGACGGGAAGCCCCGATGCTGCGCAGCGCGTCGGCGGCGCTCTCGAGTGCGGGTACGTCTGGGTCAACGACCACGGCGCGACCCGACTCGACCTGCGCGCACCGTTCGGCGGCATGAAGCAGTCCGGCATCGGTCGCGAGCAGGGTATCGAAGGCATCCGCGCTTTCCAGGACACCCGCTCGATCGCAACCATCGACCCCGACGCTCTCGCCGCGATGGCCCACTAAGAAGTACCCTCACTCGATCGGGGTCGGGCAGATTCCTCGCCCGGCCCCGATCGTCTACTACTGTCACTCCCATCCCGAACAGATCCCGACGCGCGAAGGACCACATGGACCGGCTCGATCCACGCATCCAGTGGGAACCACTTCAGAACACCGTCGACCCCGATCACTTCACGCCGCGCCTTCTCGCACTGCTGTCGAATGCGCTGGTGTGGCGCGAATCGAACGAATTGCGACGCCGGTTCGGCCTCGGAACCAACGACTGGCGCGTGATCTCGGTCCTGGCGCTGAACCCCGGGTTCTCCGCGACGGAGGTCTCCGACTTCATCGGCGTCAACAAGGCAGTGGTCTCCAAAAGCGTGAACACGCTCGTGGGCCGCGGTCTGATCGTTCTGCTGGACGGCCCGCGGGGATCACGGCCGATGTATCTGACGACCGAGGGCGTCCAGATGCACGACGACATGCTGCCGATCTCGATGAGGGGTCAGGACATCATCCTCGCCCACCTCTCGCACGAAGAGATCACGAACCTCAACGCGTTGCTGCAGCGCATGCTGGTCGATGCGCGCGAGCTCCAGATCCTCGAGAACGAGACAGCCGCAAACCAAGCGCGCTGATCACGCCTTCCGAGAAGGGGATACCTGACCACGTGTCGGTATCCCCTTCTCGTTTCCACCCCTATGGACATTGCCTATGTCCATAGGTAAAATCGCCACATACTGCAATGACGCACTCCTGGCAGCGGAAAGGACCACTCGCCATGGCACACGCCACACCGACGACCGAGTCGGCCAAACGTCTGGTCGAGGGCTACTCCCTCGAGATCACCGGAAAAGAGAAGGACGTCGTCGGTCTCACCGAGGCTGCCTCGCTCATCCCGGCCGGCACGAAGGTGAACGTGACCTTCCTCGGCAACGAAGACCTGCCGATGCGGGTAGCTGCGGCCAAGGCCGTGAAGGAACTCGGTTTCGTCCCCGTCCCCCACATCTCGGCGCGCCGCATTGCATCCCAGGCGCAGCTCGAGGAGTTCCTCAGTGCACTTGCCGAGATCGGTGCCACTGAGCACGTGTTCGCTGTCGGCGGCGACCCCGCAACGCCGGAGGGTCCCTACCCGGACGCGCTGACCATGATCCGTTCGGGAGTGCTTCAGCAGTACGGCGTCAAGGAAGTGTCGATCGCGGGCTACCCCGAGGGGCACCCCGACATTCCTACCGACGTGCTGTGGCGCCACCTCGAAGACAAGTCCGCCGCGCTGAAGGAGGCCGGGCTGGATGCCGTCATCCTGACGCAGTTCAGCTTCGACACCGACCCGGTGATGGCGTGGATCAAGGGCGTGCGCGACCGGGGCATCGACACGCAGATCCGCCTCGGCACGCCCGGCCCCGCCGGCATCAAGCGCCTCATCTCCTTCGCGTCCCGCTTCGGCGTCGGCGCCAATGCGATGATCGTGAAGAAGTACGGCTTCTCCCTCACGAACCTGATGGGCTCCGCGGGACCCGACAAATTCGTCTCCGATCTCGCCGCCCTGTTCGATGCCGACCCGTCGGTGGGCGCCGTGAAGCTCCACATGTACACGTTCGGCGGCCTCGAGGCCACGGCGACGTGGGCCCGTGACTTCATCGCGAAGTGAGCCGGGAGGATTTGACGCCATGACGGTACACAACGAAGCGCTGCGCGATCACGCCTGCCTCATCGTCCACGGCCCCGATCAGCCCGGCCTGGTCGCGGCGGTCACGGGTCTGATCACGCGCCACAAGGCGAACATCGTGAGTCTCGACCAGTACTCTGACAATCCCGAAGGGGGCGCGTTCTTCCAGCGCGTGGTCTTCCACCGACCGAACCTGACGGCGGCATTCGAAGAGCTCGAGAACGATATCGCCACGACTCTCGAGCCCTATGGGATGACCTGGCGCCTCACCGACCAGTCGGTTCCGAAGCGCATGGCCGTGCTGGCGTCGACCTCGGACCACTGCCTCCTCGACCTGCTGTGGCGCCACCGTCGCGGCGAACTCCCGGTGTCGATCCCGATGGTGATCTCCAACCACACCAATATGGCCGAAGACGTCCGAAGCTTCGGCATCCCGTTCTTTCACGTTCCCTCGCAGGGTCCGGACAAGTCGGCCGCCGAAGCCGAGATCGTCAAGCTCCTCGCGGGCAACGTCGACTTCGTCGTCCTCGCGCGGTACATGCAGATTCTCTCCGAGAATTTCATCGACGACGTCGCCGTGCCGGTCATCAACATTCACCACTCGTTCCTTCCCGCCTTCATCGGTGCGGGCCCGTACCGCAAGGCGAAGGAACGCGGCGTGAAGCTCATCGGCGCGACAAGTCACTACGTGACCAAGGACCTCGACGAGGGCCCCATCATCGAGCAGGACGTCGTGCGAGTCACTCACGCAGACTCCGCCGCCGACCTGCAGCGCCGCGGCGCCGACGTCGAACGCGCAGTGCTCTCTCGCGCCGTGCTCTGGCACGCACAGGACCGCGTCATCCGACACGGCAACCACACCGTCGTCTTCTGACCCCGACCATCACCACCCAAAGAAAGGTTCATCGTGGCACCTCAGAATCTGCAGCAGGTCATCGACGCGGCGGGCTCCCCCGTCGAGTTGCTGCGCAACTCCCAGATCGGCTCGTACATCTACCCCGTCGTGCCGGCCGACTTCACCAACTGGATCAAGGAGCAGAAGGCGTGGCGCGACACCGCCGTGCTCTACGACCAGTCCCACCACATGGACAACGTCTTCCTCAAGGGGTCCGACGCCATCAAGCTGATCTCGGACACCGCGATCAACTCCGTTGCCAACTTCGCCGTCAACAAGGCCAAGCAGTACGTGCCGACGACAGCTTCGGGGCACGTCATCGGTGACGGCATCCTGTTCCGCGAGGCCGAGGACGAGTACGTGTACGTCGGCCGCGCCCCCGCGTCGAACTGGCTCATGTTCCACGGTGAGACCGGTGGGTACTCGAACCTCGATGTCGAGGTCGACCGTCGCTCGAACTCGCGCCCCTACGGCGACGCTGTGTCGCGCAAGTACTACCGCTTCCAGATCCAGGGTCCGAACGCCTGGGCCGTCATCGAGAAGCTCAACGGCGGCCCGCTCGAGAAGCTCGGCTTCTTCAACATGTCGGAGATGAAGATCGGCGGCATGAACGTCCGCACCCTGCGTCACGGCATGGCGGGCGCTCCCGGTCTCGAGATCTGGGGGCCCTACGCCGACCACCACAAGATCCGCGACCTGATCGTCGAGGCCGGCGCCGAGTTCGGACTGCTTCCCGTCGGTTCGCGGGCCTACCCGTCGAACACCCTCGAGTCGGGCTGGATCCCCTCGCCCCTCCCCGCCATCTACACCGGTGCCGAGGAGCAGGCCTACCGCGACTGGCTGCCGGCGAACTCGTACGAGGCCACCGGTACGCTTGCGGGATCGTTTGTTTCCGAGAACATCGAGGACTACTACCTCACGCCCTGGGAGCTCGGCTACGGCTCGTTCGTGAAGTTCGACCACGACTTCATCGGTCGTGACGCACTCGAGAAGATGGACCCTGCCGCCCAGCGCAAGAAGGTCACCCTCGCCTGGAACGCCGAGGACCTCGGCAAGGTCTGGACCTCGCTCCTGAACGTCGACGGCCCGAACTACAAGTTCTTCGACCTGCCGCTCGCGAACTACGGCTCGGCCAACTACGACGCCGTCGTGGATGCCGATGGCACGGTCGTCGGCTACTCGATGTTCACCGGGTACTCGTCCAACGAGCGCCGCGGCCTGTCGCTGGCTACCGTCTCGCCCGACGTCCCCGAAGGCACCGAGCTCAAGGTCATCTGGGGCGAGCCGAACGGTGGCTCGAAGAAGGCATCGGTCGAGCCGCACGAGCAGACCGAGGTCCGCGTCGTCGTGAGCCCCGTCCCCTACTCGACTGTTGCCCGCCAGACCTACCAGGGCGGCTGGCGCACCGGCTACAAGAACGACTGATCACCTCAGAAGCCCGCGAGACTGCATCCTGCCCGCGAGACAGCACAAGCAACACGCTGTCTCGCGGCGCGGGGGCAGTCTCGCGGCATATCGGTAGCATCACGGAAGCGGATTCGGCAGGGAAGGAGCACAGCGATGAGCCTTCGCTACGCGTTGTTGGCGCTGCTGCGGGTCGGACCGCTGTCGGGATATGAGCTTGCCAAACAGTTCACGCAGTCCGTGGGTCACGTCTGGCACGCGCCGGACTCGCAGATCTATCCAGAGCTCCGCAAGATGGAAGCCGACGGCCTCATCGAAGCCGAAGAGCAAGCTCGCGGCGAGCGCGGCACGCGGCGCATATACCACGTCACGGATGCCGGCGACCAGGCGTTCCTCGCCTGGATGGCCTCCCCCCTCGAGTATCAGCGCGTACGCGACCCCGCCCACCTGCGCGCCGCGTACTTGGAGTCGGCGTCGCCGGATGCCGCGAGAGAGTTCTTTCGGCGACACATCGAACAGTGGGAAGGCGAGCTCGCCCAGTGGGACGGCGAACTCCGCAAGATCGATCACATCGATCCTCCGAACCCCATGCTCGAACGTCGCCTGAAAGCCTCCCCGGCCGCGGAACACGAGCGCATCGTCGCCTACAAGCACTTCGCCTACGAGGGTCTTGTCGAACGCGCAAAGGCCGAGATCGCGTGGGCCCAGCGCGGCCTTGACCTGGTCGACAGGCTCGACGGACGCCTGAGCTGAACCCCGCAGGGCACCTGTCTCAGTGCACGGACTCCATGAGATCCGCGCCGAAGACGCGGAACGCATCCTGAACCCGCAGTCGATCGAGCGGAGTGTCCTCGGTGAACTGCACGATCATCGCGTAGGCGACGCCTGCGCGGGGCCCGGCGAGAACGCCTGCCTCGGCACGGATACCGCGGTCGCGACCGGTCTTGTTCACCAGAAGCAGCTCCCCACCGGAGTCGGCGTGGGCGAGCGGGTCGAGGCCCGTTGCTCCGGCGGCGAGTCCGAGATCGGCGTTGAGCGCGAGCCACCCGATCACCTGCGCGCTGACCGTGGCAGACACGGCTCTGCCGTTCATGAGCGCCGAGAACATGGTCGTCAGATCACGGGTCGTCGACAGGGCGAAGTGCGGAGCGTCATCCGGCCCGCGATCCTCACGGACGCGGTCGAGCAGCGCGGTCCGCGTGAGCCCGAGCTGCTCGATGCGCTCGCGAACCGGATCCAGCCCGACGAGATCGATGAGCGCGTTGGTTGCTACCGGATCGGCTGCCGCCGCCGTGAGCACCGCAAGATCCACCGGCTTCAGATCGACAGCAGCGAAGTGACGCCACAGTCCAGCTGACCCACCGCCGGCGAGGGGCGGTCGGGCAACGGATGCCTCCCCGCCGAGATCGCCAGCCTCCAGGTCTGCAGACACCTGGATCAGCAGAGGCACCACCCCGAGCTGGGCGACAGGCAGCGTGACGAACGCATCCCCCAGCACGAGGTCCTTCCCGCGATCGAGGTCAGTGACGCACACCGAGACACGGCCACCCGTGCTGGCCAGCTGTTCGAGAGCGTGCATCGTCGCGGCAAAGGAACGTGCGCGCCCAGACGCATGACGAGTCCGCCGAGAATCGGCGCGGTGATCCGCGCGCGACGTGCTGGGTGGTGTGCCCACCGAGGGATCCTTCCCGTGTTCAGGTGGGGGGATTCTAGGTGATCGACCTCACCAGATTGTGACGCGCTCGGCGGGGTCGAGCCACAGCTGATCAGCCTCGGTCACCTCGAACGCGTCGTAGAAGGCGTCGACGTTGCGCAGGATCTGATTGCAGCGGAACTCGTTCGGCGAGTGCGGGTCGATCGTGAGCAGGCGGATGGTCTCGGCATCCCTCCCTTTCTGCTGCCAGATCTGCCCCCAGCTCAGCAGCAGCCGCTGGATGCCGGTGTATCCGTCGATCACCGGAGCCGGCTCACCGCCAAGCGAGATCTCGTACGCCTTGATGGCGATACCGAGACCCCCGAGGTCCCCGATGTTCTCGCCGATCGTGAGCGCGCCGTTGACGTGATGCTTCTCGTCCAGGCCCCGCGGGGTCAGCGCGTCGTACTGCTCGATGAGCGCCTTGGTGCGCTGCTCGAAGGCTTCGCGGTCGGCCTCGGTCCACCAGTCGCGCAGCGATCCGTCACCGTCGAAGCGGCTCCCCTGGTCATCGAACCCGTGGCCGATCTCGTGGCCGATGACCGCACCGATGCCGCCGTAATTCGCGGCCGCGTCACGGCTGGCGTCGAAGAACGGGTACTGCAGAATTGCCGCAGGGAAGACGATCTCGTTCATGAGCGGGTTGTAGTAGGCGTTCACCGTCTGCGGTGTCATGAACCACTCGTCGCGGTCGATCGGCTTCCCGACCTTCGCCAGCTGGCGATCGTGCTCGACCCGGTGCGAACGGCGCGCGTTGCCGACGAGGTCGGTGGCGTCGATCTCGAGCGCTGAGTAGTCCTTCCACTTAGCCGGGTAGCCGATCTTCGGGGTGAAGGCGTCGAGCTTGGCGAGCGCGCGTTCGCGGGTCTCGGGACTCATCCACTCCAGTGAACGGATGCTGCGCCGGTACGCCTCGACGAGGTTCGCAACCAACTCGTCCATGGCTTCCTTGGCGGCCGGCGGAAAGTGCCGTTCGACGTAGACGCGTCCGACGGCCTCGCCCATCGACCC
Organism: Microbacterium sp. NPDC076895; assembly: GCF_040687115.1. Lineage (NCBI taxonomy): Bacteria > Bacillati > Actinomycetota > Actinomycetes > Micrococcales > Microbacteriaceae > Microbacterium > Microbacterium sp. NPDC076895. The sequence goes on from NZ_JBFBMQ010000002.1 coordinate 302,724, forward strand.
CTCGACAAGGCTCACGCCGCGCTTCCAGCGTTCCCGGATCGTGGGAACTCCGGTCAGCTGCGTGCCGTAGAAGGCGAAGTTCTCGGCAATGAACTCGTCAGAGAGAAGGGGCGCGGCGCCGCGGATGACGGCGAATCGCAGCCACGCCTTCCAGTCGTCGAGTCGCTCAGGAACCAGAACGGAGCCCAGCGCTTCGATGAAGCTCGGCTGGTACACGACGACCTCGTCGAAGGCCGTCTCCTTCCCGGGCGCCAGCGCCGACAGCCACGGAGCGAGGTCCAGCCCTGCCAGCTCCAGGAACTGCGTCCACGTGTGCAGGTTGTAGGTTGCCATCGCGTCACGGCTACGCACGTTGTCCCAGTGGTGAGACGCAAGCTCGGTCTCGAGTGCGACGATGCGATCGGCATCCGCTGCCGCATCGGCGACACCCGCGAGAGTCAGCATCCGTTCGATGTGCGCGCGGAACTCGCCTCGAGTTTCCTCGAAGTTCTCGAGCCGGTAGTAGCTCTCGTCGGGAAGCGACAGCCCGCCCTGCACGATGAACGGCACATAGCGCTGCGGGTTGCCGGGGTCGGGCTCGACGTAGAGGCCGAACAGCCCCGAAACGCCGTCGCGCTCGAGGGTACCGAGGGTCGTCAGCAGCTCCGGGATCGACGAGATCGCATCGACGGCGGCGAGCTGAGCGGCGATCGGGGATGCCCCGAGAGCGGCGATGCGCTCGGTGTCCATGAAACTCGTGTACAGGTCGCCGATCTTGCGCGTCTCGGTGCCGGGCTCGGCGTCCGTGCTCTCTTCGATGATCGCGCGCACGTCTTTCTCGGCCTGTTCGGCGATCAGGTGGAACGACCCCCAGCGGGCCTTGTCGTCGGGAATCTCCGTGCGATCCAGCCATGCACCGTTCACGTGGCGGAACAGATCGTCTTGCGGGCGGATGTCGGCAGAAAGTTCTTCGAGCGGGAGGCCAGAGACGAGGGCGTCGGTCATGTCCTCCAGAATAAGCACCTCCGCTATGCGCGATCCCTGCGGGGTGGAAACACCGAGCGAACGGCGGGTGGATGCAACATCCGTTCGCTATGGCAGCGGCGCAGCGGTTGATGCTCTGATCAGCAGCGCCGACCCGAGGCGCTGCTGATGCGCTCGCGCACCGTCGAGGCCCGATATCGCCTCAACGAGGTACTCGGCCGCCATACGACCCTTCCTCGCGATCGGCTGACGCACGGTTGTGAGAGTCGGGCTCGTCCAACTGGCCTCGGTCAGGTCGTCGAAACCCGACACCGACAGTTCGCTCGGAACGTCTACGTGCGCTTCGCGCGCAGCATCCAGGATGCCGAAAGCCATGATGTCGCTGAAGGCGACCATCGCCGTCGGGCGTTGGTCCCGAGACCAGAGCTCTCGGAACGCGGCGGCTCCGCCGGCCCGGGTGCACGGCACCTCCACGATCGAGATCTCGGGGTCGTCGGGCGTCATCCCGAAGTCGGCGAGCGCCCGGACGGCGCCTTCTATCCGCCGCAGCGCCGAGCCGTGCCAGTTGCGGTACCCGCCCGCGACACCGGTCTCGTAGACGACGAACGCGAGGCGGCGGTGGCCGAGGCCGAGGAGATACCGCACGACCTCCTCGATGCCCGCGCTGTCGTCGATGTCGACGCTGGGGACGTCGTCGCGCCACTCGCTGTCGACGAGCACGAAGGGGATGCCGCGCTGACGCAGGGCGCGCACCTCGCCGCGGTCGTACTCCAGTCCGCTCACGATGAAGCCGTCCACCGCGGCGTACGGGATCGTCTTGAGCATCGAGCCTCGCAGCGGGGGCGCGAGCAGCAGCGTGAAGCCCTCGCGGTGGCAGGTCTGGCCGACCCCCTGCAAAAACAGCGAGTAATAGGGATTCTCGAGCACGCGATCGAGCTGCTGGGGAAGAAGCAGGCCGAGGCTGCCGGTGCGGCGGGTACGCAGCATCCGCGCTGCCGGGTCACGCGAGTACCCGAGTTCCTCCGCTGCCTCGAAGATCTTCTGCACCGTCGCCTCCGCCAGCTTGGAGGCATCGTTGAACGCCAGCGACACCGTCGACTTCGACACCCCCGCGCGGTCGGCGACATCCTGCATGGTCGCTTGCCGATCCATCAGGCCGACTCCCCGACCGTCGTCACTAGCACGACAGCGGCCCGAGGCGGGATCCGCAGCTCGTCGATGGCCGCGCCGTCGTCGAGCCTGCGCCACCGCCCGTCGCGCAGGGCGGGGATGTCGTCGACGGGCCGCATCACCCCGGAGCCGCGGTGGACGACCGTGGCGATCCGCTGGGAGCCCGAGGTACGCATGACCAGAACTGTATCCTCGTCCAGTCCCGCGACCTCCTGAACCCCCCGGCGAAGCGGCTCGTGCGCCGCCCGACGTGCGGACATGCGACAGATGGCGTTCAGCAGTCCGCCCTGCCAGCGCTCCTGGTCCCACACCATGCCCGCGCGGCATCCGGGGTCGTTCGCGCCAGTCATGCCGACCTCGTCGCCGTAGTAGATCATCGGCGCGCCCGCGGCCGCGAAGAGCAACTCGTAGGCGAGGGCGGCACGCTCCACGTCGCCGCCGTGGCGGGTCAGCACCCGCTCCGTGTCGTGGCTTCCCAGCAGATTGAGCATGCCGTGGTGATAGCCCTCGGGGATGCGGGCGGCGAGGTCGTTCATCCCCGAGGCGAAGGCGTCGGCAGAGAGCGTACGGTCGGCGGTGAATCCGAGCACGAGGTCACGCAACGTGTAGTTCATGGTGCCGTCGGCGGTGTCGCCCCGCAGCCATTCTTCGGGGGCGCGCCACTCTTCGGCGACGATGTAGAGGTCCTCCCCCTGGCCCTTCACGACGTCGCGGAAGTCGCGCCAGAACCGGCGATGGATGAAGTACGGCACGTCCAGGCGCCAGCCGTCGATCCCCTGGTCGATCCAGTACCGGGCGACATCGAGATGATGCTGTCGCACGGCCGGATTGTAGACGTTCCACTTCGGGAGGTAATGGCATCCCGAGCAGGTGCGGTAGTTCGGCTGGGGGTAGGCAGTGACCGGAAAGCCCTCGACCGAGAACCAGTTCACGTACTCGGAGTCGGCCTCGTTGGCCACGACGTCCTGGAACGCGGGGTGTTTGTCGCCGCAGTGGTTGAGCACGGCATCCAGCACGATGCGCACGCCGCGGGCGTGCGCCTGCTCGACGAGGTGTGCGAACGAGGCCAGGTCACCGAGGCGGTGGTCGACGCGGAAGTAGTCGGTGGCGTCGTAGCGGTGGTTCGTGTGCGCCTCGAAGATCGGGGTGAGATAGAGCGCGTTGGCCCCCACGGAAACGACGTGGTCGAGTCGTGCCGTGATTCCGGCGAGATCGCCCCCCAGGAACCCGTCACGCATCGGCTCCGCATCCCACGGCAGCACGTCGGGCGGGTTGAGCGCGGGGTCCGCGTTGGCGAATCGGTCGGGGAAGATCTGGTAGAAGACGGCGTCGGCGAGCCAGTCGGGTGCGGCCATGTGTCTAGTCCTTCAGTCCGGTGGTGGCGATTCCTCGCACCAGCGCGCGCTGGAAGATGAGGAAGACGATGATGGCGGGGATCGTGGCGGTGAGCGTTCCGGCCATGAGGTAGTTCCAGCTCGTGCCGTAGCGTCCCACGAACGACGACAGGCCGATCTGGATCGTCCGGAACTCGTCGGTGTTGGTCACCAGAAGCGGCCACAGGAAGTCGTTCCAGGCGAAGAGGAAGCTGAAGATCCCGAGGGTCGCGAAGGCAGGCATCGACAGCGGCACGATGATGCGGAAGAACGCTCCGGCGCGACTGCAGCCGTCGATGCGGGCGGCGTCTTCGAGCTCGGTGGGGATCGTCGAGAAGTACTGGCGCAGCAGGATGATGCCGAAAACGTCGGCGAGCCGGGGCACAATGAGTCCCGCGTAGCTGTCGATCCACCCGAGGTCTGCGACGATCGCGTACGCCGGGATCACGGTCACGAAGGTGGGCACGAGCAGTGCAGCCAGCAGGATGACGAACAGGGTGTTGCGCAGCGGAAAGCGCAACCGGGCGAAGGCGTAGGCCGCGAGAGCGTCGAGGACGAGGTGGCCCGAGACGATGCCCACGGTCATGACCAGGCTGTTCAAGTAGTACTGGCCGAAGGGCGCGGCCTCCCAGGCCGTGACGTAGTTCTCCCAGTGCCAGGACGTCGGGACGATGGAAGTGTTCGTGTAGGTCTCGGCGCGGCTGAGCAGGGACGTGGTGAACATCCACAGGAACGGGACGATGACCACCGCCGCGCCGGCGATGAGCACCGCATGGCGGAGGAGCCGGGAACGCAGCGTCGTCTTCATCGGTCCGTCTTCCCGGAGCCGCTGACCCGCCACTGCACGAGGCTCACACCGAGCACGAGGATCAGCGTCACGAAGGCGATCGCTGTTCCATAGCCGAAGTCGCCGAGGCGGAAGGCGGTGCGGTACATGAACATCCCGAGGACGTCGGTGCCGCCGCGTGGCCCCCCCTCCGTGAGCACATAGACCAGGTCGAAGGCCTGGAAGCTCGTGATCAGGGCTTGGATCACGACGAAGAAGGTCATGGGAGACAGCAGCGGGATGGTGAGAAAGCGCAGGCGCTGCCATGCCGAGGCGCCGTCGAGGTGTGCTGCCTCGTAGATGCCGCCGGGCAGCGCCTGCAAGGCGGTGAGATAGAGGACCGTGTTGATCCCGATGTTCTTCCACACCGTCAGCAGCGTGAGCGCCGCCAGCGCGAGCCAGCGCTCCTGCAACCAGTTGGGGCCTTCGATGCCGACCTGGGCAAGCACGGCGTTGACGAACCCCGCCGGGTCGAGCATGTACTTCCAGACGATGGCCGCCGCGACCGATGAGGTCACCGCGGGGAGGAAGTAGATGCCACGGTAGATGCCACGGCCGCGCAGCGGCGCATCCAGAAGCAGCGCGATGGCCAGACCCGTGACGACGCTCAGGATGCAGACACCTAGCGCGTAGACGACTGTGACGAGGAGACTGTTCCAGAATTCGGGATCCTCGGCGAGGCGGACGTAGTTGGCGAACCCGACGAACTCCTTTACGGGGTCGAATCCGTTCCACGAAGTCAAGCTGATGAAGCCCGCCGACACGATGGGGTAGAGCACGAAAATCCCGATGACGACGATCGCGGGCGCCAGGAACATTGCGGCCGTCACGACCTGTTCGCGCTCGTATCGCTCGCGCCGGGGTTGGCGCGGGAACCCGCCCGAAGCGCGGCGCTTCGGGCGGGTTCCTGGCTGCGGCGTGATCACGAGTGCGGATCAGCCCTTCTCGATGACGGCATTGACGGCCTCCTCGGCGGCATCCAGCGCCTGAGCGACAGTAGCCTCGCCTGCGAGCGCCATCTCGATCTGTTGCGCGAACGCGAGCGAGATCTGCGGGTACAGCGGAGTGTTGGGGCGGGCGTGAGCGACTGCCATCTGCTCGACGAAGGGCCGCAGCCGTGGTTCGGTGGAGTCGACCCAGCCGAGGTAGTCCGAACCTGTTGCCACCGAGTTCAAGACGGGAAGCATGCCGGTCGTCTCGCTCCACGAGATCACCTGGTCGGGCTCGAGGAACCATGCCAGGAAGTCGGCGGCGGCGCTTGCCGTGGCATCCGAATTGTCAAAGACCATCGCCTGTTCGCCGCCGAGGTTGGTAGCCGGTTCGCCGTCGGTCGGATAGGGAACCTGCGCGGTGCCGAACTCGAACGGCGGGTCGGCGGCCCAGATGCCAACCATCCAGGAGCCTTCCTGAGCCGAGCCGCCCTGGCCCTTCTCGAACTCACCCCAGCTCGCGTAGGGGCTTACGCCTGACTGGATCAGGTCGACCCAGTACTGCAGCGCCTCCGCACCTTCGGGCGTGTTGAAGGCGGCAGCGCTGTTGTCGGCGGTGAGGAACTCCCCGCCGGCCTGCCAGAGATTGACCTGGAAATTCCAGGTCAATCCTTCGCCGCTGTCTCCCGCCTGAGTGTAGAGGTCGTAGCCCGGCTTGCCAGTCTTCTCCAGGATGGTCTTTCCCGCGGTCATGAGCTCGTCCCATGTCGTCGGCGGATCGTTCGGATCGAGCCCGGCCTCTTCGAACAGGGTCATGTTGTACATGTAGCCGAGGTTATTGGCCGAGACCGGCACAGAGACCTGCGCGCCGTCGATCGTGCCGAACGAAGTGAGCGCCGGGTTGATGTCGCTGAGCACGTCGGCCGGGAGCAGCGTTGACAGGTCGGCGAGCGAGCCGATCTGCGCGATCTGCGGCACCCAGACGAGGTCTCCGATCGCGATATCGGGAAGGGTCTTTGAGGTGGCCGATGCCCGCAGCTTCGTGAGGAAGTCAGCGTTGGGCACATTAGAGGTCGAGATCTTCACATCGGGGTGCTCGGCGTTGTACTCGTCGACCATGCTGTCGAAGGTGTCGGCGTTGGTGCCGTCCCAGTAGTGCCAGACGGTGACCTCGACCGGCGAGCTCTCGGAAGGGCTCGATCCGCTGCAGCCGGCCAGCACGAGCAGGCCGGCCGTTGCTGCGGCCACGATGAGAGGGGTGCGGTGGTGCATCATTGCTCCTTGGTGTCGGGTGACGCGGGCGCGTCGGTGGGGGAAGGAATACGTAGCTCAGGGGACGCGAACCATGCGGCTGCGTCGGGTGGAACCTCGCCGGCGACGGTCACTGGGGCGGTACAGACGACCGGATCCCCCGGACGCCAGGCAGGGGGCAGCGGGTAGGCGCTGCATGTCGTGTTCAGGACGCAGATGCCGCGCCCTCGTCGGAAGGCGAGGACTCCGGTGACACCCGGGTCGAGCCAGGTGAGCGTCGCATCAGATCCGAACAGGGAGCGGCGCCGATGGGTCAAGTCTCGGTACACCGAAAGAGACGAGTTGGGGTCAGCACGCTGGATGCTTCGCGCGAACTGGGCGAACCAGGTCGGCTGCGGCAGCCACGCGTCGGGTCCGTTACTGAAGCCTGCTGACGCGCCGTGGGGTTCCCACGGCAGCGGCACCCGGCAACCGTCCCGTCCGAGTTCTGCGCCGTCCGAACGGAGCCAGATGGGATCCTGGCGCGCGGAGTCCGGGAGGTCAAAGACCTCCGGAAGGCCGAGCTCCTCACCCTGATAGAGGTATGCTGCACCGGGAAGCGCTAGCATCAGCGCCGCCGCCGCCCGCGCGCGCCGCACACCTAGTTCGACATCCACGGAGCCCCGACGGCGAGCTGCCGCGATCATGTCGCTCGGGTCGGGCGCCTCGAGGATCTGCTCCTGCCCGTAGCGGGTCACGGTGCGGTGCACGTCGTGGTTGGCTAGCGCCCACGCCGGCGGCTGGGCCGCAGCATCCAGCCCGGTCTGCACCGCGGCCCGCAGACGCGACGCATCCCACGGCTGAACGAGAAGGTCGAAGCGAAAGGCCTGGTGCAACTCGTCGGGTCGCAGGTAGGCAGCCAGTCGTTCGGTCGAGGGAACCCAGATCTCCCCGACGAGATACCGCGCCGGCTCGTACTCCTCGGCGATCGCCCGCCACCGGCGGTAGATGTCGTGGACCTCGGGCTGATCCCACATTGCTGCGTTGTGTCCACCGGTGCCGTCGTCGGCGCCGGGCCAGTCGGGTAGTCCATCGGCCTTGACGTGGCCGTGGGCGACATCGATGCGGAACCCGTCGACTCCGCGATCGAACCAGAAGCGCAGAACGTCGGCGAACTCGTCGGCGACCTCCGGATTGCGCCAATCGAAGTCGGGCTGACCCGAGTCGAAGGAGTGCAGGTACCACTGACCTGGAGTCCCGTCGGGCTCGGTGATGCGGGTCCACGCGGATCCGCCGAAGACGCTCTGCCAGTTGCCAGGCGGCAGGGATCCATCGGCCCCCTGCCCGTCACGGAAGTGGAAGCGCGCCCGCTCGGGACCGCCGGGTTCACCAGCAAGCGCAGCCTGGAACCACGGGTGGTGGGTCGAGCAATGGTTGGCGACCATATCCATGACAACGCGGATGCCAAGCCGATGCGCCTCATCGAGGAATGCGTCGAACTCCTCGAGAGTCCCGTAAGACGGGTCGATCTGACGGTAGTCAGCGATGTCGTATCCATGATCGCGCTGGGGCGAGCGGTAGCAGGGGTTGAGCCAGACGGCATCGCATCCGAGTTCTGCTATCGCGTCCAGTCCAGCCAACAGACCGGCGAAGTCGCCGATTCCGTCACCGTTGCCGTCGCGGAAGGAGCGGACGTACGCCTGGTAGACGACCGCGTCACGCCACCACTCGGCCTCGGTCGTGGTCGTTTTGGCCGGAGTGAGCGGCTGGACCGAGGTTATCGACATGGAGTTCCTTTGCGACGATGCGAGGCTTGCACATTGTTTACTGGACCGATCTAACTTGAAGTCCAATGATGTGTCAACCCCTCGTGCAGCCCCAAGATCTAGCCCTCGTCCCCTATGCGCGATCCCTGCGGGGTGGAAACACCGAGCGAACGGCGGGTGGATGCAACATCCGTTCGCGCAGGTCTTCGTAGATCGGGCGTGTGCGCAGGAGCGCAGCGATGAGGATCGCGCAGACGGATGCCGCGAGCATCGGTGCCAGCACTGTCGCGACAGCCGTCATCTCGACCACGACCGCGATGCCGGTCAGCGGTGCCCGGATCGTGGCGGCGAACATCGAGGTCATGCCCACCAGGACGAACACGACGACCGTCGTATCGGCCACCTCCGGGAGGATCAGCTGGGCGAGAGATCCGCACAGCGCTCCCCATAGCGCCCCGATCGCCAGCAGCGGTGCGAACAGGCCGCCCGGGGTTCCCGCCGCGTACGAGAGCGGACCGGCGAGGAACCGTATGACGAGGGTTGCGGCAAGCACGAGCGGGATGAGCGAGTCACCGCGCAGCAACCCCTGCGAGATGGGGTCACCCCCACCGGCGCCCAGCGGATCGAGGAACAGCAGCAGTCCGACGACCCCGCCGATGATCGCCGCCTGAGCGATCGGCGGCACGCGGCGCGCGGCCCGTGCCGCGGTCAGGAACCCGAGGATGAGGCGGTTGTATCCCGCACCGAGGATGCCGGTGAGCAGACCGAACACAGCAAAGACGCCGACCTGCGCGAGGTCGGGCGGCGGCACCGGCGCTACTTGGAAGATCGGTGCATTGCCGACGACGATCCACGCGGTGGCGACGGCAACGGCAACACCGGTCAGAGTCGGGAGCACGATGCGGGCTTTCACCGACTGGGCGACCTCTTCGATGACGAAGAGGGATCCGCCAAGCGGCGCGTTGAAGGCAACGGCCAGGCCCGCGCCAGAGAGGGCGGAGTGAAGCGTGCGGGCATCCGCCGCGGATCTGCGGCTGCGGCGAGCGGCCTCGGCCCCGAGCACCGCGCCGATGTGGACCGTGGGGCCTTCGCGACCAAGCACCATCCCCGACCCGATCGCGAGCACGCCGCCGACGAACTTCGCCACGAGCACGCCAAGGGCGCTCGGCGGTTCCTCCCCGCGCTCGACAGCCTCGACGTACTGGATGCCGCTTCCTGCCGCTTGCGGTACCCACGTCACGAGGAGGGCAGCAAGCGTCGCACCCGTCGCGGTGACAGCGATCGCGACGAGCCATCCCCACGCGGGCTGGTCGTGTGCGAAGGCGAAGACCTCGATCCGCAGGTGCTCGGCCTGGTAGATGCACCAGCGAAAGGCACCGCCGATGAGTCCGACCGCGAGCCCCGCGATAGCAGCCAGCAGCATGAGGATCGCGATCTGCCGAGCAGCGCCGCGACCGGCATCCGGAGCCGTCGTCGACGACGTGTTCCCCGTCATCCCACCCCTGCCCGGGCGCCGGCGGCGCCTCTTCCGCACTGCCCATCGTGGCATCAGCGCGGTTCGTTTGCCGCAAAGTGCGGGCGACGGATGCCACGCGCGGCGTGTCGCGGCAAGCGAAGACATCACACCCCATGCGTCGCCGCGTTCGTTTGACGCAAACCGCGGGAGACGGATGCCGCGCGCGGCGTGTTGCGGCAAGCGAACGCCCGGGCTGCCCACGGTCCGCGCGGCGCGCGTCATCCGGCTGAGCGACAGCAAACCCTAGGCTCGGCTCGTGCCCTCTCGACCCGCAGCCGGCGCTCCGTCGACGCTGAACCGCGACATCCTGCGGCTCGCGGTACCCGCGCTCGGCGCCCTCATCGCGGAGCCGCTGTTCCTGATCGTCGATTCGGCTCTAGTCGGGCACCTGGGCACTGTGCCGCTGGCCGCCCTCGGGATCGCCTCGGCGATCCTGCAGACGATCGTCGGCCTCATGGTCTTCCTCGCGTACTCGACGACACCGGCAGTCGCCCGACGGTTCGGCGCTGGAGACGCGACGTCCGCGGTCTCGGTCGGCATCGACGGCCTCTGGCTTGCGCTTGGACTCGGTGCGATCCTGGCCCTCGCCGGATCCCTCGCGACACCACCCCTCGTCTCGCTCTTCGGCGCCACCGACGAGGTGGCCACCGACGCGATGACCTACCTTCACATCTCCATGTGGGGCCTTCCCGCGATGCTCATCGTGTTCGCCGCGACGGGGCTGCTGCGCGGGATGCAAGACACCGTCACCCCGCTATGGATCGCTGCCGCGGGCTTCGGGGCCAACGCCGCCCTCAACGCACTGTTCATCTACGGCCTCGGGTGGGGAATCGCGGGTTCAGCGGTCGGTACCGTGCTCGCTCAGTGGGGCATGGTCGTCGCCTACGTCGGTGTGATCGGCCGGCTGGCCCAGCGACATTCGGCCCAGGTCCGCCCGTCGGCCCGCGGGGTGCGTGGATCCGCCCGCACCGGTGGCTGGCTGTTCCTGCGCACCGTCTCACTACGGATCGCCCTGCTGACCACCGTTGCCGTCGCCACGGGACTCGGCACCGAGGAGCTCGCGGGCTGGCAGGTCGCGTACACGATCTTCTCTGCGGCGGCCTTCGCCCTCGATGCGCTCGCGATCGCAGCCCAGGCACTCATCGGCAAGTCTCTCGGTGAGCAGGACCACGCCCGCGTGCGCAAGGTGCTGCAGCGCACGAGCGCGTGGGGACTGTGGTTCGGCATTCTGGTCGGCGCGGGAGTTGCCGTGGCGTCCGGGGTCATCGGGATCCTCTTCACCGGCGACCCCGAACTCGCCGCCATCGTGCAACCTGCCCTGCTCGTGCTCGCCGTGGCGCAGCCGCTGTGCGGCATCGTGTTCGTGTGGGACGGCGTGCTCATCGGCGCCGGCGACGCGCGCTATCTCGCGATCGCGGGCGCCCTGAATCTCGTGCCGTTCCTCCCCGCCCTCGCCCTTGTCGCGATCTTCCACCCAGGCGGAGCCGCGGGCCTGGCGTGGCTTGCGGTCGCCTTTTTCGGCGTGTACATGCTCGCGCGGGCAGCGACGCTCGGCTGGCGTTTGCGGGGTCAGGTCTGGCTCGGCTCTACCCTCAACGTATGAGCCTGGAGAGTTCCTCAGCCCCCTCACTGCAGGTGCGACGCAAACCGCAGCGACAGAACACTGACGCCGATGTGCTTCGAGGCATCCTCGCGGAGGGGATCGTCGCCCACGTCGGCTTCGTGCGCGACGGCGCACCGATCGTGCTGCCCTACCTCTACGGGGTCGGCGATCTGGGCGAAGGGCCCGTGCTGCTGCTGCACGGGTCGACCGGCGGTGGACTGTTCCTGGATGCCGCGGGCCAGGGCGTTCCGGTGTCGGTGACTGTCACGCACGTCGACGGGCTCGTCTTCGCGGCATCCACCTTCGAAAGCTCGGCGAACTACCGGAGCGCGGTCGTGTTCGGACGTGCACGGGTCGTGCCCGACGACCTTCGAGAGCGGGCGCTCTGGCAGGTCTCGGACCACCTCATGCCGGGCCGGCGCGCCGAGGTGCGGGAGATGACGCGCAAAGAAGTCCGCGCGACGCACGTTCTGCAGGTTCCGCTCGATCAGGCGAGCGTCAAGGTCCGCTTCGACGGTGTGGGCGACGCCGCAGACGACGGCGAAGACCACACCATGTGGGCGGGGGTCGTTCCGCTCGCGGTCATCCCCGGCACGCCGATCGGGTCGCCGGTGACACAGGCAGCGGGCGCGACGGATGCCGCATCCGTCGCCGCCTTCACCCAGCGGCTGCACGATCTCGCGGCCGAGCGGGAGGCTCGACTGCGCGAGATCATGCAGCCCTGAGACTGACTACACGCCGTCGCGCACGCTGCGCGCAAACTCTGCGACGTTCGCCCGGAGCGCCTCGATGCGCCGATCGCGTGCGGCCTCGCGGTCGAACCCGAGGTATGCCGACGGCGGGAGCTTTCGCACATGCGCCGAGCACTCGAAGTTCTCGCACACGAGGATGCCGACGGTGTCGCCGCGCCGGCCCGCATCTCCCGCGCGCTTGGCGGCGAACATGACGACATCGTTGGGGAGCTGGATGTCGTTGCACCACGAGCATTGCGGACGACTCAGTGGGCGCGCGTCAGTCTGCCGCAGCAGGATGCCGACGGGCTCATCGTTCAGTTCGATCACGACTGATGCGAGCTTCGGAAGCTTCGGATCGCGGATGCCGAGGTAGTCAAGCGCCCCCCAGTCGCGAGAGTCGAGATCGGTGGGAAGAGTCAGGTTCGTGCGCTCGCTGCGCGAGGCGTTGAGAAACGATGCCCGGATCTGGGCGTCGGTGAGGGGACGCATGTGCGTGCCTTTCAGGGGTGAGCGCGCGGCGATCGTATCGAGGAGCGGAATCGCGCAACGCGTCGAGGGAACAGGGACGTCGACTGCGGTGCAGTCGGAGCGGGCGAGGAGCCCGTCGGGGAAGGCGCGGCCTCAGGCCGTTGTGTCCGCCGACGCAGAGCGCGTCGACAACCTCCATCCGCCCGCAGGCGTCATCTGTCCGTTCACGCCCGGCAGTCTACGCCGCCCCGGGCACGGTCGGCTGAAGCATCGGTCACGCCCAGCGACGGCACCACTCGTACATCACGACCGCGGCGGCCGCAGCGGCGTTGATCGAGCGCGTGGACCCGTACTGCGCAATCTCGACGCTGACGGATGCCGCTGCCAGCGCCTCTGCCGAGAGCCCGGGCCCTTCCTGACCGAACAGCAGGACGCACGTCTGGGGGAGGTCCGCCTCGGGCAGCGGCCGCGAGCCCTCAACGTTGTCGATCGCGATCACGGGAAGGTTCGCCGCGTCGGCCCAGGCAGCGAAGGCCGCGACATCCTCATGGTGACGGACGTGCTGGTAGCGGTCGGTGACCATTGCGCCGCGCTTGTTCCAGCGGCGGCGCCCGATGATGTGCACTTCCGCCGCGAGGAAGGCGTTGGCGCTGCGGACGATGGACCCGATGTTGAGGTCGTGCTGCCAGTTCTCGATGGCCACGTGAAACGGATGCCGCCGCTCGTCGAGGTCGGCGACGATCGCGTCCATCCGCCAGTACCGGTAGCGGTCGACGACGTTTCGCCGGTCGCCTCCGGCGAGGAGGTCGGGGTCTAGACGCGGATCGTCCGGCCACTCCGCTTCTCCGCCCGGCCAGGGCCCGACGCCGTGGGAGAGTTCTGGCTCATTCCCCGTGTCGGTCTCGTCCTGCACGTCGAGCAATCTATCCGACCGCGGTGCGACTCCGGGGCCGGAGCCGGATGGCTGTGCCCGCCTCGTGCCCTGCATCCGTCTTTTCGGTGACCCGAAAAATTAGTAGGATTTCGGTATGCCGAAGACGTCGCCAGCGCTCACATCCCCGGTCTCGGCACCGGCGCGCGGCCCCCGGCTGGTGTGGCTCCTCGGCCCGGCTATGGTTGCCGGAGTCGCCTACCTCGACCCCGGCAACGTGGCCAGCAACATGACAGCCGGCGCTCGCTACGGGTACCTGCTGGTGTGGGTCGTCGTGGTCGCCAACGTCATGGCCTGGCTCATCCAGTACCTCTCGGCAAAGCTCGGTGTGGTCACCGGGGAGAGCCTGCCTCAGGCGCTCGGGGGGCGCATCCGCAGCGCGTGGGGGCGGCGCCTGTACTGGCTGCAGGCAGAGCTTGTCGCAATGGCAACCGACATCGCCGAGGTCATCGGCGGTGCCGTGGCCCTGAACCTGCTGTTCGGCATCCCCCTGCTGTGGGGCGGGGTGATCACGGGCATCGTCTCGCTGGGGCTCCTGATCGTGCAGTCACGACGGGGCGCCCGGCCTTTCGAGGTCATCGTCATAGGACTCGTGGTCCTCATCGCCGTGGGGTTCACGGCAGGGGTGTTCGTCGCACCACCCGACCCCGCCGGAATCGTCGCCGGTCTCGTGCCTCGATTCGAGGGCGCCGATTCGGTCCTGCTCGCGGCATCCATCCTCGGGGCAACCGTCATGCCGCACGCGATCTACGCACACTCGGCCCTCAGCCGCGACCGGTTTGCGCCGATCGCCACGGCGCAGCCCTTCACGTTCGGCTCAGCGGCAGCCGGCCTCGAATCAGGACGCGGCGTCTCGACGAGGCGGCTGCTGACCGCCACTCGCTGGGACGTCACGATCGCCATGGTCATCGCGGGGACCGTGAACCTGTGCATCCTGCTGCTGGCCGCGGCGAACCTTGCGGGCGTTCCCGGCACCGACTCGCTCGAGGGCGCGTACGCTGCGCTCCGCGACGGGCTCGGGCCGATCATCGCGACGCTCTTCGCCGTCGGACTGCTCGCGAGCGGACTCGCCTCGACAGCCGTCGGGGCGTACGCCGGCGCCGAGATCATGAGCGGGCTGCTCCGCATCCGGGTCCCGCTCGTCATCCGACGCCTGGTCACCCTCGTGCCCGCTCTGCTGATCCTCGGATTCGGCGTCGACCCGACCTTCGCGCTCGTCCTCAGCCAGGTCGTGCTCTCGTTCGGCATCCCCTTCGCGCTGGTTCCCCTCGTCTGGATCACCGCACGGCGCAGCGTTCTCGGCCCGTTCCGCAACCGACTCGCCACCACGATCCTGGGCGTGGTGTCGGCAGCGCTGTTGATCACCCTCAACCTGGTGCTGCTGTGGCTGGTCTTCACCGGCACGTAATCGAGCTCGTCGGCGCGACGGGTAGGGTTTCGACATGTCCTCCGCGGCCGTCGACGACTACCTGAAGACGATCTACCACCACACGGAGTGGCAGACCGAGCGGATCACGCCGTCGCAGCTCGCGTCCGAGCTCGGACTCGCACCCTCGAGCGTGACCGAGATGGTTCGCAAGCTGGCCGCGCAAGGGCTCGTGACCCACCGCCCGTACGGACCGATCTCGCTCACCGCGGCCGGCGAGCACCGCGCGGCCGCCATCATCCGTCGCCACCGCCTCATCGAGACCTGGCTGGTGCGCGAGTTCGGGTACACGTGGGCTGACGTGCACGAAGAGGCCGAGATTCTCGAACACGCCATCAGCGATCGCCTCCTCGACGGCATCGACGAGCGCCTCGGGAGACCCCGTTTCGATCCGCACGGCGACGCCATCCCGGATGCCGAAGGCACCGTGACTCGTGAGCCGTTCGTGCTTCTCGCCGACGCTCCGCTCGGACACTGTGGGCGGGTGCTTCGGGTCTCGGATCGCGTCCCGGGCCTGCTCGAGGCCTTGGATGCGGCATCCGTCGACGTGGGAAGCGTCGTGTGCGTCCGCGGACCCGCCGTCCTCGAGGTGGACGGCCAGGACGTGACCCTGCCGTTGACGGCGCCCGAGGCTATCTGGCTCAGCGCCTGAGCCCTGTTCGTCAGCGGGCGACGGATGCCGCCGCGAACGGCCACCGGGTTCGGGTCGCTGCTTCACAGGCGTCCCAGATGCGCGCGAGGCGTTCGGGGTCGCGCACGATCTTCGGCAGCCGCGCTCGCCGAGGATCGCCCTTGACGAGATAGCGCGGCCCCCAGAACTGCCCACCGGCGATCGACGGGTCGGCCAGTGCCCGCACGAGAGGCCACGCGCCGTGCTCCTTGGACTGCGTGAACGGCGTCTGCAGATTATCGACGAACCGTGTGATCTTGCTGGGTTGGTTCACGCCGTGCAGACCGATGGTGCGCCCGCTCGTCGAGTAGCCCGGGTGAACGACAACACTGTCGACCGGAACGCCGTGCTCACGCAGGCGGCGGTCGGCCTCCAACCCGAGGGCCGTTGTCACAACCTTCGACTGCACGTACGCCCGCCAACCCGAGTAGTTCTCGGTCAGCTGCAGATCGACCGGGTCATAGGGCGTGAGCGAGATCGACATGCTGCCCAGCCACACCATGCGGCCGCCCGACCGCGCGAGCGGCACAAGCAATTCGCCTGCGAGCGCGAAGTGCCCGAGGGCGTTCGTGGCGAGCACGACCTCAGCCCCGTCGGAGGTCGTTTCGCGGCGTCGGGGCGGATGCACGACTCCGGCGTTCAGCAACACCCCATCCAGCGGTCCGCGCGTGCGCAGGGATGCCGCTGCGGATCGGATCGATCCAGGCTTGGCGGTGTCAATGATGAGGGATTCGATGTCGGCCCCCGGTACACGCCCGGCAAGCGTCGCCCGGGCGGCCGAGAGGCGCTTGGGATTGCGGCCCGACATGATGACGTGCGCTCCGGCCCTGGCCAGTTGCTCACTCGCGAAGTAGCCGAGGCCGGCGTTGGAGCCCGTCACGAGGTAGGACTGCCCGGAAAGGTCGGGCAGCGACTCGGGATCCCACCGCCTGCGCGTCACGTGATCGACACTAGACCTCCCCGCGCGGGATACGCTGTGGCCATGCGGACCCGAGCAGACGTGGAATGCTGGCTCACCGATATGGACGGCGTGCTCGTCCACGAGAACATCCCTGTTCCCGGCGCGGCGGAGGTGATCGAGGGCTGGCGCGAGCAGGGAGTGCCCTTCCTCGTCCTGACGAACAACTCGATCTTCACGCCGCGGGATCTGAGCGCCCGGCTGCGCGCATCCGGTCTCGTCGTGCCCGAAGAGGCGATCTGGACCTCGGCACTGGCGACTGCCGACTTTCTGCGCGGTCAGGCTCCCGGTGGCTCGGCGTTTGTCATCGGCGAAGCGGGTCTGACGACCGCGCTACACGAGGCCGGATTCATCATGACCGAGACCGACCCCGACTATGTCGTCGTCGGCGAGACCCGCAACTACTCGTTCGAGGCGATCACGAAGGCCATCCGGGCGATCGCCAACGGCGCGAGGTTCATCGCGACCAATCCCGACGCCACCGGGCCGTCAGCTGACGGCATCCTGCCCGCCACCGGCGCCATCACGGCCTTGATCACGAAAGCCACGGGCAAAGAGCCGTACGTCGTGGGGAAGCCCAATCCGATGATGTTCCGCTCGGCACTGAACCGCATCGGCGCGCACTCGGAATCGACAGGGATGATCGGCGACCGGATGGACACCGACGTCGTCGCGGGCATCGAGGCGGGTCTTCACACTGTGCTGGTGCTCACCGGCATCAGTGACCCTGCCGAGATCGAACGCTTCCCGTTCCGTCCCGACGAGATCCTGGACTCGATCGCCGAGCTCCTGCCCGCGGAGCCCGAAGAGTCGGAGATGCCCGAGGTGCTCTGATGGGAGCCCTCGACGACGGCGAGCGCGTTGAAGCGACGGATGCCGCGACCTGGCGCGTCTGGCTCGAGGCCAATCACGCAACCTCGAAAGGCGCATGGCTGGTGCGCGCACGGCCGGGATCGGGGCTGACCTTCGTCGAGTACGAGGACTCGATCCTCCAGGCCCTGTGCTTCGGTTGGATCGACGGGCCCGTGCGCGTGTTCGACGAGAAACGCAGCGGGCTGTGGTTTGCGCCCCGGCGGCCGGCCAGCGGGTGGGCGGCGACGAACAAGGCCCGGATCGCACTCTTGGAAGAACAGGGGCTCCTGGCAGAGGCCGGCATCCGTGCGGTTGAGGTCGCCAAGGCCAACGGAACCTGGACCGTACTGGACGAGGCAGAGGCCGGTATCGATCCGGATGATCTGGCCTCGGCCCTGGATGCGAACCCCGCGGCGCGCGCGAACTGGGATGCCTTCCCGATCTCGGCCCGCAAGTACGGCCTGCAGCAGATCGCTCTGGCCAAGCGCCCCGAGACCCGCGCGGCGCGCATCGCGAAGATCGTCGCCGGCGCGGCGGAGGGGAAGCGCCCGTGAACGAGGTCGAACAGTCACTGCTGCTGTGGACGTCGCTGATCATCATCAGCGGTGCCCTCGTCGTCGCGGTATGGCAGTGGTGGCGCAGTCGCGGTGACCGCGACGAGGACTGAGGCTACTGCGGGGCGAGGCCGAGGTCGTCGAGGTCGATCGCCGCGAGCCAGGTGAGCCCGGCATCCTCGATCGCCTGCTGCGCGCCGGTCTTGCGGTCGACGATCACCGCGACGGCGATCGGCTCGGCGCCCTCGCGCCGCAGCGCCTCGACAGCCTTGAGCGCTGACTGCCCCGTCGTCGAGGTGTCTTCGAGCACGACGACGCGCTTACCCACGACATCCGCTCCCTCAACCTGACGGCCCCGGCCGTGGTCCTTGGGTTCCTTGCGCACGACGAACGCGTCGAGCGGGTGGTCGGTGTCGACTGACGCGTGCATCACGGCGTTCGCGATCGGGTCGGCACCGAGCGTGAGTCCTCCGACCGCGACAACGGTGTCGGCATCCGTTCCCAGCCCGGTGCGGACGAGGTCGAGCATGATCCGGCCGATCGCGGGAGCCGCCCGGTGGTCGAGCGTGAGCTTGCGCATGTCGACGTAGTACGAGGCCTTCTTGCCGCTGGACAGGGTGAAGTCGCCATGGAAAACAGCCTCGGCGCCGATGAGGGCGATGAGCGCCTGGCGGTCGGCTTCGAGTTCGGGCGTGGAGGAAGCGGTCACAGCCCGAGTCTAGGAAAGAACGAGCAATGTTTCCGTGACATCCATGAGCAGGGTGTGGCGGGGGGCTTCTAGATTGGTGTAGCTCGGGCCGCGCCTCATCGCCGAGGACGATGGTCCCGAAGCCGCGTCGAGCTCGCCGATAGAGTCAGGCCCGTTCGCGGAACCCGCACGCAAGGAACAAGGGAGTGCGCACATGGCCCGCATCGGCATCGTCGCGGAGAGAAGTGGCGAGACTCGCGTCGCCCTCACCCCGCCCACGGTCGTTCGGTTGATCACGCTCGGATACGAGGTGGTCGTGGAGGCAGGAGCCGGTGCGGCATCCTCGTTCCCCGATGCGGCGTACACGGATGCCGGGGCCGAGGTGAGCGACCGTGCCGGCGCGTGGGGCGCAGACATCGTCGTGACGGTCACTTCGCCAACCCCGGACGATGTGGCGTTGCTTCGAGATGGCGCAACCCTGATCGGCATGCTCGCGCCGGCGTTCCGACCCGAGGTTCGGGAGTCCCTCACGACCCGCGGGATCACCGCACTTTCGTTGGATGCCGTTCCGCGCATATCTCGTGCGCAGTCGATGGATGTCCTGAGTTCGATGGCGAACATCTCGGGGTACCGCGCCGTCGTCGAGGCAGCACACGAGTTCGGCCGCTTCTTCACCGGTCAGGTGACAGCGGCCGGAAAGGTGCCACCGGCAAAGGTGCTGGTCGCTGGGGCCGGGGTCGCGGGACTCGCCGCGATCGGCACGGCGGCGAGCCTCGGCGCGATCGTTCGCGCTACCGACCCGCGGCCCGAGGTCGCCGACCAGGTGAAGTCGGTCGGTGGGGAGTACCTCCCCGTCGAAGTCGACGAGGTCATGGAGTCTTCCGACGGGTACGCCAAGGCGACGAGCGAGGCCTACGATCGGCGCGCGGCCGAGATCTACACCGAGCAGGCCTCGGATGTCGACATCATCATCACGACAGCGCTCATACCGGGTCGCGCAGCGCCTCGACTGATCACGGCATCCGATGTCGCGCAGATGAAGCCAGGGAGCGTCATCGTCGACATGGCGGCGGCGCAGGGCGGAAACGTCGAGGGGTCCGTGGCGGGCGAGCGTGTCGTGACCGAGAACGGCGTCACGATCCTCGGCTACACGGATCTCGCGGGGAGGCTCCCCGCGCAGGCCTCGCAGCTGTACTCCACGAACGTGTACAACCTGATTGCGCTGCTGACTCCCGGCAAAGATGGCCAGCTCACGATCGACTTCGATGACATCGTGCAGCGTGGGGTAACGATCGTGCGCGATGGCGAATCGACCTGGCCTCCACCGCCCGTGCAGGTCTCGGCCGCGCCGGCGCCGGCCGCGGCCGCGACTGCCGTGAAACCCGAACCCAAGAAGGCGCCAGCATGGCGCACCCCGGCGCTTCTCGGCGCTGCGGCGGTACTGCTGTTCGTCGTGACCGCGGTCGCGCCGGCTCCGATCCCGCAGCACTTCACGGTGCTGGTCCTGTCGATCATCATCGGCTTCTTCGTGATCGGGAAGGTGCATCACGCCCTCCACACGCCGCTCATGAGCGTCACGAATGCCATCTCGGGCATCATCGTCGTCGGCGCGATGCTCCAGCTGGCATCCGGGGAGCTCATCGTTCAGATTCTCGCCGCCGTCGCGGTGCTTCTCGCCAGCATCAACATCTTCGGAGGCTTCGCGGTGACCCGCCGAATGCTCGCCATGTTTTCCAAGGGCACCGACTCGAAAGGTGAGACCCGATGAGCGCCGCATCGATCCTTCTCCACAGCGGTGCGTCAGTGTCCGCCGCGAGCGCGTCAGTTGCGGCATCCGTCGCGGGGGCCGCCTACCTCGTTGCTGCGCTGCTGTTCATCCTGAGCCTGCACGGGCTCAGCAAGCACGAGACAGCCCGCCGTGGCGTGCTCTTCGGCATCGCGGGAATGGTCATCGCGATCGCCGCGACGATCTGGCTCACGGTCGAGCAGCTGTGGGGGCAGCCGCAGGCCACGATCGGGCTCACGTTGCTGTTGGTCGCGGTGCTGATCGGCGGATCGATCGGGCTGTGGCGCGCACGCGTTGTCGAAATGACCGGGATGCCCGAGCTCATCGCGCTTCTGCACAGCTTCGTCGGCCTCGCGGCGGTCATCGTGGGGTGGAACGGCGCGCTCGACCCTGGCGAGATCGACGGGGCTCTGCTCGGCATCCATCATGCGGAGGTCTTCATCGGCGTGTTCATCGGTGCCGTGACCTTCACGGGGTCGATCGTCGCGTTCCTGAAGCTGTCGGCTCGCATCTCGTCGAAGCCGCTCATGCTGCCGGGCAAGAACGCCCTCAACCTCGGCGCCCTGGTCGCTTTCGTCGGCCTGACGGTTTGGTACGTCATCACGCCCGACCTGTGGTTGCTGATCGTCGTGACGGTCCTCGCGCTGCTGCTCGGCTGGCACCTCGTCGCCTCGATCGGCGGCGGCGACATGCCCGTAGTCGTCTCAATGCTCAACAGCTACTCCGGTTGGGCCGCCGCGGCGGCAGGCTTCATCCTCAGCAACGACCTGCTCATTGTGACGGGCGCGCTCGTCGGCTCCTCCGGCGCCTACCTGTCGTACATCATGTGCCGCGCCATGAACCGTTCGTTCATCTCCGTTATCGCCGGCGGGTTCGGGATCGAGGCACCGAAGTCGACGGATGCCGAGACCGGCGAACACCGCGAGATCGACGTCACCGGCGCTGCCGAGCTCCTCGCCGAGGCGGACCGCGTCATCATCACCCCGGGCTACGGCATGGCTGTCGCCCAGGCGCAATACCCCGTAGCCGAGCTCACGGCGAAGCTGCGCGAACGCGGCGTGGACGTGAGGTTCGGCATCCATCCCGTCGCGGGACGCCTTCCCGGGCACATGAACGTGCTGCTGGCCGAGGCCAAGGTGCCGTACGACATCGTGTTCGAGATGGACGAGATCAACGACGACTTCGGTGAGACATCCGTCGTGCTCGTCATCGGCGCGAACGACACCGTCAACCCCGCCGCCGCCGAGGACCCGGGCAGCCCGATCGCCGGGATGCCGGTGCTACGGGTGTGGGAGGCCGACAACGTCATCGTCTTCAAGCGGTCGATGGCCTCGGGCTACGCGGGCGTGCAGAATCCACTGTTCTTCCGCGAGAACGCCCAGATGCTCTTCGGCGACGCGAAGGAGAAGGTCGAGCAGATCCTGCGGGAGCTGTAGGCGCAGCATCCGTTTCTGCGGCGTCAGCGGGGACTGCGGGCGAGGAACGGGCGGGGCCAGGCGCCGAGTGCGAGCACTGCGAGTGTGGTCTGAATGAGGCCGGTTGCGAAGTAAATGCCGTGGAGCGGCGACCACACGAGCATGATGGCGATCTCGACGAAGATCCAGATCATCATGATGAGCCCCGCCGCCGCGTGCATGCCAGCGGCCAGTCGATACCTGCCGTACTGCGCCGCAAGCGCGAGCGCCTGCGACCCACCGACGACGACCCCGAGGATGACGCCAGGCCACACGTACGACGTGAAGACCGAACCCTCGATCCACTCCGTCGGGATGGGCATGAAACCGAGGGTGAGACCCGCCATGCCCAGCAGCGCGGATGCGAGGTTGAACCAGGCGACAACCTGAAGCGATATCGACACCCCACCGCGAGCCGACCATGGACCGCACGCTACGCCTCGATCTGGGTCCAGGCAGCGGAGGGGGCCGGATCAATTCCCTGCCTCCCGTGCCGGCGCCGTCGCTAACTCCGCACACTCGGCTGGCGCACAGCATCCTCACGCCGACACGACCCGGCGTCGGGCCCGGAACTCAGGAGTTAGCCACACCCCGCCCCGGAGCCCGCGTCGCGAAGCGGGCGAGGTCGGCGGGCGACTCTAGGCTGAGATCATGCGCCTTGCCACCTGGAACGTGAACTCCGTCCGCGCCCGGGTCGACCGGATCGTCGACTTCGCGGTGCGTGAAGACATCGACGTGCTGGCGATGCAAGAGATCAAGTGCAAGGTCGAGCAGTTCCCGTTCGAGCAGTTCGAGCAGGCGGGCTTCCACGTCGAGGCCCACGGGTTCTCGCAGTGGAACGGTGTCGCAATCGCCAGCCGCTCCCGCCCGACCGAGGTCGAGACCGCCTTCGCCGGGATGCCCGGCTTCGCCAAGGGGCACGAGGGTCCGGATGCTCCGCAAGAAGCCCGCGCAATCGGGGCGACCATCGACGGCGTGCGTGTCTGGAGCCTCTACGTCCCCAACGGCCGCGCCCTCGAAGACCCCCACTACGTCTACAAGCTCCACTGGCTCGAGGCGCTCCGCCAGTACACCGCCAGCACCCTGGCTGCGACCCCCGACCTGCCGCTGGCCCTGGTCGGCGACTTCAACATCGCCCCGACGGATGCCGACAACGGCGACCCCGCGATCGTTGAAGGATTCTCGACCCATGTCTCGGCCCCCGAGCGCGAGGCCTTCACCGCTCTCGAGCAGGCGGGGCTCGCCGACGTCGTCAGACCCTTGGTTCCGACGGGATTCACCTACTGGGACTACAAGCAGCTGCGGTTCCCCCGGAACGAGGGTCTGCGGATCGACTTCATCCTCGGCTCACGCGCACTCGCGGACGCCGTGACGGATGCCGCCATCCATCGCAACGAGCGCAAGGGTGAGGCGCCGAGCGATCACGTCCCCGTGGTCGTGGATCTCGACCGGGCACGGCTGTCGCCGGGGGAAGACGACCAGGACGATGACCGTCCGATGATCTTCGGCTGACGCGGCCCCACCGAGGTGCCCGGCGCCTAGGGCGTGTCTGATAAATAGTTCGGGGTCGGGCTGAGAGTCTGGGATGGTGTCGCGATTCCAGTTGCTGTCGGATGCCCAGTGGTCGTTGATCGAGATGGAGCACAACGATGAGCACACGTATCAAGCCCCTCCGGGCGGGCCAGAGCCCCGACGCCCGTGTCAATGAGATCCTCGCCGGAGTCGAGGCCGGCGGGTGGTGGGCCGACCCTGCCATGTTCGGCACGATCGCCCATCGCCCCGAGCTGCTCAAGGCCATCGTGCCGACGTTCGAGGCGTTCTTCGCCAACGGCCTGGTCGAGCCGCACATCTACGAGCTGATGCGCCTGAAGACCGGCCAGATCAACGACTGCGCCTACTGCATGGCCGTGCGCACGCAGGGCGTCAAAGAGACGGTGCAGACCAAGGAGCACGCGATGCTCGAGCACCAGCCCGAGCCGTCGGACGTCCTCACCGAGCGCGAGGCGGTCGCCATCCAGTTCGCCGAGCGCATCGCCTTGGACCCGCACACCGTCGACGCGAAGTTCTGGACCAAGCTGACCGGCGTCTTCAGCGACGAGGAGATCGTCGAGCTCGTCTTCGCGTCGGGCATCTTCAACTGGGGCAACAAGTTCAACATCACGATGCAGATGGACGCCGAGCCCGACACCGAGTACCTCACGCCCGGCATGTCCTACCGTGAGGTGGCGCTCGCGTGACAGGCGTCGCCGAACTCACCAGCTCGCAGCAGGTGCACGAGGCGATCGCCGGCTCGCCGCACGTGCTCGTCGAGATGTGGGGGACGCACTGCGCTCCCTGCCGATCGCTGCGACCGATTCTCGAACGGATGGCCGGCGAGCACGACGACTGGTCGTTCAACGCGATCAACGTCGAGGCGATCGACGGCATCGCCGACGAGTTCGGCGTGCGCGGCACCCCGACGATCCTGCTCTACCAGGATGGCGTCGAGAAGACGCGGACGAACGGCTTCGTCATGCCGAACGACCTGATCGAGCGGATGTCGGAGGCCGCTGCCCGCTGACGGTTCCCGGGTCGGCGCGGTTGCTCCGCGTCGACCCGAGGTCTGCCTCGGCATCCGAGACAAGACGGTCGGTCGGCTATCCTATGCCCATGCCTCGACCGTCCAACCCGGATGTCCGCCGCCGTCTTCTGCGCGCGGGCCTTGAACTCATGCACCGTGACGGGTTCGCGGGCGCGGGCGTCAAGGACATCACCGACGCCGCGGGCGTGCCGAAAGGCTCGTTCTACTCGTACTTCCCCAGCAAGGAGGCGCTGTCGGCCGAGGTGCTGACGTTCTACTGGGATCCGATCGAGCGAGACCTGCTGCCTCTGCTGGCAGAATCGGACGTCGAGCCGACGGCGCGCATCGCGAACTTCTTCCGCGCCCTTGCCGATGAGCATGAGTCGCACGACTTCGTACTCGGCTGCATGATCGGCCGTATGGCGCTCGAAGTGGGCGGGTCGAGCGATCCTGCGCGCGCCGAACTGCTGAGAATCCTTGATCGGTGGGACGCGGCGATCGCTTCGTGCGTGGCGGCAGGGCAGGCGGGCGGATCGATCGCAACGAAGAGATCTGCGGTCGAGCTCGCCGCGGTGATCGTCGAGGCCTGGGAGGGCGCCGCGCTGAGAGGCAAGGTCAGTCGCAGCCGCGACCCCTATGTCCGGTTCGAGGTTTCGACTCTTCCCGCACTGCTCGGCATCCCCACCACCTGAGCGGGCGCGTTTCGGGCGTGTAAAAGGTCGCCTCGCCGTATGGATATATAGACGACCGGTCGGCTATGTTCGCAATCACGCTCACCGAGCGGGATCCACTCCGCACCGAAGGGACCACCATGACCACCGTCGACATCTACGCCGAGCCGGCGACGCCTGCTCTCCCGCACTCCGGATTCGAGCTCGACCTCAGCCGCGCAGCGCTCGTGCTCACCGACCCGCAGATCGACTTCCTCAGCCCCGCGGGGGTGTCATGGCCGGTGTTCGGCGAGAGCATCACCGAGAACGACACCGTTGCGCACATCTCGCAGCTGCTCGATGCGGCGAAGGCCGCGGGGATCGTGGTCGCCGTCTCGCCGCACTACTTCTACCCGACAGACAAGACGTGGACGTTCGGCGACCCGCTCGAGCAGTTCATGCAGGCGGTCGGCATGTTCGGCCGCACCGGCGCGCTGACCACCGAGGGATTCGCAGGCTCTGGAGCCGACTTCCTGCCGGTGTACCACGATCATCTCCACGATGGTCGGACCGTCATCGTATCCCCGCACAAGATCGTCGGCCCTGAGTCGAACGATCTCGTCCTCCAACTCCGCAAGCGCGGTGTCTCACAGGTGCTGCTCGCGGGGATGGCGGCGAACCTCTGCCTCGAGGGACACATGCGCGAACTGGTCGAGCAGGGTTTCGAGGTGGTCGTCGTCAAGGACGCGACAGCCGGCCCACGCCTACCCGAGGGTGACGGCTATCTCGCGGCACTCGTCAACTTCCGCTTCCTCGCCAACGGGATCTGGACGACCGAGCAGACCGTCCGCGCACTGGCCGTCAGCTGATGGACCGTCACGACATCACCGAGCGGATCGTGCAGACCCGGCTGCGCACGGGCATCGCGTGGTCCGTCGTCGCCGACCGCTTCGGGCTGAGCAAGGAGTGGACGACGGCGGCGTGCCTCGGTCAGATGGCGATGAGCGCCGAGCAGGCGGCGATCGCGGTCGAGCTGTTCGACCTGCCCCCGGATGCCGCCGGCATCCTGCAGTCCGTGCCGTACAAGGGCTCGCTGCCGACCGAGGTGCCCACGGATCCTCTGATCTACCGCTTCTACGAATTGATCAGCGTCTACGGGACGACGTTCAAGGAGTTGATCCACGAGGAGTTCGGCGACGGGATCATGAGCGCCATCGACTTCAGGATGAACCTCTCGCGCGAACCCGACCCTGCGGGTGACCGGGTGAAGATCGAGATGAGTGGAAAGTACCTGCCGTACAAGCAGTACTGAACGACCGTGGCCGCCGCCCTGCCGGACGGCGGCCACGGTCGGCGCCGATGGTCAGCGGGACGGAAGGTGCGGGCGCATCAGCGTGCGGTCCCAGCGCACCACGCAGCCCGAATCGACTCGCAGCCGATCGGCGGCGATGAACTCGGGATCCACGCCGAAGTTCGCCCGATAGCGTTCGTACGCCGTGAGGCTGTCGAAGCTGAACAGGGCCAGGGCGCGATCGCTGGCGCCCTCGGACGGCATGAAGTAGCCGTGGTGAGTGCCGCCCTCGCGCTCGACCAGCCGCATCCACTCGTCGGCGTACGCCTCGAAAGCCTCCATCTTCGCTGGGTCGATCGTGTAGTCGATGACGAAGGTCGTGGCCATGAGGCTCAGCGTAGGGGTTCGCTCGACACCGGGGGCGTCTCCCTTGCCTAGGCTGGTCCGGTGACCAACGCCAACACCCCCATCCGCGTCGCCGTCATCGGCACGAGCGTCATCAGCGCGTCCTTCGCCGAAGCCGTCGCGGCGGCCACCGGCATCCGGATCGAAGCCGTCTACTCGCGTGATGCCGACCGGGCGGCAGAAGCGGCCACAGAATTCGGGGCCGACTGGTCGAGCGACTCGCTCGACGAGGTGCTCGGTTCCCCGCTGATCGACGCCGTGTACATCGCGAGCCCGAACAGCGTGCACGCCGAGCAGGTCGCGGCGGCGATCACCGCCGGCAAGCACGTGCTCGTCGAGAAGCCCGCTGTGCTGACCGCGCAGGAGTGGCGCGACCTCGTCGCGCAGGCTCAGGATGCGGGCGTCGTGCTGCTCGAGGCGATGCGCACCGAGTACGACCCGGGCACGGCGCTCGTGCGCTCGCTGCTGCCGCAGCTCGGCACGCTGCGCCTGGCATCGCTGCGGTATGCGAAGCGGTCGTCGCGCTACGACCTCGTGCTCGCGGGCGAGCGCGTCAACATGTTCGACCCCGCGCTCGGCGGCGGCGCGCTCGCCGACCTCGGCGTCTACTGCCTGCACGCCATGGTGGGTTACTTCGGGATGCTGGATCGCCTTTCGACGGCGGTGGTTCCCGTCCCCTCCGGCGTCGAGGGTGCGGGAACGATCACGGCCTCGTACCCGGGGTTGATCGTCGACCTGAGCTACTCGAAGATCAGCACGACGCAGCTCGCGAGCGAGATCCAGGGTGAGGATGCCACGCTCGTCATCGACGAGATCGCCGCCCCGCGGGTGGTGGAGCTCACCCACCGCGATGGCACCGTGACGCGTCACGAGGTGCCCGGCGACCCGCATCCGCTCGCCGGCGAGATCGACCGGTTCGTCGCCCTGATCGCAGCAGGCGAAGACCCGAGCGCCGAACAGCTGTTGACCGCGCAGACGCTCGAGCTGATCGAGCGGGCACGCGCAACGACGACCTAGGGCGTGTCTGATAAATAGTTCGGGGTCGGGCTGAGAGTCTGGGATGGTGTCGCGATTCCAGTTGCTGTCGGATGCCCAGTGGTCGTTGATC